>NZ_JBCPDN010000012.1:0-25506 GCF_040915425.1 Collinsella aerofaciens | reverse complement strand
GGTTTGGGCCATGCGACGCAGTCGGCCGGCGGCTTTCTGCCTGAGTTCCACACCGACTTCGTCTTCGCCTTTCTGTCCGAGACCTTTGGCTTTTGCGGCTCCTTTTTGCTGCTGTGCTTGTACGTACTGCTCATCTTCTCGACGATCCGCGTTGCCTTTAAGTGCGAGTCTCTGTTCCTACGCTTATCATGCGTAGGTATCGTCGGCATGTGGGCGTTCCAGACCTTCGAAAACATCGGCATGTGCATCGGCATGATGCCGATTACCGGTATTCCGCTACCGTTTATTAGCTTCGGTTCGTCTTCGATGATGATTCAGCTGCTGACGGTGGGTATCGTACAATCCATATGGCGGCATCGTTCGGGCGCCGCGTAACCGCTGGAGGGGTTTGCTATGAAAATTCCCGTAGATAAGCTGACCCGCGCTTTTAAGATGGGCGCGTCCGTTAAGAAGGATTCCGATGCGCCGGTGCGCGTCTCGGTCTATCTGGATTCGTCCGCCTCGCGCTTTCTTGCCGAGACGGTGCGTGACGCCTTTGTGCCGCAGACGACCTCGGGTATTGTGCGCGTCGAGCGTCTGGGGGAGGAGCGAATTGCTCCAAAGACCGATACCGATGTGGTGCTGGTGCTCTCGTGTGGTTCCGACCGCTTGGAGAGTGCCGTCCAGGAGCTCGTGATCGCCGGCGCGCCCGTGTGCGTGCTTGCCGAGTCTGCTGTGGAGGTGCCGTTTATCGAGGAGTCCACGCCCATGCTCGGCGTGGTAGCGGCAACCGATAAGACGTATCTGCTCGAGACGCTTGCCCGCTGGATTCTCGACCGCACCGACAAGGAAACGGCCTTTGCGGCGAACTTTGCCTTCATGCGCATCGCGGCGGCCAATCGTATCATCACCTCGTGCGCGCTCACCAATATGGCGACCGGTGCGCTGGTGTTTTTGCCGGGCGCCGATTATCCCGTTATGGCGCTGGCGCAGGTGGGCATGCTCTTTGAGCTCGCTGCCGTCTTTGGACGCGGCATTAAGCCCGAGCGCGGCTACGAGGTCGCGGGCGTGCTTGCCGGCGGCTTGGTGATCCGCGCGGTCACCCGCGCGCTCGTCAAGCAGACGCCGCATATTGGGTTTGCCGTCAAGGCGCTCACTGCTGCCGCGGGCACCTATGGCATGGGCCGTGCGCTCGTTTCGCTCTACGAGCGCGATGTCGACTACAGCCGTGCCAACGAGGTGGTCACTGCCACGTTCTCCCGCGTTCGCAATCTGGTGACCACGGTCGCGGGCGCTACCCGTCCTATGGCGTCCTACCAAGACGCATCCGATCTCGCTGCTTAGGGGTTTTCCGTTGCGCGTTCCGTACCAAGATTGTTTTCATTTAATTGAGCCGTTGCTCGCCAAGGTCGAGAAGCCGAGTCGCTATATCGATCACGAGTGGGGCACGCTTTCCAAGGCCGATGCCGACTACCGTTGCTGCCTGATCTACCCGGATGTGTACGAGGTCGGTCTGCCCAACCAGGGTATCGCCATCCTCTACAACATCCTTAACCAGGCCGAGGGCATCTCCTGCGAGCGTGGCTATGTGCCGTGGCCCGATATGGGTGACGCCATGCGCGAGGCGGGTATTCCGCTGCTGTCGCTCGAGGGCGCAGCGCCGGTCGCTTCGTTTGATATCGTCGGCCTGCATGTGCCGCACGAGATGGCGGTGACGAACTTCCTCGAGGCGCTCGACCTCGCTGGCATTCCGCTGTTAGCGGCCGACCGAGGCGAAGACGACCCCATCATCATCGCCGGCGGTCCCTCGGTGTACAACCCCGAGCCGTACGCGGCCTTCTTCGATGCCATCCTCATCGGTGAGGGCGAGGAATCGCTGCTCGAGACCTGCCAGCTGCATCGCCGCCTGCGTGACGAAGGAGTCCCGCGCGCGCAGATTGTTGAGCAGCTTGCATCCATTGCCGGCAACTACGTGCCGTCGCTCTATGAGGTTCGTCACGACGAGCCCTGCTCGCCGCATGGCTACACCGTGCCGCGTGAAGGCAAGGATGCGCCGACCGTGGTCTACAAGCGCGTCGTCGAGGATTTCGGCGCCACGAATCCGCTGTCGCAGTCGTGCGTGCCCTATGCGCAGCTGGTTCACGACCGCCTGTCTATCGAGATCCTGCGCGGCTGCGCCCGCGGCTGTCGTTTTTGCCAGGCCGGCATGACGTATCGCCCGGTGCGCGAGCGCTCGGCCGACCAGATCGTCTCGTCGGTGATTCAGGGTCTGGAAAAGACCGGCTATGACGAGGTGTCGCTGACCTCGCTCTCCACGACCGACCACTCCTGCATTCGCGACGTGCTCGGCAGGCTCAACCGTCGCCTGGAGGATACGGGTATTCGCGTGTCTATTCCGTCGCAGCGCCTGGATTCGTTTGGCGTGGATATGGCCGAGTCGGTCGCCGGCGATAAGAAGGGCGGCCTGACGTTCGCGCCCGAGGCCGGCAGCCAGCGCATGCGCGACATCATTAACAAGAACGTGACCGAGGAGGACCTGGACCGTGCGGCCAAGGCGGCCTTCGAGGCCGGCTGGAACCGTATGAAGCTCTACTTTATGATGGGCCTTCCCGGCGAGCGCGACGAGGACATCGTGGCCATCGCCAATCTGGCCGATCACGTGCTGGAGCTCGGTCGTTCCGTGGTGCCCAAGGCTCGTCGCGGCTCGATCTCGGTGTCGATCTCGGTTTCGGTCTTTATCCCCAAGGCTGCCACGCCGTTCCAGTGGTGCCCGCAGCTCGACTACGACGACGTCAAGCGTCGCCAGAAGCTGCTCATCACGAGCGTTCGCAACCGTGCCGTCCGCGTTCATTACCACGATGCCGAGACCTCGCTCATCGAGGCTGCGCTGTCCCGCGCCGGTCGTGACATGACGCCCGTCATCATCGACGCTTGGCGCTCGGGCTCTCGCTTTGACGCCTGGGTAGAGCATTTCTCGCTCGATAACTGGAAGGAAGCTGCTGCCAAAAACGGCATCGACCTCAATGAGCTCGTGCACCTGCCCTACGAGTTGGACTGGCGCCTGCCGTGGGAGCACGTGAGCCCCGGCTGCACGCGCGGCTTCCTCGAGCGCGAGTACCGTCGCTCGCTCGAGGGCGTCACGACTCCCGACTGCACCCGCACGTCATGCACCGGCTGCGGGATCTGCCCTACGCTCCATGCCAAGAATGTATTGATGGGTGATCGCGCATGAGTGAGCGCCTGACCGACAACCCCTCGCTCTTTAGACTTCGTGTTCGCTATGGCAAGCGCGATCACCTTAAGTACCTGGGCCATCTCGAAGTAATCCATACCATTGAGCGCATCGTGCGCCGTGCGGGACTTCCCTATGCCGTCACGCAGGGCTTCTCTCCGCACATGCGCGTGGGCTTTTCTTCGGCGCTACCGGTTGGTACGTCGTCGACCTGCGAGTGGTATGACCTGTTTATGACCGAGTTCGTGGCGCTCGACGAGGCGTTTGGGCGCCTGGCTGCGGCGTCTCCGGCCGATCTGGCGCCCATTGAGGCGGCGTACATCGACGTGCGCACGCCGGCGTTGACGGCGCAGCTCACGCGCCTGTCGTATCGCATCGACCTGCATCTGGACCCCGAGGCGCCCGTAAGCGCCGACGAGGTGCGTCGTGCGATCGACACGCTGCGCGCGGGCCATGGCATCGACTACGCGCGCGGAAAAAAGAGCAAGCGATTGGATTTGGATCACACGCTCGTGGGCTATGAGCTCACGGCGGGGGAGCGCCCGGACCATTTGGTGCTCATGCTCGACACCCATGCCGACAACGAGGGCTCCATGCGTCCGGAAATTTTGCTTTCTGCTGCTGATGTTTTGTTGCAGGGCTTGACCCCGGGCGTGGATGCACCTATTGTTTCCACCGGTATGCAAGACCTCGTGACCATCTGCTCCTACGATGTCGAGCGTCAGAATCAAGCATGCGAGGACGACGAGGGCCGACTCGTCAGCCCCATACCTGTGCGAACTTGTGGATTTGCTCCACATACTCGTTGACGGGGGTATTATCGCCTGCTACTATATTCGGCTGTTGCACTAACTGATGCATGAAGGGCAAGTAAACATGTACGCAATCGTTAACACGGGCGGCAAGCAGTACAAGGTCGCCACCGACGATGTCATCACCGTCGAGAAGATCGAGGGCAATGAGGGCGATAAGATCACCCTGCCGGTTATCTTCCTCAACGATGGTAAGAAGATCGTCACCGATCCCGACAAGCTGGCCAAGGCCAAGGTTACCGCTCAGATCGTTGAGCAGTTCAAGGGTGAGAAGCAGCTGGTCTTCAAGTTCCACAAGCGCAAGCGCTATCGTCGTCTGAAGGGTCACCGTCAGCAGCTGACCAAGCTGAAGATCGTGAAGGTTCAGGCTACCTCCCGCGCCAAGAAGGCTGTCAAGGCAGAGGCTGAGGCTGTTGCCGAGGCTCCCGTCGCCGAGTAGATTACACTCGTAACGAAAGAGTAGGTATACACAATGGCACACAAAAAAGGACTCGGTTCCTCCCGTAATGGCCGTGACTCCCGCGGTCAGCGCCTTGGCACGAAGCGCTATGCCGGCCAGACGGTAACCACGGGCACGATTCTCGTCCGTCAGCACGGCACGCACATCCACCCGGGTGAGAACGTTGGCCGTGGCAAGGACGACACGCTGTTCGCGCTGGTCGACGGTACCGTTGAGTTCCACAAGGGTATCAAGCACAGGGTCAGCGTACGCCCGCTCGCGAACGCGTAATTCACCCTTCATAGAGCACATATGTGGGAGGCACTTGAGTTTTAGGATTCAAGGGTCTCCCTCTTTTTTGTAGGAGGCGATTCTGTTGTCACAGTTCACCGATATCAGCCGCATTAACGTGTGCGGCGGCGACGGCGGAGCCGGATGCATGTCGTTTAGGCGCGAGGCATTTGTCCCCAAGGGCGGCCCCGATGGCGGCGACGGCGGTCGTGGCGGCAATGTCGTCATCCAGGCCGATGCTCAGCTGTCTTCGCTGATCGATTACCGCTTTAAGCATCACTTTCGCGCCGAGCGCGGCACGCACGGGCAGGGTGCCCGTCGTAACGGCAAGAGCGGCGAGGACCTGATTCTCAAGGTCCCTATGGGTACCGTGGTGCGCGAGCTCGATCCCGAGACGCAGACCCCGATGTTTGAGATTGCCGACCTGGTGCACGACGGCGAGCGCGTCGTCGTGGCGCCCGGCGGTGCCGGCGGTCTGGGCAACACGCACTTTGTGACGTCGGTGCGTCGCGCTCCGGCCTTTGCCCAGTTGGGCGAACCGGCCGAGGAGCACTGGATCGAGCTCGAGATGAAGCTTATGGCCGATGCCGCGCTCGTGGGCTTTCCCTCCGTGGGTAAGTCATCGCTCATCGCGCGCATGAGTGCCGCCCGTCCCAAGATTGCTGACTACCCGTTTACCACGCTCGTGCCGAACCTCGGCATGGTGCGTGCCGGTGAATATTCTTACGTCGTTGCCGACGTCCCCGGTCTTATCGAAGGCGCGAGCGAGGGTAAGGGCCTGGGTCACCAGTTCCTGCGACACATTGAGCGTACGGCCCTGATCATGCACGTCGTCGACATGACGGGTGGTTTTGAGGATCGCGATCCGGTCGAGGATTACCACATCATCAACCGCGAGCTCGAGCAGTATGGCGCCGAGCTTTCGGAGCGTCCGCAGATCGTCGTTGCCAACAAGTGCGATGCGCCGGGCACGGCCGACAAGATTGCCGACCTCAAGCGCGCAGCGCTCGACGATGGACATATGTTCTTTGCCGTGTCTGCCGTGACGGGCGCCGGTCTCAATACGTTGATGCTTGCCGTAGGTGAGCAGGTGGCCAAGCTCCGCGCCGAGCTGGCGGTCTCCGATGAACCGGTCGACCTGCGCGACGATGAGTGGGAGCGCCGCCGCCTGCAGCGTGAGAAGCGTTTCCGCATTGTCCAGGAAGAGCCCGGTGCCTTCCGCGTGGTCGGTCGTGCCATCGAGCGCATGGTCATCCAGACCGACTGGGAAAACGAGGAAGCCGTCATTTACCTGCAGCATAAGTTTGCGCGTATGGGTGTTGACGACGCGCTCGAGAAGGCCGGTTGCCGTGCGGGCGACGAGGTCCGCATTTGCCAGCGCGCCTTTGACTTTGAGGGCGCCGAGGACTTCTCGGAGTACGAGGAGCTCGAGGATGCTGGCGAGGACGTTGCCGTTGAAGCCATTGACGTGGCCGATGCTGCGGATGAGGGAGTCGAGGTTGTCGATGCGGCGGATGCCGCGGGCGATGCCGAGACCTCGGAGGGCGAGTAAGCCATGTCGCTGCGCGGTGGAATCGGTCTGCCCGAGCTTCCTCTAGAGGACGGGCAGGAGTTTAGGCTCGGCATTATGGGTGGCACCTTTGATCCCATCCATTACGGGCACCTGGTGACTGCCGAGCAGGCGCGCGAGTCGCTCGACTTGGACGCTGTGCTCTTTATGCCGGCGGGCTCTCCTGCTTTTAAGCTTGACAAGCCGGTGACGCCTGCTGAGGACCGTTATGCCATGACGGTCCTCGCCACCGCCGCGAACCCGGCCTTTTTGGCGAGTCGGTTCGAGATCGACCGTCCGGGCGTAACCTACACGGCCGATACGCTTCATGCCCTTCGCGACTTTTACCCGCCGCAGGTAAAGCTCTACTTTATTACGGGTGCCGACGCGATTATCGATATTGTGACCTGGCATGATGCCGAACGAATCGCTGAGCTTGCTACCTTTATTGCGGCGACGCGACCGGGTTTTGATATCGATACGGCGCGTGCCCGAATCAAAGAGTCGGGGCTGCCGTTCGACGTGCGCTATATTCAGATTCCGGCGCTGGCGATCAGCTCGACGAACATTCGTAAGCGAGTTGCCCGCGGCATGAGCGTGCGCTATCTTACGAGCGAGTCCGTGCTCGGCTACATTCGCAAACGCAGGCTATATGCCGATTTGGGCCAAGAAGATTTTGAGTGATGGGGGTCTACGTTGTCGGTAGAGGATCAGTTTGAGGGCGATGAGCGCGCGCTGCTCAAGCGCATTCAAGAGCTGCTCGATGTTCGCATGAAGGATAAGCGCAAGCGCTATGTGCATTCGCTGGGTGTTGCCGAGACCGCACTTCATCTGGCCGAGGTCTACGGCGTTGACCGCTTTGATGCCGCTGCCGCCGGCCTGATCCATGACTGGGACAAAGTGCTCTCCGACGACGAGCTGGTCACGCGCGCTCTGCATTACGGCATTAAGATTGCCGGCTCTCCTTCCGCCGCGACGCCGCTTTTGCATGGCCCTGTTGCCGCCTATGAGCTTCCGCAGCTTTTTCCCGAGCTGTCGCCGGCGGTCTTTCAGGCTGTCGACCGTCACACCGTGGGCGCTTGCGACATGACGCCGCTCGATATGGTGGTCTTTGTGGCTGATGCCATCGAACCCAACCGCCACGGCGATTATGCCCATGCGCTGCGCAAGATGGTTGGGGAGTCGACGCTCGATGAGTTGTTCTTCTCCTGTTTTGCGCAGGGTCTGGTCTATGTGATCCAGTCCGGGCGCTATCTTTATCCCACGGCTATTACGATTTACAACCATTACGCCCAGCTGCGCTAGCTCGGGTGTGTCTAGAAAGAGGTATTCCATGGCCGACGAGACCATGACTGACGAGCAGATTCTTGAGAACGTGGAGCACAAGAGCTTCGCCGCCACGTCCGACCGCACCGCCGCCTCGCTGTCCGCGAGCGGTGTCGCCGCCGAGGATGTCGCCCGCGCCGCTGCGCAGGCCGCCTACGACAAGAAGGGCGAGGACGTTCAGGTGCTCGACCTGACCGAGCTTTCCGATGTGTGCGACTACTTTGTGCTCGCCACCGGTACCAACAACCGCCAGGTCGATTCTATCGTCGACGAGATCGAGGAGAAGGTCGCCGAGGCTTGCGGCGAGCATCCGTTCTCCATCGAGGGCCGCGAGCAGAAGACCTGGATGCTCATGGACTACGGCTCGGTTATCGTCCACGTCTTCACTCCCGAAGCCCGCGACTTCTACCGCCTCGAGAAACTCTGGGGAGACGCCCCCCAGCTTCCCCTCAATCTCCTCTAGTAGCTCATTTGAGACGGGGTTTAGCTACCCTCACGCATATCGCCGGGCAGTTGCGGTTTTCCGCAGCTACCCGGCTTTCTTTTTGCCCAAAGTAGCTAATTTGGGACGGGGCTTTTTTAGCTACTACCTACCGTTCGCCGATAGAAGCGAGTTGCGGTTCATTGCGTGATATTTAGCTTTCCGACTCGGGTAACGTATTTGTTATCTGTAGAGGAGGAGATGCGTATGACTCGGACCGCGCGGGAAATCTCTGTTTACGGCTATTACCATGTCGTCCAAAAGGGCTGTGGTGGTCAGCTGATATTTGAGGATGCCGATGATCGGATATATTTGATTCGGTTGCTTGCCTCGAAATGCCGAAAATACGACGTCAATATCATTGCTTGGTGCCTTATGGACAACCATATTCACTTGTTGCTAGATGATGAACATGTTCACCTGAGCGATTGCATGCACTCTGTTACGACTGCATATGCGATGTATTTCAACGCGAAAACCGGACGGAAGGGACCAGTTTTTCAGGATCGATTTAAGAGCGTGCCGATTCTTAACGATGATCAGCTGCTCAACTGTGTGAGATATATTCACGATAATCCTGCGAAAGCCAGGATTGGGACTGCTTCACTATATCGTTGGAGCAGTTTTAGCGAATATATGGGATACCCGGGTATTTGTATGACTGAATGTGTGCTAGGTTTGCTCGGAGATTCTCAGAGATTTTTTGCTTTCAGTACCTCGGGAGAACCGAATCGATATTGCTTCCGTGACGGCGCTCATGTGAGCGACATAGATGCACTGGAGTTTGCACAGGCTCTCCTTAAACCGTATGAGCCTCACCACCTTAAAGCTTTGCCTAAAGCCGTGCGCGACAACTACATCCGTACGCTCAAAAACGAGGGCTTTTCGATAAAGCAGATCGTGCGCCTCACGGGCATCGGTCACTGCACGATTCAGAAGGTCAAGCTCGATCAGTAGCTATTTGGGACAGAGTTTTGTTGCGGCGGGCAAACCGGACATCCGGGGTAGTCAATTTGGGACGGGGCTATTTTAGCTACCCTTTGGCTGACGGTGAATGAATTAGGCCGAATGAATCTCAACCGATATATAGGGGTAGCTAAAATAGCCCCGTCCCAAATTGACTACCAATGCCGTGTCGGGCGGAAGGCAGCAACCCCCCCGTCCAAAAAAGACTAGTTATTGAAGCGTGATTGGCGGCCGAAGGATAGGGCGGTGTCACCGAATTTGTCTCGGACGGCGTCGATGGCGACGGAGAGGTCGCGTCGGTCGCTGGATTGGGCTCCGCGGTCATCGATCTCGCAGAACAGGTCGGTCTGGATGCCGCCTTGGTGGTCGAAGTCGCTCATGCCGATGCCTGCTAAGCGAACGTGCATTCCTTCCTGCCAGATGTTGCCGAGCAGTTCGAGTGCAACCGCCACGAAGATGTTCTCATCGTCGGTCGGATGAGGCAGCCGGCGCTGTGCCGAGCGACCGTTTCCATACGAATACTTGAGCTTGAGCGTTACCGTGGCGCCTGTTAGTCCCTGACGGCGCAGACGGCGTCCCACTGACTCGCCCAGCAGCGCAATCGCCGCCTCAATATCCCCACGCTCAGTCAAATCTTTAGCAAAGGTGCGTTCATTGCTGACCGACTTGACCTCGCGCTCTTCATCGAGACTCGTGACTTCGGAGATTTCGAGTCCCAGCGCACGCTGGCGCATGCGTTCGCCGTTGACGCCAAAAATAGAGGCCAAGGTGGATTCCGGTGCACGTGATAGCTCGCCGAGGGTGTAGATGCGCATGCGGCGCAGTCGCTCCTCGGCCGAGCGCCCGATGCCACTCATGGCAGATACCGGCAGCGCGGCCAAAAAGCGCTGCTCGGTTCCGGGGCGCACGATGGTCAGCCCAAACGGCTTATCCCGCTCGCTTGCGATTTTTGCGACCGTCTTGTTGCAGCCCACGCCAATGGAGCAGGTCACTCCCAGCCCTGCCACGCGGTCGCTTATACGCCGCGCAACCAGCAGCGGGTCTTCGGGCGCAAAGCGACCCGGTGTGATATCGATAAAGGCTTCGTCGATGGATACGCGCTCCACGCGCGGCGTCTCCTCGGCGAGAATCGCCATGACCTGCGCGCTCACCTCGCGGTATCGGTCAAAGTGCCCGTGTGTCCAAATGGCTTGCGGGCACAAGCGCCGCGCCTCGGCCGAGGCCATGGCAGAGTGCACGCCAAAGCGCCGCGCCTCATACGAACACGTGGACACGACGCCACGCGAATCGGCGTCTCCGCCCACGATGAGTGGCTTTCCGCGCCATTCGGGATGATCGAGCATCTCCACGCTCGCAAAAAACGCATCGAGGTCCATGAGGCCCACCGCCGGACCCGTCCAGGGAGGCGGCGTGACGCCCATGGCATCCTCATAACCGTATGTATGTTCGCGTCTTTCCATGTCATGAGTATACCGCGCAGCTCATGTGGGGCGCGTGTATGTGCTTGCAAATCCCGAATTCTTGTCTAAGATATGGATTTGCCCTCGACTACACCGAAGAAGTTGGTCTCACGGACTTCACCTGCCCGCGTCGATGGCGTATTATGTTCAACTGTTTGTTTGTAGTTGCAGCCTAAAGCTGCTTGGTTGGAGGAGTTTCCTTTGGCAGTCAAGATTCGCCTTGCTCGTCACGGCGCTAAGAAGCGTCCGTACTACCGTGTCGTCGTCGCCGATTCCCGCGCCCCGCGTGACGGTCGTATCATCGAGGAGGTTGGCCGCTACAACCCGATGACCGCCCCCAAGACCATCAACCTCGACCTCGAGAAGATCGCCGACTGGCAGTCCAAGGGCGCTCAGCTCACCGACGCCGTCGCCGCTCTGGTCAAGGCCGCCAACGAGGGCGAGAAGACCGAGACCGTCGTCAAGAAGTCCAAGAAGCAGCTCGCCAAAGAGGCCGAGGCCGCTAAGGCTGCCGCTGAGACCGCTGAGGGCGCCGAGGAGTAAATCGTGCCTGAGGTTGACGCTGCACAGCTCGAGGGTGAGGCAATGCTCTCAGATCGCATCGCCGATCTCGTCGAATATCTCGTTGTTCAGATCGTCGACGACCCGGATTCCGTGAGCCTTGAGGTCATCGATGGTGACGACGCCTCTACGATTGAGGTTTCGGTCGCCGAGGATGACGTCGCTAAGGTCATCGGCCGTCGTGGCCGTACCATCAAGGCCATTCGCACGCTCGCCCGTGCACTGGCCGCTCGCCTCGACACTGCTGTCGAGGTAGAGGTTCTGGGCTAGGACCTTGAGGTCCCAGTACAAAAACATCGCCCGTGTTGTCAAGCCGCACGGAAGGAAGGGGGAGGTCCTCGCGCAGCCGCTGCGGGGGCTTCCTTCTGTATTAGAGCCGGGTATGCGCGTCGCCCTGACGCCGCCGGCGCTAAAGCGCGACCGCTTTTGCACGGTCGTGTCCGTCACCGATACGGGCGATGGAGATCTGGTCTCGTTTGAGGGCATTGACGACTTGACGGCCGCCGAGGGCATCACGGGATGCTACGTGCTGGCAAATCGTGACGACTTTGAGCTCGATTCGCTCGACGCTGCCTATACCGACCTGATGGGTCGCGAGGTGGTCGACGAGCGCTTCGGTTTACTCGGCACGATCGTCGAGATCATGTCGACGCCCGCTAACGATGTTTGGGTTGTCGAGGGTGATCGGTACGGCGAGGTACTGATTCCCGTGATCGAGCAGGTCGTGCTCGATCTTCCCGACACAGGAACAATTTCCGTCCACGTTATGGACGGCCTGATCGATATGGGCAAGTAGGGAGGACAACATGCTGATCGAGACCCTTTCGGTCTTTCCCGAGATGTTTGAGCCCGTCATGTCCACATCGATCTTGGGCCGCGCCCGCAAGGCCGGCCTTTTTGATTTTAAGGCGTATAACCTGCGCGACTGGACGCACGACCGCCACCGTACCGTCGATGACGAGCCGTACGGCGGCGGGCAGGGCATGCTCATGAAGGTCGAGCCTATTGCCGAGGCCATCGAGGCCATCAGCTCCGAGGGTCCCAAGCCCACCGTAGTGTTCTTCACCCCCTGTGGCGAGCCCTTTACGCAGCATGTGGCCGAGCGCCTGCTCAAAAGTGAGCGCCTGCTGTTTGTGTGCAGCCGCTACGAGGGCGTCGACGAGCGTGCGTATGCGTATGCCGATGAGCGTCTGTCGATCGGCGACTATGTGCTCACGGGCGGCGAGCTTCCCGCTATGGTCGTTGCCGATGCCGTCGTACGCCTGATTCCCGGCGCCCTGGGCGACGAGATGAGCAACGTCGACGAGTCGTTCTCGACCGCCGAGGATGGAGGACTGCTCGAGTACGCGCAGTACACCCGCCCCGCCGAGTTCAACGGCGAGGGCGTGCCTCCGGTGCTTGTGAGCGGCGATCACGCCAAGGTCGATGCCTGGCGTCGCAAGAACGCCATCGAGCGCACCTGCCGCTGGCGTCCCGATCTGATCGAGACGGCGCGGCTCACGCCCGAGGAGCGCGCTTACGCGCAGGAGATCCTTGACGCTTCGTATTCGCAGAGCGAGGAGTGAGTATGGTTCCTACGCAAAATTCCGCGTTGAGGGGCGCTTTTGAGTGGATCGCGGTCATCGCGATCGCGCTCGTGGCCACGTTCCTGATCCGTACCTTTGTGGTCGAGCCCTTTGTGGTGCCCACCGGTTCTATGGAGGACACGATCGAGATTGGCGACCAGATCCTGGCGCAAAAGGTGAGCCTCGAGCTCGGTCAGCCCGTCAAGCAGGGCGATATCGTGGTGTTTCACAACCCCGATGGTACCTCCGAGCATGATGTTCTTGTCAAGCGTGTTATTGCCACGGCCGGCCAGACGGTCGACCTGCAGGATGGCAAGGTGGTCGTTGACGGCCAAGCGCTCGACGAGGACTATACGACGGGCATGAGCTGGCCACTTTCGGTCCAAGCACCCGGCACTCAGGTAAGCTATCCCTACACCGTTCCCGACGGGTGCGTGTGGGTGATGGGCGACAACCGCGAAAACTCTGCCGACTCACGCTACTTTGGTCCCGTCGATCGCTCTGATTTGATCGCTGTGGCACTCGTTCGCTACTGGCCGCTCAACCGCATCGGCGCTATCGACTAAAAACCGCTATAGTACAGTACCTAACCGTGTAATCGTTTCGACGAGGGGATATTAGAGGCATGAACGCTTCATCGCTTTCCTTCCAAGACATCATCCTGCGCCTCCAGCAGTACTGGGGCGAGCAGGGCTGCGTCATTATGCAGCCCTATGACTCCGAGGTCGGTGCCGGTACCTTCCATACCGCGACCACGCTGCGCTCGCTCGGTCCCGCCGAGTGGCGCACCTGCTATGCGCAGCCTTGCCGCCGTCCCGCCGACGGCCGCTACGGCGAGAACCCCAACCGCATGCAGCACTACTATCAGTTCCAGGTGCTCATCAAGCCCTCACCGGTCAACGCCCAGGAGCTTTACCTGGGGTCTCTTGCCGCTATCGGTCTGGACCCCAACGACCATGACGTCCGCTTTGTCGAGGACGACTGGGAGAGCCCGACGCTCGGCGCCTGGGGCCTTGGCTGGGAGGTCTGGCTCAACGGCATGGAGGTCACGCAGTTTACGTACTTCCAGCAGGTGGGCGGCATCGAGGTCGACCCCGTGCCCGTCGAGATCACCTATGGCCTGGAGCGTATCGCCATGTACGCCCAGGGCGTCAACTCGGTCTACGACCTGGTGTGGAGCTACCTGCCCGACGGCACGCCCATGACCTATGGTGACGTGTTCCTGGAGAACGAGCGCGAGTTCAGCGCCTACAACTTTGAGGTTGCCAACGTCGAGATGATGCGTCAGAAGTTTGACGACTACGAGGCCGAGTGTCACTCCTGTCTGGAGCGCAAGCTGCCGCTGCCGGCGTACGACTGCGTCATGAAGTGCAGCCACGCCTTCAACCTGCTCGATGCCCGTGGCGCGCTGTCCGCGGTCGAGCGTGCCAACTACATCCTGCGCGTCCGCGCCGTCGCCAAGGCGTGCTGCGAAGCCTACATGGCCGAGGTCGCCGGAGTCAACGAGAATGCCGACCAGGAAGGCGAGGTGGCGTAAGCCATGGCAGACGCTAAGGATTTCCTGTTTGAGATCGGTACGGAGGAAATGCCCTCTGCACCGCTGAACAATGCCGTCAAGCAGCTTGGCACCATGATCGCCAAGGGCCTCGACGAGGCCGGTCTGGCCCACGGCGAGGTCCGCGTGATCTCGAGTCCGCGTCGCCTGGCTGCACTCGTTGCCGACGTCGCCACCGCGACCGATGAGGTTCACGAGGTCAAGCGTGGCCCCGCGGCCAACATTGCCTTCGACGCTGACGGTAACGCCACCAAGGCCGCCCAGGGCTTTGCCCGCAAGTGCGGTGTGGCTGCCGAGGACCTGGTCCGTCGCGAGGATACTGACGGTCGCGAGTATGTGTTCGCCGAGAAGAACATTCCCTCCGCACCGGCTACGCCGATTCTGACCGCTCTGTGCGAGAAGACCATCGCCGGCCTGCAGTGGCCCAACTACCGCAGCCAGCGCTGGGGTCACGAGCACGCGACGTTCGTGCGCCCGGTCCGTTGGATCTGCTGCCTTTTGGGCGAGGATGTTGTGCCCGTGTCGTTTGCCGACGTGACGAGCGGCAACACCACGCGTGGTCATCGCGTGCTTGGCCCCGGTGACCATGTGGTTGCCAGCCCCGCCGTCTACGAGCAGGTGCTTGAGGACGCCGGCGTGCTTTCTGCCGAGCGTCGTCGTGAGGCCATCCTTGCCGGTATCGCCGAGGTTGAGGCTGCCCGTCCCGGCTGCCATGTCGATACGCCCAAGAAGGTCTTTGAGGAGGTTATCAACCTCTGCGAGTGGCCGACGGTGCTCGTCGGTACCTTCGATGAGGAGTTCCTCAAGGTCCCGCACGAGATCATCTGCGAGTCCATGCTCACCAACCAGCGCTACTTCCCGATCTATGACGGCGAGGGCAAGCTCACGCGTGAGTTCGTGGTCGTCTCCAACAGCAAGCCCGAGAACGCCGAGCGCGTGATCGACGGCAACGAGCGCGTCGTGCGCGCCCGTCTGGACGACGCAAAGTTCTTCTACGAGGAGGACCTGAAGATCTCCCTCGACGAGTTCCGTGAGCGTCTGGCCAAGGTTGCCTTCCAGGAGAAGCTCGGTAGCGTGCTCGCCAAGTCCGAGCGCATCGAGCAGCTCGCGCTCGCTATTGCCCGCGAGGCACACCTGGGCGCCCACCTTGCCGCCGATGCCGCTCGCGCCGCGCACCTGTGCAAGGCCGACCTGGTGTCTAACGCCGTTGTCGAGTTCACGAGCCAGCAGGGCGTGATGGGCGGTTATTACGCGACCGCGATGGGGGAGAACGACGAGGTCGCTCATGCTATCCGCGATCACTATCGTCCCCGCTTTGCCGGTGACGAGCTGCCTGAGGGCACCGCTGGCTGCATCGTGGCTTGCGCCGACAAGCTCGATACCATCGCCGGTATCTTTGCCATCGGCGAGCCCCCGACCGGCTCCTCCGACCCCTACGCGCTGCGTCGTGCCGCTATCGGCATCATCAACATTCTGCGCGACCGTCTGCCGATCGACCCCACGTCGCTCATCGACTTCGCCCTCGAGCTCTACAGTGAGCAGGGCATTGAGTTCGACGCCGCCGAGGTCGCCCAGCAGGTTCGCGACTTCTTCCACGGCCGTCTGGTGAGCATGGCCCGCGACGAAAAGATCCCGGCCGATACCGTTGCCGCCGTCTCCGCGGTGCACATCATCGCCCCGTCCGTCTTCTTCGCCCGCTGCGCCGCCCTCGACGAGGCCCGCAAGAACGACGCCGAGACGTTCGATAACCTGGCGACCGCCTATGCCCGCGCCGCGCACATCTCCAAGCCCGAGCTGGGCGCGGAGTACGACCGCGCCCTGATGGGTGAGGTCGAGCTCGCGCTTGCCGATGCCTCCGAGGCTGCTCAGTCCGCTGTCGACGCCGCCCTCGCTGCCGAGGATTACCCGGTCGCATTTGCCGCCCTCGCCGCCCTGCGCGCCCCCATCGACCGCTTCTTCGACGAGGTCATGGTCATGGACAAGGACGAGCAGCTTCGCGATAATCGCCTTAAGCTGCTCAACCGCTTCGAGGCCGTTTTCTCCGGCATCGCAAACATCGGTGAGCTTGCTCGCAAAAAGTAAGCCAGCCTGCGCATAAGCGCAAAAGGAGCCCCGCATGGATTGCCCGGTCACCGCTCGTCCCACCGTTATCGTTATCTCCGACTCGCTCGGTGATACCGCTTGTGAGGTGGTGCTTGCGGCGTCCGGGCAATTTGATGAAGGGGCTTTTCGCGTTTTACGCCTGCCCAAGGTGACCTCCGTGGAGCAGGTCAAGTCGTTTGTGGGTCCGCGCGTCGATGCCGATCATCGCGATATTGCCGTGTTCCACACCATTGTCGATCCGGCGCTTCGCGCCCGCGTGCTCGATTACCTGGGCATGCTGCATATCCGTTCGGTCGACCTGATCGGCCCGACGCTCGCCGTGCTGTCGTCGCTCATCGGTGTGCCGCCCAAGGGCGTTGCGGGCGTGATTCACAAGACCGATGACCGCTATTTCCATCGTATCGAGGCCATGGAGTATTTCGTTGAGCACGATGACGGGCGCGGTTGCGACGATTTGTCGGGTGCCGATATCGTGCTGCTGGGCGTATCGCGCACGTCCAAGACGCCGCTGTCGATGTATCTGGCTTATCAGGGCTACAAGGTTGCCAATGTTCCGTTGGCCCATGGCATGGAGCCGCCGAAGTCGATTTACGAGGTCGACCCGATGCGCCTGTTCGGCCTGATTTCGACCGTCGATGTGATTTCCGAAATTCGCGATAGCCGCTTGGGCGATGACTACGCTCGTGCCGTTGCCGGCTCCTATGCCGAGCCCGAGAGCGTGCACAGCGAGCTCGAGGAAGCCCGTGCGTTCATGAAGCGCCTAGGCTGCTTTGTGGTGCGTACCAACGGCAAGGCCATCGAGGAGAGCGCCTCCGAGATCATCAGCCACTTGGAGGAAATCCAAGAAGCCCGCGCCCGCCGCGCCGCCCGCCGAGCCCAGCAAAGTTAACTCATTTCGGTAGCTAAAAATGCACCGTCTCAAAAAGACTACCTAAAAATAATGCACGATATTGGTAAAGCGATTTAGCAAAGAACTTGCATTTGACCTGCAATTCTCTTGCATTGGTATCTTCATAAGGTAACCACCTTTACCTACCGTTTACCGTCACATTTACCACGTTTACCAAACCCCGCGCCCTCTACGCAAGCCCGCTCAATGCCCGCCGTATAGTACCCTCACGGCCCGCATCCGGCGGGTCGATTCGTTACCACGGTCGTGCGCGAGAGCGCATGGAAGGGGAAGTATCGTGAGCGATTGCAAGAGGGTTTACCGTTTTGGAACCGACGCCCAGGGCACCTGTGTCACCGAGGGCGACAAGTCCATGAACTTCGTGCTTGGCGGCAAGGGCGCTAACCTTGCCGAGATGAGCCGTATCGGCCTGCCGGTTCCCGGTGGCTTTACCATTACCTGCCAGACTTGTGTCGAGTACTCCGGCGCCGGTAACGTGTGGCCCGAGGGCGCACTCGATGAGATCGTTGCCGCCGAGGCAGACCTCGAGGCCCGCTGCGGCAAGAAGCTCGGTGACGATAATGATCCGCTGCTCGTGTCGGTTCGCTCGGGCGCTCCGTTCTCCATGCCCGGTATGATGGACACGGTTCTCAACTTGGGCCTCAACGACGACTCCGTTCAGGGTCTCATCGCCCAGACGCAAAATCCGCGTTTTGCCTGGGATAGCTACCGCCGCTTTATCCAGATGTTTTCCAACGTCGTCATGGGCGTTGACGCCGACCTGTTCGAGAACGCCCTGACCCAGGCCCGCCTGGTCGCCGGCGTTCGCGTCGATTCCGAGCTTTCGGCCGAGGACCTGCAGGAACTCGTCGAGACCTTTAAGGGCATCTTCTCCGAGAACGTCGATGCCTCCCTGTATCCCGAGCTCGAGGTCGCTGACGGCAAGCCCGTCTTCCCGCACGACCCGGAGCTTCAGCTACGCCTTGCAATCCAGGCCGTCTTTGGCAGCTGGATGAATGAGCGTGCCTGCATCTACCGCAAGCAGCATGGCATTTCCGACGACCTCGGTACTGCCGTCAACGTGCAGGCCATGGCCTTTGGCAACAAGGGCGAGACCTCTGCGACGGGCGTCGCCTTTACGCGTAATCCGGCCGACGGCACCAAGGAGTTCTACGGTGACTTTTTGGTTAATGCCCAGGGCGAGGACGTCGTCGCCGGTATCCGCAACACCGAGCCCATCGCCGACCTCAAGACCACCCCGGGCCTCGAGTCCGCAGGTGAGGAGCTCGAGCGCGTGTTCCTGACGCTCGAGGATCATTACCGCGATATGTGCAATATCGAGTTCACCATCGAGCAGGGCAAGCTCTGGATGCTCCAGACCCGCGTGGGCAAGCGCACCGCCACCGCCGCCCTGCGCATCGCCATCGAAATGGTCGAGGAAGGCCTGATCACACGCGAAGAGGCCGTGAGCCGTATCGATCCCGCGCAACTCGACCAGCTCCTGCACCCGCAGTTTGACGCCTCCAAGAAGTACGAGGCTCTCGCCAGCGGTCTTAATGCCAGCCCCGGTGCCGCCGTGGGCGAGGTCGTGTTCTCGAGCGACGACGCCGTCGCGCGTTCCGCCGAGGGTCGCAAGGTCATTCTGGTTCGTTGGGAGACCAACCCCGACGACCTGAAGGGCATGGTCGCCGCCGAGGGCATCCTGACCAGCCACGGTGGCAAGACGAGCCATGCCGCCGTTATCGCCCGCGGTATGGGTACGCCCTGCGTCTGCGGCGTTGAGCGCTTCCATATCGACGCCGCCGAGAAGGTCGTGCGTATCGAGGGCAGTGACCGCGTGCTGCGCGAGGGCGATGTCATCTCCATCGACGGCACCCAGGGCATCGTCGTCGACGGCGCCGTTGACCTGGTCTCCGCCGAGCTCACCGGCGATCTGGATACCATCCTGTCCTGGGCCGACGAGATTCGCCTGGACGAGACCTGTGGCCATGCCAACCATGTGCGCGTCAACGCCGACAATCCCGAGGATGCTGCACTCGCACTCGAGTTTGGCGCCGAGGCTATTGGCCTGTGCCGCACCGAGCACATGTTCCTGGGCGATCGCAAGAACATCATCCAGAGCTTTATCCTTTCTGACGATGAGGCCGTGAAGCAGCAGGCCCTGGCCGACCTGCTCAAGGTTCAGACCGAGGACTTCCTGGCGATGTTTAAGACCATGTCCGGTCGCGATGTGGTCGTTCGCCTGCTCGATCCGCCGCTTCATGAGTTCCTGGATAATCCTCGCGAGCTTGAGGTCGCCATCACCAAGAAGGAAGCCGCTGGCGCCAGCGAGGAAGAGCTTGCCGTCCTGCGCGCCCGCCTGCGTCGTATCGACGGCATGGTCGAGTCCAACCCGATGCTCGGCCTGCGCGGTGTGCGCCTGTCTGTCGTCTTTAGCGA
This sequence comes from Collinsella aerofaciens, assembly GCF_040915425.1. Taxonomy (GTDB): domain Bacteria; phylum Actinomycetota; class Coriobacteriia; order Coriobacteriales; family Coriobacteriaceae; genus Collinsella; species Collinsella aerofaciens_BW. The sequence continues at coordinate 5,859 of NZ_JBCPDN010000012.1, read as the reverse complement.
TCTGCCGCTCATGCAGGTTCGCGCCGTCGCCACGGCTGCTGCCCGCCTCATCAAGGAAGGCGTCGACCCGCGCCCCGAGATCATGGTTCCGCTCGTTTCCATCACGGCGGAGCATGTCCAGACCCGCGAGGTTATCGAGCGCGTGATCGCAGAGGTTTCCGACGAAGAGGGCGTCGAGCTCAATATTCCCGTGGGCACGATGCTCGAGCTGCCGCGTGCCTGCATGGTCGCCGACGAGATCGCCCATTACGCAGACTTCTTCTGCTTTGGCACCAACGACCTCACCCAGACGACCTTCGGTTTCTCGCGTGACGACGCCGAGGCTAAGTTCATCCCGCTGTATATGCATAAGAAGATCTTGGAGGACAATCCTTTCGAGACCATCGACACGGCGGTACTCGAACTGGTGCGCTTGGCCGTCGAGAAGGGCCGCGCCACCAACCCCGACATGCACTTTGGCGTGTGCGGTGAGCACGGTGGCGACCCCAAGTCCATCAAGGGCCTGTTTAACGTGGCCGACGTGGACTACGTGTCCTGCTCGCCCTACCGCGTGCCCCTCGCACGCCTGGCTGCCGCTCAGGCCAAGCTCGAGGCCAAGCGTTCCGCCTAACGTTTTGGGTTTAGACGCCTAGCGTAGTCCCCTTCATGCCGCCCGTCTCATTCGTGAGACGGGCGGTTATCATGTGCGGGTTTTGTCTTTTTGTCTGCGTAAAAAATTGTTCTTGCAGCAGAAACCCGCGCGTGTATACTCGAATACGTTTGTTCAACTACGTGCCGGCCAAGGTGGTACGGCACCTCTAGAAGAGTAAGGAATTGCACATGGATTACATCCGCGCAATCGAGCGTCAGCAGATCCGCGAGGACATTCCTCAGGTTCGCGTCGCCGACAACGTCAAGGTTCACTACCGCATTAAGGAAGGCGACCGCGAGCGCATCCAGGTCTTCCAGGGCGACGTCATCCGCATGGCCGGCGCCGGTGCCCGCGAGACCTTCACCGTCCGCAAGATGTCCTTCGGTGTCGGTGTTGAGCGTACCTTCCCGCTTCACAGCCCCAAGATCGCCAAGCTCGAGGTCGTTCGTCATGGTCGCGTCCGTCGCGCCAAGCTGTACTACCTCCGCGACAAGGTGGGCAAGGCTGCTCGCATCCCCGAGAAGCGCTAAGAAGATCGCAGCGTCTGTCCACTCGTTTGGACACAAGGGTCACCTTCGGGTGGCCCTTCTTTTTATCTGATTTGCATGCAAGGAGGGCCTGGTATGACCAATATGACGAGCTCGGTTTCGGCATCGCAGGTTGCCGGAGAGCTGGCGAGCGCAACGTTTGAGGAGATCCCCGCCCTCGTGGAGCATTATCGCGAGGACCCGCGCCAGCAGGTGATCAAGGCTTGCGAGCGTGCTCTTAAGCGCCATGCCAAGGAACTTGCCGAGCGCGAGCGCGTCAATGACATGTACGAGCTTATGCATGAGCTTGGCGGCGATGGGGTGGTCGTTGGTGTCGACGAGGTGGGTCGCGGATCGGTGGCCGGTCCTTTGACGGTATGCGCTGTCTGCCTTCCTATGGAGCCGCGCGTCTGGGGCATCAACGATTCCAAAAAGCTCACGCCGGCGCGCCGCGAGTTGCTCTCAGTGAAGATTGCCGAGGTGGCGACGGCGATCGGTTTTTGCCATATCGCGCCTAAGGATATCGATGAGATGGGCATGGCCCGTGCTATCCGTACCGCCGTTGCGGGCGCCGTGGCCGATACGGGGCTCGAGCCCGATTGCGTGCTTATGGATGGCAACCCCTTGGGCGCCGTTCCTAACGAGCGCGATGTGGTGAAGGGCGATGCCAAGATCGCCTGCATCGCCGCGGCGTCCATCATGGCTAAGGTCACGCGTGACGAGATGATGGTCGAGTACGACGCTGAGTATCCCGAGTACCATCTGGCCGAGTCGAAGGGCTATGCGAGCCCCGAGCACATCGAGGCCATTCGAAAACATGGACTTTGTCCACTGCATCGTGTGAGCTTTTGCGGAAACTTTCTGCAGACTGAGCGCCTTTTCTAGGTCAATTGTGGAGACAGGGACCTCTGGGGTTTTATAAACCTGCTGGTAGCGGGCCGTATGCAACACCATTGTTGCGTACGGCCCGTTTTTTGACGGCATTTGGTCAGCTTTTGGTTAGCTTCCGGTACTTACCCGCATGAAAGGTGCCCTCATCATCGGGGCACTGCAGTGTGCGGGAAAGGAGACCCCATGAGTGCCGCAAGCAAAAAGAGCAAGACACAGCAGCTCAAGGAGCGTTGGGAAAACGGCGAGCTCGACTGCGGGGCGATGACGCCCGAGTTTATCAAGGGACTCAGTCCCCGCGAGCTGGGCATGCTGGGCGAGCTGATCACCATCGACTACTTTAACGAGCGCGGCTACACCTTGCTGGAGCAGGGTTATCGTTGCACCGAGGGCGAGGCTGATCTGGTGCTGCTCGATGAGCTCGACGATGTCGTGGTGATGGCCGAGGTCAAGACCAGACGCGTCGTACTGGATTGCAACACGCGGGTCTTTCCCGAGGAGGCCGTGGACGCCCAAAAGCAACGCCGCTACCGCCGCATCGCAAGCTGCTATCTTATGGAGCATTATCCGCTCAAGGCGATCCGCTTCGATGCCGTGGGTGTCACCATTCGCGGCGGGCATATCGCCGAGATCGAGCATCAGTACAACGCGTTCGATTGGCAGGTGTCGTGATGGCGTTCGAGACGTTTGCCGTTCACGCGGCCTGCATCCGCGGCGTCGAGGCGATTCACGTCACGGTCGAGGTCTCGCTTGCCGGCGGCGTTCCGGGCATTCAGATGCTCGGCATCCCGAGTATGGAGGTGATGGAGTCACGTGGTCGTATTCGCTGTGCGATGCGCTCCGCCGGGTTCGAGATCCCGCGCTCGGGCATTACGGTCAATCTGGCGCCCGGCGATATTCGCAAGACCGGTAGCGGCTTTGATCTGCCCATCGCCATCGCGGTCCTAGCGGCCGATGGTCAGATTCCCCGCGACAACCTCGATCGCTGCCTTATCGCCGGCGAGCTCGGCTTGGACGGTACGGTGCTTCCTGTCAAAGGCGAGGTGGCGTTTCAGCTATTGGCTCGCGACATGGGGCTGTCTTTTATCGCCGGTAGGTCCGACCAGCATGTGCCACTCGCGGGCGTGGATTGCGGCTTTATCGCGCATCTGTCTCAGCTTGCTCACGGCATGGGCGATGCCGCACGGCACTACTTGGATTCCGAGGGTGTCGAGGCGACCTTTGAGCCCGAGCTCGACTATGCAGACGTGCTGGGGCAGGAAGTCGCTAAACGCGGCATGGCGCTTGCGGCGGCAGGAGAACTCGGCTTGCTCATGATCGGGTCTCCGGGATCGGGCAAGACGATGCTCGCACGCCGTATGACCGGCATCCTGCCCGAGCTTTCCGTTGAGGATCAGCAGGAGGCACTGTGCATCCATTCGGTTTTGGGTGAGAACATTGATGGCTTGTTGGCGGGGCACCGCCCCTTCCGCAGTCCCCACCACAGTATTTCGACCGCAGGCCTTATCGGCGGCGGGCGCCCGGTGCGCCCGGGTGAGATCAGCCTTGCTCATGGCGGCGTGCTCTTTTTGGACGAGCTTGCCGAGTTTCCCACTGGCGTGCTGCAGACGCTGCGTCAGCCCATCGAGCGCGGCTACGTGAGGATCGTACGCGTCGACGGGGCTTTTACCTTCCCGTCGCGCTTTCAGCTGCTGGCTGCGAGCAATCCCTGCCCCTGCGGCTTTTTGGGCGATCGTGAGGTACCGTGTCGCTGCTCGGCGGCGATGGTCGAGCGCTATCGGTCTAAACTGCGCGGTCCTTTGGCCGACCGTATCGACATGATGATCGATGTGACCCGTCCCGACCCTCAAGTGATTATCGAGGGCGCAGAGGGTATGTCGTCGGCCGAGTTACGTGACTACGTTGTGCGCGGTCGCGCCTTTCGCGCTTGGCGCGAATCCCGCATGGACGATGCGGATGCCGAGGCCGAGGATGACGAGACACGGTCCATTGACGGCGTCGTTTCGACCTTCGAGCTCGATGATGCGGCGGAGAAGTGTGTGCTCGGCCTATCCAAACGCACGCATCTCACAGGGCGTGGCATCGTGCGCCTGGTTCGCATTGCGCGTACGATCGCAGATGTCGCCGAGAGCGAGCAGGTGACGCAGGACCACGTGCTCGAGGCGGCGATGTACCAGGGAAGGAGGGACCAATGATGGCCGAGGGGACCTTCGAGCTGCATCCAGGTGATGCGTTGTATCCCGAGACCGTTTTGGAGCTTTCAGATTTACCCCAGACGCTTTATGTGCGCGGCAACCCCGAGGTGCTTTCGACGCCCGCGCTCTCCATCATCGGCGCGCGCAAGGCCTCGCCGTATGGTCTTGCCGTGGCAGAGCTTGCGGCGAAGGTGGCGGTTGAGGCGGGAGTGACGGTAGTTTCGGGCGGTGCGGTCGGTTGTGACCAGGCCTCGGGTTGGGCTGCGGTCAACGCCGGCGGCAAACACGTTGTGGTGCTGGGGACGGGCGCCGACGTGGTCTACCCGCGTTCGAGCGCGGGGCTGATTACGCGCACGCTTGATACGGGTGGCGCGGTCGTGTCGATCTCTCCGTGGGGCATGGGTCCGCGCAAGTTTGCCTTTCCGCGCCGCAATCGCGTGATTGCGGCCCTGTCGCAAGCCCTCTTTGTATCCGAGGCGGGTATGCCTTCTGGGACGTTTTCTACAGCCGAGGCTGCTATGGATTTGGGGCGCGAACTTCTTGCCGTGCCGGGGTCGATCCTATCGCCCGAGTCGCGTGGCACGAATTACCTCATTGCGAACGGTGCCTGCTGCATCGTCGACGAGGAATCTATCGAGATGGCTATCTCACGCATCTACGGAACCCTGCGCTACTCGCGCCCCATTGCTCCCGGCATTGCCGACCTTGATCCAACGCAGCAGACCGTGATGCATGCGCTCATCGCCTCTCCGCTCAAGGTCGACGACATCGCGGCGCTCGTCTCGCTCGATGCTGTCGGCGTACTCAAACTCTTGGGTTCGCTTGAACTCGAGGGCCTTATCGAGCGCATGATGGATGGAAGGTATGCGCCCTCCAAGTTTGCCCTTCACGCCCAGACACCCTTCGGTCACAATGGAAAACGTGTCAATTAGAAAGGTGTTTGCAGATGCAGTTCGATCAGGTGACAGTTATCGGTGGCGGTCTGGCGGGGTCGGAGTGCGCGATCCAGCTGGCAGATCGCGGGTTTGCCGTAAAGCTGTGCGAGATGCGCCCCCAGGTGAGCTCCCCGGCCCACCATACCGATCACCTGGCAGAGCTCGTCTGCTCCAATTCGTTTAAGTCGACCCGTCCGGATTCCGCGGCTGGTTTGCTGAAAGCCGAGCTTGAGCGCATGGGTTCAGTCCTGCTCGATTGCGCCCATCGCGCGGCTGTTCCCGCCGGTGGCGCCTTGGCGGTCGACCGCGTCAAGTTTTCCGAGCTTGTCGAGGCCGAGGTTGCCGCCCGTCCCAATATCGAGGTCGTGCACGGCGAGGTCACGCAGATTCCCGAGGGTCACGTGGTCATTGCCGCGGGCCCGCTGTGTTCACCGGCGCTGAGCGAAGAGGTCATGAAGCTCGTCGGTGGCGACGCCCTTGCGTTCTTCGATGCCGCGGCGCCGATCGTCGATGCCTCCACGCTCGATATGGACGTGCTGTTCTCGCAGTCGCGCTACGAGGAGCAGGGGAGCGGCGACTATCTCAACGCTCCGCTCAACAAGGAGGAGTACGAGGCCTTTATCGAGGCGCTTACCACGGCCGACCGCGTGGTGCTCAAAGACTTTGAGGGCGGCGATCTGTTC
>NZ_JBCPDN010000011.1:32600-41415 GCF_040915425.1 Collinsella aerofaciens | reverse complement strand
GTAAAGATACCCTCCTCGCCATACTGGCCGGTCATGAGCGTGGATGCCGAAAGCACGGCGTGCTCGTTGTGCAGCACAGCGGCGCAGACGCGCGCGGCGGAGTTGGCGACGGCGTACTCGGTGCACTGCTTGCCCTGGTAGGTTACGTAGCCGCCCTTGCGCGCGAGCTCCTCGATCTCCATGTGGTCGAAGGCATACTTGTCGGGGTTCTCGGCCTGGAGCTCGTTGAGGCTCTTGCCGGCGATGGTTGCGGCCTTAAAGGCGGCCAGCTGGCTAAAGCCGTGCTCGCCGATCATGTAGGCGTCGATGGACTTGGGGCTCACGCCGACCTTTTTGGAAATCTCGGTGCGCAGGCGGGCGGAGTCCAGGCCGCAGCCCGAGCCGATGATCTTCTTGGGATCGTAGCCGGTCAGGTGCCACAGCTCGGTGCACACGACGTCGCAGGGGTTGGAGATGCTCACGAAGATGCCGTCAAAGCCGGCGTCGACGATGCGCTTGGCAAAGGTGCGGGCGGCGTCGGTGGTAAAGAACAGCTCGCCGTCGCGGTTGCCGGCGGCCAGCGCGACCTTGCCGGCGGCGTTGACGATAACGTCGCAGCAGGCAAGCTCCTCGTAGTGGTCGTAGCAGTTGACGATCTTGGTGTTGTACGGGACAAACGAAAGGGAGTCGCGCAGGTCCTGGACCTCGGACGTCACCTTGGCCTCGTTGATATCGCACAGGTACAGCTCATCGGCAATGCCCTGCATGAGCAGGCTGTTGGCGACATGTGCTCCTACGTGGCCCTGGCCGACCACACCGATCTTACGCGTCTGGTACATATATGTATCCTTTCGGCCGAGTTTTTCGCGTCGAATCATTGTAGCGTCCTGCTGCCACTTTGCTAGGCTAAAGCGCCGTAGATTTTTGGGACATGCCTTAATCTCTACTTTTGGAGTGATTTGGGCCGCTGACGGCATCGCTGGGCGATGTGCTCGCGCGGATGGGGCCGCTCGTTGTACCATAACTGCAACTGACTCGTAAGGAGCATCCATGCCCATTCGCATCCCCGACGCCCTCCCTGCCGCCGCGCAGCTCGAGAGCGAGAACATCTTTGTCATGACCGAGTACCGCGCGCTGCACCAGGACATCCGTCCGCTGCGCGTGCTCATCCTCAACCTCATGCCCACCAAAATCGCCACCGAGACGCAGATTATGCGCAAGCTCTCCAACACGCCGCTGCAGGTGGAGGTGGACCTGCTGCGCACCAAGACGCACGAGGCCACGCATGTGAGCGCCGGCCACCTGGAGACGTTCTACCGCACGTTCGATGACATCCGCGACATCCACTACGACGGCCTGATCATCACGGGTGCCCCGGTGGAGCAGATGCCGTTCGAGGAGGTCGACTACTGGCCCGAACTCTGCCAGATCATGGATTGGTCCACCACGCACGTACACTCTACGCTGCACATTTGTTGGGGCGCACAGGCGGGGCTCTACCATCATTACGGTATTCAGAAGCACGACCTGCCGGCAAAGGCGAGTGGCGTGTTCGAGCATTATCTGGTGAAGCCGCAAAGCCCGCTGGTCCGTGGCTTTGACGACCGTTTCTATGCCGTGCATTCGCGCAACACCGATGTGCGTCGCGAGGACGTGGAGGCCGAGCCGCAGCTTGAGGTCGTGGCCGTGTCCGACGAGGTGGGCCTGTACATCGTCAAGTCGACCGACAGCCGCCGCTTCTTTGTCTTTGGGCACCCCGAGTACGATACCGACACGCTGCGCTTGGAGTACGAGCGCGACGTGAAGCGCGGGCTCAACCCGGAGGTGCCGGCGCATTACTTCCCGGGCGACGACCCCACCGCCGAGCCGCGCAACGTCTGGCGCAGCCAGGCTCAGCTGTTCTACACCAACTGGCTCAACTACTACGTCTACCAGACCACGCCCTACGACCTGGCCCGCGCCGGCGAGGAGCACTAGGCCGCCGGGAGGTGCACCAGCCGTTAGGCGCTGATGATGTGGGGTAGCGGCAGGTCGTGGGCGTCGGTGGGAACGTGGTCGACACGCTGCTCGTCAAAGGCGATGCCGATGATTTGGCATGCGGACGAGAGCATAGGCAGGTAGCGGTCGTAACAACCGCCGCCGTAGCCCAGGCGCGCGCCGGTTTGGTCGAAGGCCACGAGCGGCACGACGATCATGTCGAGAGCTTCGGCAGGCACGATGGGGAAGCGGTCGCTGTCGATGTCCGTGGCCGCGAAGGCCCGCGTGGGGTGGGCGATAAACGGAGCCGCGGACGCATCGTCGGCGGCAACTGCCCGCATACACATGCGCTGGCCACAAGCCACGGCGTCTGCTGCCGAGAGCATGCACGGATAGGCCACGCGCCAGCCGCGTTTGACGGCCGCAGCGGCAAACGCGGCTGGGTCGACCTCGGAACCCATCGCGGCATAGATGGCAACGGTGTGCGGCGCCGCGGCATCCAAGCGGCCCAGCAGCTCAATCAGCCGCGCACAGATAGCGGCAGACTTCGCCGCGCGCAAGTCCAAATCAAGAGCATCGCGCCGAGCAATCACCGCCCTCCGCAACTCAGCCTTATCCATCCCAGCCTCCTCTAGCAAACCCGCCAAAAAGGGACAGGTTTATTTTGGCGGGTTTTATCTGGGCAAACGTCGAAGCCGCCATAAAGGCGCCCTTTGTGGCGGCTTCGACTCGACGTTGGCTTCACAGCGCCGCAGCGATTGCTTCAGTCACAAACTTATTGAGTGACTCACCCTTCTTTGCCGCTGCCAGTGCCGCCTGTTTGTGAAGCTCGGAACCCGTTCTTACGTTGAACGAGCCCTTAAAAGCCCGCTCGGGTTCCTGGCCCTTCTCGGCGCAAAACTCAAGGTAATCGTCGACGGCGTCGTGGAAGCATTGCTCCACTTCTTCAGCCGTGGAGCCTTCGAATACGATTGCGTCCCTAATGCCGGCGACCATACCTGTTAGCACATGCTGTTCGGCATCGAACTCGACCGGGGCGAAATAACCCTTGTATGCCAAAACGTTACTCATGACTACCTCCGACATCTTGCAGAAAGCGAACGATGTTTCGAATGGTCCCCGCTGTCAATTCGTCAGATGGATGAGGCGCGTGCATTACGAACATCCTGCCATCTGATGGCCTGTAGAAGCGAACGCGCGATCCGGACGTCTTGCCTTTGCTGTCCATTTCAAAGCCATATGAAGCCATAACTTTAAGAAAGTCAGCAAATCTATACGTTGAAGGACAGCTAAGCAGCTGGGCGATGAGTTTATCGGATCGAGTCATCCTGCCTCACATTCTGCAACTATATTCTAGTTGCAATTTCAGTTTGATGCAAGCATCTCTACTATAGAACATGTGTTCGAACTACGCAAAGGTACCTGCCCTTTCGTGATGGTTTTTGCTGGGGGCGGCGGCGGGCGTCCTCGGCGGTTTGTCTCGATCTGTAACAGTAACTCGGCAAAAATGGACTTAGATGTTACAGATTGAGACAAAGGGCTGGCGTCATCCGAAAACGTCTCGATTTGTAACATCTGGAGCCGATATTGCCGTCTTAGCGTTGCGGATCGAGACAAACCGGCAGACTGCGGCAAAAGAAAAGGTAGATTTTCAGGCATGTCCCAAAAATCTACCTTTGTTGTGGTTAGCCCAGCAGGTCGACTACGTTGAAGCCGGCGCTGCTCTTGGCGATGACGTCGCGGCCGCCAAAGACACAGGTGGGCGATTCAGCTGCGATGCGCGTCACGTCGGCGCCGAGCGAGCGCAGCTCACCGGGCGTGGCGGCGAGCATCTGGGTGCGGCGCTCCTCGCGTGCGTGCGGATCGAGCCCAGCCAGGTAGGTCGTGTTGCGGCGCTTGGTGAGCGCGTACGGCTTCACCGGCGCGTCCATGCCGCTCACGCAGCTCACGATAAAGCCCTCGAAGGCGGCCTCGTCGGGCTCAAAGCTGCAGAGCCACTCGCCTGCGCGTGCCACGCGCTCAATCGAGGGGTCGATTGCCGGGTCGCGGTAGGTGTAGAACGCCGTCTGGCGCTCGCCAGCCGCGCGGAATCCGCAGCCGTACGCACCGCCCTTAACGCGGATCTCGTTCCACAGGTAGTCGTAGGAGAGCGCGTTGGCAGCAACCGCCCAGGCGCCCGTCACGTCGATGCCCAGGCGACGCGGGTCGCACGCGCTTGCCGCAAAGCAGATATCGCTGGGGATGACGAAAGCCTCGTGGCGGTCGCGCGGCGTCGGCACCACGAGAGCGTCGCGGCCGGTATCGGCACCATCGCCCGCACCCAGCCCCAAGTCGCCCGCGGCGGCCCAGTACGCGTTAAAGTCCTCATCGCTGCCGGTAAAGCTCGCCAGGCAGCCGTCGGCCACAAAGATGCGGCCTGCCAGCTCGGCAAGCTTGGTACGCAACCCGTTCACGCGCTCGTCAAAGTGGTCGAGCAGGTCGCGCAGGAACAGATAGAAGTCCACGCCCGAAAGCTGCTCGCGCACCACGGCCGAAGGCGAGCTGTAGCTCATCGCGCGACCGAGCGCCGCCGAGTGGCCGTTGTTGATAAAGCCCTGCTCAAGCCCAATGCGAATCTGTGTGAGCACGTCGCGCACGCGGTCGGCGTCGGCATCTGCCAAAAGCGTGCTCGACCATACCTCGCGCGGCAGACTCGCCAGCGCATCGATCTTCTCGGACAGGGCGCCGGCGCTCACCAGCAGGTAGGGGCGCACGCCGTCCACTTCGGGCTGCGTCATGACCTCGGTCGTAAAGCTCAAAAAGCCGAGCTTGCCAGCGAGCAAGTTGTCGAGTTCCTCGGCCGAGTGCTCGCGCGTGGGCAGCTGCTTAAGCAGGCGGCAGAGCAGTGTCACATAGGGCAGGTCCTCAAACGCGACGCAGTTCAGGTCGAAATACTGCATGGCGTAGGCCAGACGGTTGGTGGGGATGCCGTGGCGCAGGCAGGGGATGGGCACGGTCGTGTCCACGATCAGTGGCGGCTCGGGGCGCGCCTCGCCAATGTCGGACACGCGCAGGCGCGGCAGCGTGGCCTTGGCCTCGGGTGTGTCTTCCGCCTCCTGCGCGGCACGCAGCGCGGCCGTGCGCTCGACCACGTCGGTCAGCTCGGCATCGGTCATGGCATCGCGCTTGGCTGCCAGCTCGGCGGCCTCGGCACCCTCCGAACCCTCGGCGGCGTCCACCGGCACCAGCTCGACCAGTGCCATGTGGTCGTTTTCCAGCACCAGCTCGCGCAGCAGGTCCTCAAAATAGCTGCCGTCCAGCTCGCTACGCAGCTCCTCGTACACTGGGCCGTACTTGAGCGCCAGCGTCGCGGCGTCGTCATCGTAGAGCCAGGTGCTCAGCGCGTCGCACGCAATGGCCACGCCGTCGGCGATGCCATAGTCACGCTGGCGCAGGTCGTACTCGTTGCTGCTGATGATGGCTTCCAGACGCTCGCGCGGAACTCCGTGCTCGCACAGGTCGCGGCAGGCGTCCTGGAACACGCGACGCAGCTCGCGCGCCACACCGGGCTGTGCGTTTTGCAGCATGATGAGCTCGTAGGGCTGCAGGCTCTCGGCCGCGGTGTAGCTCACCACGTTGCCGCCCAGGCCGGCGGCCAGAATGGCCTTCTTAACCGGCGCTTCGTTGGAGCCCAGCAGCGCCTCGAACAGGATATCCGCCGCGATCGTGCGCTTGCGGTCGAGCGCGCTGCCCAGCACAAGGCCCAGGCCCACCAGGGCGTTCTCGGGTGTGGTGGCCATCTCGATGCGCTTGTACTCGCAGGTCACGGGCGCCTGCGCGTCCAACGGATTGGGCGCCAGCGTGGACGGGTCCTCGCCGGCGGCAACGGCAGCGTCCATGCGGCGGCTCGCGGCACTCGGCTGCGACAGATAGCGCTCGTCCAAAAAGGCCAGTGCGCGGTCCACGTCCAGGTCGCCGTAGAGCGTGATGTAGGAGTTGGAGGGATTGTAGTGTCGCGCGTGCGTGTCCAGGAACTGCTCGTAGGTGAGCGCGGGAATCGCGCGCGGGTCGCCGCCGCTCTCGTGCGCATAGGCGGTGTCGGGATAGAGCGCGGCGTTGACGGCATCGTCCAGCACGCTCATGGGATCGGACAGCGCGCCCTTCATCTCGTTGAACACCACGCCGTTATAACGCAGCGTGCCCTCGTGCAGGCTCGCGGCGCTGCTGTCGCCGTCGCCCTCCGGCAGGTCCAGTTCGTAGTGCCAGCCCTCCTGCTCAAAAATGGTGGGCTTGGTATAGATGGCCGGGTTGAACACCGCGTCCAGGTACACGTCCATCAGGTTGTACAGATCCTGCTCGTTGGTGGTGGCAACGGGGTAGATGGTCTTGTCGGGGTAGGTCATGGCGTTGAGGAACGTCTGCATGGAGCTCTTGATCAGGTCGACAAACGGCTCCTTGACGGGAAACTTGGCCGATCCGCACAGCACCGAGTGCTCAAGAATATGGAACACGCCGGTGGAATCGGCCGGCGGCGTCTTAAAGCCAATGGCAAAGGCCTTGTTTTCGTCGTCGCACGCCAGGTACAGCAGACGAGCGCCCGAGGCAGTGTGTCGCAGCACGTAAGCGTCCGAGTCGAGCTCGGGCACGGTCTCGCGGCGCTCGACGGCAAAGCCGTGGCAGGTAGTGCCGGGCACCAGCAGTGCAGCGGCTGCGGCGCGCGGGTCGGTTGAGGTGGTGGGCATATGCAGTCTCCTTTGACGCCCCAGCGGGGGCGAATCGAGTCGAATCCTCGAGAGTATACCCATATGGGGCCGCGACCCTGCGGCGAACTGGAGACGATGCCAGCGGATTGGGCGAAGGGCTCGCGTGCCCGCCGCACGAGCGTGGAAAATTGGACACTCGCCAAACGAGAGTGGATATTCGGACGGACGAGCGAGGATTTCCGGATACCTATCGAACGAGAGTGGATATTTGGACGGAATTTGCCGCAAAAGCCCCAAAAACCGTCCAAATATCCACTCTCGATATCCGACCGTCCGAAAATCCTCGCTCGTCCATCACTCGCGTATCTCTCGTCCCTCATTCGTCTCTAATATGAGAGATGACAGGAAGATGAGAGAAAAATATGAGAGATAACTGAGCAGCAAAGAGACAGGCAATCATGGTATTGTCTCAATACCAATTGTTCTACCAGAAAAAATATGTATAAATGAAGCAAATGGTAGACATTCCATCTCTCATCTATCTCTCTATCTCTAAGCCGAGAGATAGAGAGATAGATGAGAGATAATTTCGAGAGATAACTGAGAGACGAGGGAAATCTATCCGCGGCATTCTCCGCAGGACCGAGCGAAAGGACGTGCAGATGAACGAAAACGAGCTGATCGGTCTGCTTGAGTCTTTAAGGCGTATGGGCTCGGATGATCTTAACGTCGAAGTGAAGGAGAGCGCCACGACGCTTTCCCGCGACGTGTGGGAAACGGTGAGCGCATTCGCGAACACTGCCGGCGGAATCATCGTGCTCGGAGTGAGTGAGCGCGCAGGTTTTGTCCCGGTTGAGAACTTCGAGACCGAGAAAGTGCTCAACCAATTTGTGGCAGGCATGGGTGATGCGGGAGGTCGAGGAAAGCTGGCCAATCCGCCCAAATACACGATCGAGCGAGTGGAGCTTCAAGGCGCCATCGTTCTCGTCATTACCATTGAGGAGCTCGATCCGTCGAGCAAGCCCTGCTATGTCATAGAGCGGGGCGCCCAGGGCGGCAGCTACAAGCGCATCGATGACAAAGATGTGCCGCTTTCATCGACCGAAGTCCTGTCCTTGTCGTCGTATGAACGAACGAGCCCCAGTGATCGCGATGCAGTGCCGGGCGCGGGCGTGGGCGACCTCGACGAGGCCCTGATTGACCGCACGATAGAGCGTGCTTTCTCGCTGACGCCCCGAGCTATGCGCGGCGCGACGGACAAGAAAACAAAGCTGGAGCGCCTGAGTTTCCTCGACTCCCAGGGTAATGTGACTAAGGCCGGGCTCCTGGCTGCGGGCGCCTACCCTCAGCAGTTTTATCCCAAGCTCTTTATCGATGTGGCGGTCCATGCCGGAACGCAGAAGGGCGCCGCGGGTTCGTTGAGGTTCATGGACCGCACAATCTGTGAGGGAACGTCGGGCGAGATGATCTCGGATGCTGTCGTGGCCGTCGCCAAGAATTTGCGGCGAACCTCGACCGTCCAAGGCGTCTCGCGTGTCGACTCGCTTGAGATTCCCGAGGAGGTTCTGCGCGGGGCAATCGCAAACGCCGTAATCCATCGAGAATACGGGGATCGGTTCTGTGGACAATCGATTGCCGTCGACGTCTTTGACGATCGTGTCGAGGTGACGAATCCTGGCGGCCTTTACGGGGGAAAGACTCGCGAGAACTTGTTTGACGGCAGCTCCCGATGCCGTAACGCGACGCTCGTGAAACTCATGTCGATTGTTCCACTGCCGGATGGCGCAGGCTCGCCGGCTGACGGAAATGGCTCGGGCATCCCGATGATGATTGATGCCATGCGCGCGCATGGTCTGGCCGAGCCCCTGTTCTGCCCGGGATTCGATCGGTTCAAGGTCGTACTTTACCGTTCAAAGATCGAGCCGGTCGATCATGGCGGGGGCTTAATTGTGACGGCACTCAAACACTACGGCGAGCTGGGGACGCGCGAGCTGGCAGAGCACACAGGGCTCACAATTTCCCAGGTTAGGTCGCGCGTCAACGCGCTCATTGCTCAAGGCGAGCTTGAGCCCACGGCGCCGGCGACGAGCCGCAACCGCAAGTATCGACTGTCGGAGCGCGTGGGATAGATGCGTTAGTGGACGAGGCGAACCAATAATCGACCCTCAATTGGCGCC
>NZ_JBCPDN010000011.1:0-32449 GCF_040915425.1 Collinsella aerofaciens | reverse complement strand
CGTCAAAGACGTGGCGCTCGGCGAGCTCGCTGCAGTATGCATAGATGTCGCGGATAAGGTCCGCGCCCGAGAGCGTAAACATGTAGCCTGCGTCCGAAAGCGCATTGGGTGCGGCGGGCAACTTGGCTGTGCGGCAAAAGGTCAACAGGTCGGGCGTCATAACGTCCTGGTAGCCAAGATGGCTGCCGTCTTCTTGTGCGGCGAGTTCCAGCTGGTGTACTCGATCCAGCGCCGCTGCCAGCACAAAGCTCGGTGTGGGAGCATTGACGTCCTGAGTGGTCGCCACAAGCCTGCCCGCCGCCTGCGTGACAAGCCAAGCGACCTCGCGCTGGCAACGCACGGCCTTGCGCGTAACCGGCTTGATGGACGAAGAAGAAACGCTCCCCTTAGGCGGATTCGAAGCAGCCATAAGGCCCTCCCATGAACGACCCGGCCCAACAAGCCCGGATGAAACACGTGCTACATCAGTATACAGGGAAGTGGGGTAGCGGGGTACAAGCGCGCCAGCGGCAAACCGAGAGCATCAACGATGTGCCGATCGCGGAATGAGATCTCGTAATAATTGACTCTCGGCCATATTATTGAGGGGCATGACTCGCGTTCGTATGGTTGTAGGTGCTGGCGATGAACGACATTGACCTTGCTGTTCCGTTGATGGATGGACCAAGCTATGACCGCGCCTGCAGTCTCGTGCCTTCCGAATACGTTGAGGCATGGGAGTGGTTTCTGGGTGAGGAACAGCGCGGCGGCGTTTGGACCAGCCTTCCGCACCACACCAAGGAAGATAGCCCTCAGTATCAGTACCGTTTGAGAATTGGCTCGGACTTCTTTCCCGTAACGCGGGATTCAGGGATCTTCTGGCCGGGCCAGGATCGGGTGAAGCAAGATCCCAATAAGATCTTTGCGCTTTCGGTCCATAACTCTAAAAAGAGCTTCTACACCGATGTGCCTCCGCTCTATTTGGACGATGGTACGTGGGTCATTAAGTACTCGGTTCAAGCGTCGGGTACCGTTGGTTTTCGAGACCAGAATTACAACCGTAAAATGCTCAACTGCATGGAATGTGGCGTTCCAGTCGGAGTCATATTTGCAACCGAGGTGGGCTACAAGGTGCTCGGCCTTGCATTTGTTGAACGGTTCGAGCCCGAAAACGGATGGTTTGTTCTGCACGGTCCTGTTCATAAAGGCGGACCGGACCCTCGTTTTGCGCCCGACATGAGTTATCTGAAGCACATGCCCGTCGATATTGAGTTTGCCGGACAGGGTACGACCGACGACGAAAAGGTCCGCTATGCGTTAAGGCGCGAGCGATTGGGGCAGCAATGGTTCCGCAAGCAGCTCGTTGCCGCCTATGATGGCCGTTGCGCGGTGTCGGACTGCGGCGTCAGCGAAGCTCTGGAGGCTGCACATATCGAGAATTACTCGGGACCCAAATCGCAGGTTGCCAGCAACGGCATTCTGCTTCGGCGCGATCTTCATTCCCTATTTGATGCTCACCTGATTTCGTTTGAGCCTGTTTGCGGCGAATATCGGCTGTGCGGATCGTACCTGCTGGATAAGACCGACTACGTTTCCTTTGCGGGTGCGACGCTAAGGCAGCCGAATGAGTGTCAGTGGCGACCCAATACGGTGTTTCTTGAGGCCCATCGCATTGAGTTCGATCGCTCGGAAAAGAAGCGTGAAAAGGCGGGGCTTCTGCCGTATTAGCGTAATTGGCTTTGGCATTCTTTGACGATCGTGTTGTTTGATCGGATCGCGTGGCGATGCAATCTCGCGCATGCCTGCCGGTGCATGCTCTTCCTGTTTTGTATAGCGAGAGGGGAGCGTGTATGAGCTGGCGAGGCGATATTGCGATGGGGAAGTACGGAAAACTGCCGTGTGCCCTTATAGACAACAATATGTTTCCGAGCGTAGAGGTTGATTGCGGGTCGTTTGTCGTCACCTGCCCTTGCTGCGGCTCGCAAATACCGTGTCTCGACATTCGGTTCATCGATGCGCGTGACAGACTCAGCGACGAAGTGAGAAAACAGACAGGCGTTCATATGCCGGTGTATCCGGAGAAATGCCCTGTTTGTGGCCTCGATATCGTGTATGACGCCGGCGACGAGGGATAGGTGATGCGGAGGAGCTGGCTGTGAAGGCATCTCCGTCCTTACAAATAAACCCCCTCACCGAGCTGCTTGTGGAACTCGGCGTGATGGTCGCGTGCCCAGGTAAAGAGCGCCTGGTCAAAATTGGTACGCGTGGCCGGGACGCCAAAGACTCCGGCAACTTCGACGCGTATAAACTCCAGTGCCGGCAGCTTGTTGATGGCAGTGAGGGCAAACGGGGACGAGGGCTCCTCGAACAGATAGCGGCTGCCTTGCAGCGCGTCGCAACTGGTGCACGTGTTGCCGAGCGACGGGGCTTTGGAGGCTCGCGCGCCTACGGGCTTGTAGCCGCAGCGCTTATGAAGGTAGTCGCGGATCTCGCCCGGCACGCAGCCAAGAGCGGGCACGATGGCGAGCGCGTTGGCGTTGGCCGTGTCGATGGCAATGTGCCCAGCTTCGTTGGGCGCGTGCGCGATGGCGATGCTCTCGTCGTTATCGGCTCGATAGGGAATGCCGAAGGCCGCGACCGAGGTCTCTTTGTGACACTTCCAGCACTCGCGCTTGCCCAGTACTAGATATATATACGGCGCTGAGGGGTCGGATCGGTCAACACCGGGCAGCCACTCGGCAAAGGGCTCGGGGTTGACGCCGCTGGGTACATACCAGATCTTCTTGGTCCGGTCCCATTTGGCGCCCAGCGCCTTGGCTTCTTCTTTGTGCGAAAAGGGGACATCGAGCTCGGTGCGCATGGCGGCTCCTTGGTACTGCAGGTGCAAGTGGCTCAAGGATACCGCAGGGCGCAGACATCGCGGCGTTTTGCTGAGAAGTTGCGGTGTGGACTGATTGGTTATGCCGATGGATAGATCGGCAAGTAGATGGTCGGCTTTTGGCCAGTTGGGCGGTTGGAACTGCCAGCGGATTTGGCGACATAAAACAAAACAGCCCAGAGGACATAGCCTCTGAGCTGCGAACATTTGGTGGGCGTTAGAAGATTTGAACTTCTGACCTCTTCCGTGTCAGGGAAGCGCTCTCCCCCTGAGCTAAACGCCCGATCAAGGGTGCGCAAGCGCGCAAGGGATAATATAACGGAGCCTGAACTCGGTGGCAAGAACATTTTTAAAAATCGCTTACATTGTGGAATTCAGGGGCTTTGTCATATCCATTTCAAAAGAGCCTGCTGCCGCGATTTGGCTGTCGCATAATGCAAGGCCATTGCGGTATCGAGCTATGGAAAGACGCCTGCGGAATTGTCCTACCGATAAGCGGACAAGCCTCCAGCTGGTGCCTCCGCAGTGATAAGGTAAGCCGAATTGTTTCCAGGCTGTTTCGGGGGAGTGGAATGAGCAAAGAGTGTGTCGAGCAGGTCGAAGGCGCAGGGGCTTCGGTGCCGATGACCGATATATCGAACATTGATGTGCCCGAGGGCACCGACGAGCTCAGCCGTAGCACCCGCCGCGCCTGGCGCGAGCGCCTGAACAGCGCTTCGACGCGCAAGATGATCACGGGCGTCTTGGCTACGCTGGTGGGCGGTTCGTTTTGGGGCTTCTCGGGCACCAGCGCGAGCTTTCTGTTCGATACCTACCACGTCGATACCTTGTGGCTTATGAGCGTGCGTCAGATTCTCGCCGGTCTACTCTTTATGGCCGTGGTTGTTACGCGCGACCGCGAGCGCCTGATTAAGCTCTGGACCACACCCGCCGATCGCAAGCAGCTGCTGCTCTTTACCGCCTTTGGCCTGCTGTTCAACCAGTTTTGCTATCTTTCGGCCGTGCGCCTGACGAACGCCGGAACCGCGACGGTGCTCCAGTGCCTGCAGCTCGTTATCATCATGGGCTACACCTGCGCGATCGATCGCCGCATGCCGCGTACTCGCGAAGTCATCGGCATTGGCCTGGCTCTGGGTGGAACCTTTTTAATCGCCACCGGCGGCGACCCCACCAGCCTGAATATCTCGCCGCTTGGCCTGGCAGCAGGTCTTATGTGTGCGGTCAGCGCCGCGTGTATGGCGGTGATTCCCGCCAAGATCCTGCCCGAATACGGCAGCCCCATCGTCACGGGCTCGGCAATGCTCACGGCGGGCGTGATCTCATGTGTCTTCGTGCAGCCCTGGGCGCATATGCCGGCACTCGACGCTGCCGGCGTCGAGGCGCTCGCGGTGTTCGTGGTTATCGGCTCGTTTTTTGCTTACATGCTCTATATGCAGGGCGTTAAGGACATCGGCTCGGTGCGTGCGAGCCTCATCGGAACTGTGGAGCCGGTTTCGGCGACCATCACGAGCGCCGTTATGCTGGGCACGGTGTTTTTGCCGACCGACCTTATCGGCTTTGCCATGATCATCGTGATGATGTTCCTCACGGTGTAGTTGACGCCGCCGCCAAGACAGAAAAGGTGTTGTGCCGCATTTTCGCCAATTGATGTCCGTGTCTGGAGTTTAGCTGTCGATGCTCAAAATGCCATAAACTAGTAACGTTATGGACTTTTTCATTGCGACTCAATTGCGAGGATTTCTTTATGGCTGGTAATCACTTTAAGGGCAGCGATAGCGGTCGCCCTGCAGTTCCGCCGCGTCCGAACGGGGCTGGTAAGGCCGGCACGCCGGGCGGCGCTGGACAGGGCGGTTCCGGTAAGCGCGTGTCCCCGGGCGAGACGGCGATGTTTACCGCTCTGTACGAGCAGTCTCAAAAGGCAAAAAAGACCGGCCGTGCAAGAGGGAGTGTCTTTGCGGGCGGTGCAACCTCCGTGTCGCAGCCGAGCGGGGCTCCTTCGGTATCTGCGAACAACGCAGGTGCTGCCAACGCCGCGAATGCCGCCGGCAACGTTAATGCCGGCAAGGCCGACAACAATACTCCCTCTGCCGGTGGCGCGGGGCTTACGGGTAACCTTGGCACGATTTACACCGGCGCCTCCGAGACTGGCACGTTCGCCCGTCTGGATGATAGCGGTACCGAGTTTGCGGGCTCGGGTTCCAAGGAAGATTATTACGATTTTGGCTTGAACTACGGTAGTGACGCTTCGTCGAGTTCAACCTCTGACGGTCTGGTCCGTCATCGCCATCGCAAGGGCGAGCGCAAAAAGCGTCATACTGGCGCCATTATTGCCGCTGTAGTCGCGGTGCTTCTCGTTGCGCTTGGCGCAAGCGGCTTTATGCTGCTTAACTCGGCAAAGACCGTAAAGAGCGAAGCGAAGGAGGCTGTCGAGATCGTCGGTGGCCTTAAGGACAAGGTCACGTCGGGCGATTTTTCGACGCTGCCTGACGACGCGAAAAAGATCGATGAGCTCTGCGACAGCATGAAGGCGGAGACTTCGAGCCCGCTGTGGACGGCGGCTTCGTTTATCCCGGTGTATGGCAGTGACATCAACGCAGCCCGCACCATGATTGATGCCCTGTCCGATGTCTCGGGCAACGCGCTGGTTCCCATGGCCGACAACCTTTCGCAGGCCACGCCCGGCAAGCTGTTCCAGGACGGCATGATTAACGTGTCCGCGCTGCAGGCGGTCGCCGATTCGCTTTCCAGCAGCTCGAAGGTGTTCAAGAGCGCCAACGAGAAGGTCCAGGGCATTGGCGATACTCATATTTCCCAGGTGACCGAGCTGGTCGATAAGGCCAAGGACGGCTTTGCCACCCTCAACGGCGCGGTTGACGCGGCGGAGAAGGTCGCCCCCGTCCTTCCCCAGATGCTCGGCGCCAACGGCCAGACGCGCAACTACCTTATGTACGCCATGAACAACGTCGAGATTCGTGCCTGCGGCGGCTTTGGCGGTTCGCAGGGTCTGATTTCGGTCACCGACGGCCAGATGTCGATTGGCGAGTTTGTTCCCTGCATTGCGCGCAGCAAAGACGAGGCGGTTGAGAGCGTCGACGAAGAAGATGAGACGCTGTTTGGTGACCACAGCAACCTATACATCTCGGGCAACACCTATTCGCCCGACTGGCCCCGTAATTCGCAGCGTGTCGCCGCGCTGTGGAAGTCTGAATATGGTCAGGACGTCGATGGCGTCATTGGTATCGATCCGGTATTCCTGCAGTATCTGTTGGGCCTCGTGGGTAATGTTTCACTGCCCGACGGTACAGTCGTTGACGGTACTAACGCGGCGAAGGTGCTTATGCATGATGTGTACTGGAACTATCCGGTCGAGGAGTCGGACGGCATCTTTGCATCCGTCGCCAGCGCTGCCTTTGACAAGATCCTTGGCGGTATCGGCGACGTCGATGTTGCGAACCTTGTCAGCGCCGTTGAGCGCGGTGCCGAAGAGGGCCGCCTGATCGCGTGGATGAAAAACGATGACGAGCAGAACGCTATCAAGGAGATGAACATCGACGCCTCACTGCCCGATCCGGATGACCCGAGCGCCGATCCCGTTGCTGGCGTCTACTTTAACAACCTGAGCTTCTCCAAACTTGATTGGTATCTAAACGCCGATACGCAGATTGGTCAGGGCGTGAAGAACGGCGACGGCGCTTGCTCCTATCGAATTACCGTTACCTTGACGAACGTCATGACGCAGGAGGAGGCACGTAAACTGCCCGACTACGTAGCGGCCAGTGCGCCTGGGACCTCGCGTGACGATGAGCGCTTGTATGTATCGCTGTTTGCGCCGACAGGCGGCAGCATTACCGATTTAACCGTTGAGGGGACTCAGTTTGGACTGTTCGCTGCCACTTGGCACGGAGTTCCCTGCTATTCGGGAACCGTTGACCTGCATGCTGGCGAGACGACGACGATCACGTATACGCTGACCACGTCGTCCGAGGCGGGGGACAAGCCGCTTACGCTGCGTCAGACTCCTACATGTCAGGCGGCTCGCGACAGCGCGTCGGCGTAGGGTTTTTCTGGTAGCGCAGATAATCGAGTACCATTTTGGGGCGGACAGGCAATCTGTCCGCCCCTATTTTGTAAGGAGAGCGCATGAAGTACTTTGGCACCGACGGCTTTCGCGGTGAGGCCAACGTTGGGCTGACGGTAGAGCACGCTTATAAGATTGGCCGTTTTGTGGGCTGGTATTACGGCGCCAACCGCGAGCGCAAGGCGCGCGTGATCGTGGGCAAGGACACGCGTCGCTCGAGTTATATGTTCGAGGCGGCGCTGGTGAGCGGCCTGGTCGCGAGCGGTGCGGACGCCTATATGCTGCATGTGATCCCGACGCCGGGCGTGGCGCATCAGACCGTGGAGGGCTGCTTCGATTGCGGCATCATGATCAGCGCGAGCCACAACCCGTTTTGCGATAACGGCATTAAGCTCGTCAACAGCGACGGTTTTAAGATGGACGAGGACGTACTGGAGCTCATCGAGGACTACATCGATGGCAAGAGCGAGGTGCCGCTGGCAACGGGCAACCATATCGGCGCCACGGTCGATTACATGCAGGGCCGCAACCGCTACATTGCCTCGCTCATCGCGAGCGCGAACTTTTCACTGCAGGGCGTCAAGATCGGCATCGACTGCGCCAACGGCTCGGCATCCTCGGTGGCCAAGCCGGTGTTCGACGCACTGGGTGCCGATGTGCGCGTGATCAACGCCGCGCCCGATGGCTTTAACATCAACGTCGACTGCGGCTCCACGCATATGGAGCGCCTGCAGCGCCACGTGGTGGAGCAGGGCCTGGACGTGGGTTTTGCCTACGATGGCGATGCCGACCGCTGCCTGGCCGTGGATGAGCGCGGCCGCGTGGTCGACGGCGACCAGATCCTGTACGTGTGCGGCGTGTATCTGAACAAGCACGGGCGCCTCTCGGGCGGTACCGTGGTGCCGACGATCGCCAGCAACTTTGGCCTTGTCAAGTCGCTGGAGCTTGCCGGTCTGAGCGCCGTGACCAGCGGCGTGGGCGACCGTCACGTGTATGCCAAGATGCGCGAGGGCGGCTACAGCCTGGGCGGCGAGCAGACGGGTCATACGATCTTTGGCGATATCGAGCGCACGGGCGACGGCATTATGACCTCGCTGCGCGTGATGGAAGTGATTCGTGCCGAGCGCGAGACGCTCTCGCAGCTCACGGCTCCGTGCAAGCTGCTGCCGCAGGCGCAGGTGGCCGTGCACGTGGCGGACAAGGACGCCGCGCTCGAGAACATGGGCGTGCAGAACGCCATCGCCGAGGCCGAGGCTGCGCTGGCAGGCGAGGGCCGCGTGCTCGTGCGCAAGAGCGGAACCGAGTCGGTTATTCGCGTGCTGGCCGAGGCGCCCGACCAAGCATCCGCCGATGCCGCCATGAAGCGCATCGCCAACGCGCTCGAGGCTCTGTAGTTACGCGGTTTTACCAAACCGCGTAACTGCTCGACGCTGCAAACGGCCCCAAGCGGCGGTCTGACGTTCAATTTCAAGGGCGCGACCAGAAGGTGAGCGCCCTTTCATTTCACGTCACCTTGCTCGCTTGGGGTCGTTTTCGCTGACATTGCCAAGACATCGGCTTCAACATGGTTGGCGATGGCGTGCTGGTCAATCCTTACAGCTCGTAGAGCGTGGTGAACTTGTCCTGCAGGTAGCTGCAGTAGTAGCGGGCATCGAATGCCATGCCACAGGCGCCCTTGATGAGCTCCGGCGCGTCCTTGGCGCGGCCCCACTGCCAAATGTGCTCGCCCAGCCAGGCACGGACGGGCGCCAGATCGCCGCTCGCGCAGGCACCGGTAAGGTCGACGCCGTCGCGGCACATGGCCGGCACAAACATGGCGTCGTAGGCGCTGCCCAGCGCATAGGTGGGGAAGTAGCCAAACGAGCCACCGCTCCAGTGCGTATCCTGCAGGCAGCCGTGCGCGTCGTCGGGAACGGGAATGCCCAGGTACTCGTCCATAAAGCTGTTCCAAAGCGCGGGGATGTCCTTGGCCGTGGCCTCGCCGGCAAACAGCATGCGCTCGATCTCGTAGCGCACCATAACGTGCAGCGGATAGGTGAGCTCGTCGGCCTCGGTGCGGATCAGCGAAGGCTGCGCGATGTTCACGGCGTGGTAGAGCGTGTCCTCGTCTACGTTGCCGTAGACCTCGGGCGCGTGGCGGCGCAGCACCTCGAGCAGCGGTCCCATAAAGGCACGGCTGCGGCCCACGGTGTTCTCAAAGAAGCGGCTCTGGCTCTCGTGGATGCCCATGGAGGTGCCGCCCTCCAGACAGGTGCGCGCATAGGCGGGATTGACGCCCAGCTCGTACATAGTGTGCCCCGCCTCGTGGATGATGCTGTAGACGTTGGAGATGCAATCGTCCTCGTAGATGTGTGTCGCGATGCGCGCGTCACCTACGGCAAAGCCCTCGCTAAACGGGTGCTCGGTAAAGGCAAGCGTGGTGTCGTCCAGGTTCAGGCCGACGAGCTTCATCAGGTCGAAGCTCATGGCGCGCTGGGCGGCCTCGGGCACGCGGGTGTGCAAAAAGTCGGCATCGGGCTGCTGGCCGCGCTCGCCGATGGCGTGCACGAGCGGCACGACCGTGGCCTTGACCTCCTCGCAAAACGCGTCGAAGCTCTCGGCAGAAAGGCCGCGCTCGTACTGGTCGAGCCAAACGTCGTATGGGTCGCGCTTGGGGTCCATGAGTTCGGCCTGATGCTTAAGTTGGGCGACGATTCTATCCACATAGGGCTCAAAGCTCGCCCAGTCGTTGGCCGTCTTGGCCTTGTGCCACACGGCGTCGGCCTCGCAGGTGAGCCTGGTCCAGGCTTCGGCCTCCTCGGTAGGAATAACGCTTGTCTCGCGCTGGTCGCGGCCGAGCACGCGGATCTCGTCGAGCAGCTGCGGGTCGTCGATTTTGCCGCCTGCAACCGTCTCGCGCGCTAACGAGCGTACGAGCTCAACGGACTTCTCGCTGGTCAGTAGCTTGTGATGTTCGCCGGCAAGCGTGCCCATGGCGTCGGCACGGGCGGCAGCGCCGTTGGCAGGAGCAATCGTCGCTCCATCGAACTCGGCAATCTTGAGCAGGTACTCGCGAGTCCACAGCTTGCCCTCGAGTTTGCGGAACTTTTTGACGGCCTTGTCGACTTTAGCGGCCTTGACGCCCTTGGCAGCCTTTGCCACGGCGGCCTTGGCCTTCTTATCGAGTTTCTTTCCCATGCCGTATCCTTAATCTCGCAGGCCGAGCGCCGCAGGCGGGTGCACGGCCAGTTTGCACAGCTACCTGCCTTGTACCCAGCGCGAACAAAACTGAACGCGGCGATGCGCTCGCGAAATGTGTTATCCTATAGCCCAATGCGTTGACGGAGAGGGTTTTGCCCGCCGCGTCGCCGGCAAGAGAGGGAAGGTCATGGGCTGCAAGCCTTCCTACGGTGGCAAGGGCCAAGCGTTCACTCCCGAGCAGCGACCTCAACGGGCGCGCGGCCGGTGGCAGCGAAGCCCCAGTAGGGAAGCCGTGAGCCTCGCGACAAGGGGCGCAGAGTGGGCACGGCGGGCCAGACATCCGCCGGGTCAAACAAGGTGGTACCGCGGAATTCAACCGTCCTTGGGCAATGTACATGCCCGAGGACGGTTTTTTGTTACCGAACCGGGCCGCACATCCGCAGCTATCGGGTGCTAGCCGCCCCGGCAAGCGAGATGCGTGAGAGACGAAAGGGAAGACATGAGTCTGATTGATGATCTGGTCAAACTCGAGGAAGAGGCCAAGGAGCTCGTCGCAGGCGCCGACGACGCCGCCAAGCTCGAGGCCGCACGCGTTGAGCTGCTCGGCCGCAAGGGCCGCATCACCGGCCTGATGCGCATGATGGGCAAGCTCGCCCCCGAGGATCGTCCCATGATGGGCAAGCGCGCCAACGAGATGCGCCAGCTGATTGAGGGTATGCTTGACGAGCGCACCACCGAGATGAAGGCCGTCGCCCTCAAGCATGCACTCGAGCACGAGGCCGTCGACATCACGCTGCCGGGCATCCGTCCGCAGATCGGTCACCAGCACCTGATCAAGCAGATCATCGAGGAGGCCGAGGACATCTTCTGCGGCATCGGCTACACCGTCGAGTCCGGCCCCATGGTCGATACCTCCTACTACAACTTCACCGCGCTCAACGCGCCCATGGATCACCCGAGCCGCTCGGCTCGCGACACGTTCTATGTGGTCGACAACAACCCCGGCAGCGTCGCGCATCCCGAGGCTCACGCTCACGGCGAGTCCGACGTGCTGCTGCGCACCCAGACCTCGGGCGTGCAGATCCACACCATGGAGTCGCAGAAGCCGCCCATCTACATGATCTGCCCGGGCACCGTCTACCGTCCCGACACGGCCGACGCCTGCCACCTGCCGCAGTTCAACCAGATCGAAGGCCTGGTCGTCGACGAGGGCATCACCTTTGGCGATCTTAAGGGCACGCTCGACTACTTTGTTAAGTGCATGTTTGGCGAGGACCGCAAGACGCGTTATCGCCCGCACTTCTTCCCCTTCACCGAGCCTTCCTGCGAGGTGGACGTGAGCTGCCACGTCTGCGGCGGCAAGGGCTGCAACTTCTGCAAGCACAGCGGCTGGATCGAGATCCTGGGCTGCGGCATGGTCGACCCCAACGTCCTGATCAACTGCGGCATCGACCCCGAGAAGTACACCGGCTTCGCCTTTGGTATTGGCGCCGAGCGCGTCGCGGCCCTGCGCTACGACCTGCCGGACCTTAGAACGCTCATGACGGGCGATATGCGTTTTCTGAATCAGTTCTAGGCTGCGGCTTGCCCAAGCACGGCACCTCGGCGCTCATTCGTCGCTTGCGTACCAAAGTACGCGGCGCTCCTCTTTCGGGCCGATCTGCCGCACTTGGACAACCCTCGCTTTGTAAGGAATGTTCACAAAGTTGAAGTTTCCACCTGCATCTCTTCGCAGGCTTTCAGTATGAAAGGAGAGCTAGATGCGTGTTTCTTACGACTGGCTCAAGACCATGATCGATATTCCGGAGGATCCCAAGACCCTTTCGGACGAATATATCCGCACCGGCACCGAGGTCGAGGCGATTGACACCGTGGGAGAATCCTTCGACCACGTGGTGACCGCCAAGGTGCTCACCAAGACCCCGCACCCCGATAGCGACCACATGTATGTGTGCTCGGTCGACGTGGGCGACAAGAATCTCGACGCCGACGGCAACCCCGCCCCGCTGCAGATCGTTTGCGGCGCGCAGAACTTCGAGGCTGGCGACCACATCGTCACGGCAATGATCGGCGCTGTGCTTCCCGGCGACGTCAAGATCAAGAAGAGCAAGCTTCGCGGCGTCGTGTCCATGGGCATGAACTGCTCTGCGCGCGAGCTCGGCCTGGGCGGCGACCACTCCGGCATCATGATCCTGCCCGAGGATACGCCCTGCGGCATGCCGTTTGCCGAGTACGTGGGCTCGAGCGACACCGTGCTCGACTGCGAGATCACGCCCAACCGCCCCGACTGCCTGTCCATGATCGGCATGGCCCGCGAGACCGGTGCCATCTTCGACCGCGATTTCCACGTTGAGCTGCCCGCTATCAAGGCGGAGACCGGCCGCGCGACCGACGACGAGCTTTCCGTCGAGATTGCCGACGAGGGCCTGTGCGACCGCTACGTCGCCCGCATCGTGCGCAACGTGAAGGTCGGCCCGTCGCCCGACTGGATGGTCAAGCGCCTTAACGCCCTGGGCGTGCGCCCGCACAACAATATCGTCGACATCACCAACTATGTGATGATGCTCACCGGTCAGCCGCTGCACGCCTTTGACCTGGACACCTTTGCCGAGCGCGATGGCAGGCGCCGCGTGGTGGTTCGCGCCGCCCAGCAGGACGAGAAGTTCACGACGCTCGACGGCGAGGAGCGTGTGCTCGATGCCGGCATGGGCCTCATCACCGACGGCGAGCGTCCCGTGGCGCTGGCCGGTGTCATGGGCGGCATGGATTCCGAGATCGAGGACGATACCGTCGATGTGATGGTCGAGAGCGCCTGCTTCAACGCCGGTCGCACCTCGCACACCAGCCGCGATCTGTCGCTGATCTCCGACGCCTCCATTCGCTTTGAGCGCCAGGTTGACGAGACCGGCTGCGTGGATGTTGCCAACATTGCCTGCGCGCTGATTGAGGAGATCGCCGGCGGCGAGGTCGCCCCCGGCTATGTGGACGTGTTCCCCGCGCCCAAGACCATCGACAGCATCAAGCTGCGCCTGGCCCGCGTGCACGCCATCTGCGGTGCCGACATCGAGTCCGACTTTATCGAGCGCTCGCTCACCCGCCTGGGCTGCACCGTCGAGCGCGACGGCGAAGACTTTATGGTTACCCCGCCGAGCTTCCGCCCCGACCTGCCGCGCGAGATTGACCTGATCGAGGAGGTCCTGCGCCTGTGGGGCATGGGCCGCGTGACGGCGACCATTCCGGCTGCCAAGAACCACATTGGCGGCCTGACCCGCGAGCAGAAGCTCACCCGTAAGGTCGGCGAGATCCTGCGCGCCTGTGGCCTCAACGAGACCACGACCTTTGGCTTTGCCGCCCCGGGTGACCTGGAGAAGATCGGTATGTCCACCGAAGGCCGCGGTTGCCCCGTGGTGCTCATGAACCCGCTGGTGGCCGAGCAGACCGAGATGCGTCGTTCGCTGCTGCCGGGCCTGCTGCAGTCCGTGGCCTACAACGAGGCGCACGGTACGCCCAACGTGCACCTGTACGAGGTCGGCAGCCTGTTCCACGGTCGCGAGAACGCCAGCCTGCCCAAGGAGACCAAGTCCGTGGCGGGCGTGCTCTCGGGCCAGTGGAGCGAGCGGTCCTGGAACATGAAGTACCGCAAGCTGCGCTTCTTCTTTGGCAAGGGCATTGTCGAGGAGCTGCTTGCCCAGCTGCGCATCGAGAAGGTTCGCTTCCGTCCCGTCGAGGGCGAGGGCTATGCCTTCCTGCAGCCGGGTCGTGCTGCCGAGGTTCTGTCCGGCGGCACTGTGCTGGGCTGGGTCGGCGAGATTCACCCCGAGGCGCGCGAGGCGATGGGCATCGACGAGGTCGTCGTTGCCTTTGAGCTCGACCTGGACAAGCTGATCAAGGGCGCCCGCAATCAGGAGAACTACCGCGAGTTCTCGCAGTACCCTGCCGTTGAGCACGACCTGGCAATTGTGGTCGACAACGCTGTGACCTGCGAGGACCTTGAGCGCCGCATTACCAGCGCCGGCGGCAAGCTGCTCGAGGGCGTGCGCCTGTTCGACGTCTACCGCGATCCGGTCCGCGTGGGCGTGGGCAAAAAGTCCATGGCCTTCGCGCTTACGTATCGCTCCGACGACCACACGCTCACCAGCGAAGAGGTCGAGAAGGCGCACCAGAAGATCGTCACCAAGGTGTGCAAGGGCGTAAACGGCGAGGTCCGCGGCTAGGATTTGCGCTGGGTATAGGTCAGCGGTGGCTGCTGCTGAGTCCTACGTGACCGCTATGCTCGATATAAGGCACCGTTGAGCCTTCATATATGACACGCGCATTACATAACGGCGTGCTGCTTTGTCGGCAGTGCGCCGTTTTGCTATGATAGCCCGAGGCGTGTTACGAATCTTACAATGCGTAACACTGACAAGGTGATTTAAGCGGCGTTGCAATTCTGTGCGCCGATAACCGGGAGGCGTGCATGCACATTCCAGATAATTATCTGTCCCCGCAGACGGATGCCGTCATGGCAGTGGCAATGGTGCCCGTTTGGGTCCACTGCATCAAAAAGGTGCGTGCCACGCTCGATCGCGAGCACATGGCGTTCTTGGGC
Source organism: Collinsella aerofaciens (assembly GCF_040915425.1). Lineage (GTDB taxonomy): Bacteria > Actinomycetota > Coriobacteriia > Coriobacteriales > Coriobacteriaceae > Collinsella > Collinsella aerofaciens_BW. The sequence goes on along the minus strand of NZ_JBCPDN010000011.1, from coordinate 17,743 downwards.
ATTTGCGCCGCGTTCTCCTTCTTGCTCATGATGTTCAACGTGCCGCTGCCCGGCGGTACCACTGGTCACGCCGTCGGAGGCGCGCTCATCGCACTGCTGCTGGGCCCCGAGGCCGCGGCTATCGCTGTCTCGGTTGCGCTGGCGCTGCAGGCGCTGCTGTTTGGCGACGGCGGCGTTCTGTCGTTTGGCGCCAACTGCTTTAACATGGCCTTTGTGCTGCCGTTTGTCGCTGCTATTGTGTTCCGTGCGCTCAACAGCCGTCTGCACGACAAGAGTTGGGGCACCACGGTTTCTGCCATCGTGAGCGGTTGGGTCGGCCTGTGCCTGGCGGCCCTCTGCGCGGCAATCGAGTTTGGTATTCAGCCGATGCTCTTCACCAACGCTTCGGGCGCCCCGCTGTACTGCCCCTTCCCGCTGTCCGTGGCTATTCCGGCCATGTTGGTCCCGCATATGCTGGTTGCCGGTGTGGTCGAGGGCGTGGCGACGGCCGCGATCTACGGCTTTATCAAGAAGACGGCGCCGAGCATTATCGTCGGGCCCGAGGCCGTCGATGGCAAGCTTGCTGCCGAGGGCGCTGCCGCCAAGAAGACCTCGCTGGTCCCTACGCTCATCCTGGTTGCCGTGCTTGTCGTAGCCACGCCGCTGGGCCTGCTGGCTACGGGCGACGCCTGGGGTGAGTGGGACGCCGAGGGCGCCGCGACCGCCGTTCAGGAGGCTGGCGACGACAGCCTGCAGGCTTCGGTCGGCCTCGATACCCCGACCTTTGCCGATGCCCTGCCCACGGGCGATTATCTGCAGGCCTATTCCGAGGAGCAGGGCCTTGGCTTTGCCGGCCAGGCCGCGATGTATATTCTTTCGGGCGTGATTGGCGTGGCGGTGCTCACCATCGCATTCCGCCTGGTCTCGCTGACGGTCAAGGAAAGCGGTGCTCATGGCAATAGCCGAGCTGCCTAGCTGGCTTGCGGCCGAGGAGCGATACGAGCCCGCGGGGGCTCGGCATCGTGTGATGCAAAAGAATGTCCTGCACCTGGCGAGCCTGCTTGAGCGGGTTCGCCTGGGTGGAGGCGCGCACGAGGGCGGGTCGATGATCGACCGCGCCCTTTCTTCCGTTACGGCGCCGGTGCGCCTGGTGGGGATGTTCGTTTGCGTCCTGTGCGTGTGCCTGACTCAGAGTCCGCTGTACCTGATGCTGATGGCGGCGATTGCGTTGGTGCTGGTCGCGGTGCGCCCTGTACGCGGACTGCGCGCTACCTTTGTGCCGGCGTTGGCTGCCGCGGGGTTTGCCGTGGTTCTGGCGCTGCCTGCCCTGCTGCTGGGTGCTTCTGCCACGGGCGCCATGCTCAAGATTGCGCTCAAGACATTCATTAACGTGACGCTAGTGCTGGGCGTTTCGTGGACGCTTACGTGGAGTCGCATGTCGGCGGCGCTTAAGATGTTGCGCCTGCCCGACGAGGTCATCTTTACGTTTGATATGGCACTCAAGCATATCGAGGTGCTGGGACGCACGGCGCACGATTTGTGCGAATCGGTCATGCTGCGCAGCGTTGGCCGTGCGCCTGAGGGATTTTCGCGTACCGACTCGCTGGCGGGTATCATGGGCATGACCTTTATCAAGGCGATGGAATGCAGCCGCGCGATAGACGAGGCCATGCTCTGCCGCGGCTTTGCCGGTGCGTATCCGGCGCCCGCGCGCGCCGGGTTTGGCTGGCGCGATGCGGTTTACGCGGTCGTTGTGGTTCTGCTCGCCGTGTTGTGCGCGGTGCTGTAGCGCGGGCGGTCTAGCCGTCGATGTGAGTAGGGAAGGGCGACGTTTTGACGATCGATATGAATAGTGCGGCGGGCACGAACGGTGCGGGCGGCGCCGAGGGCGCGCCGCTTATTGAGTTGCGCGACGTGGTGTTCTCCTATGCGGGGCATACGGTTGTCGATGGCGTGTCGCTGCAGGTCGATCGTGGTGAACTCGTTGCCCTGCTCGGTCCCAACGGCTGCGGTAAGACGACGATTATGCGTCTTATTAACGGCCTTGAACTCGCGGACGCAGGGGCATACCTGTTTGACGGGTGTATGGTCGATGCGACATATCTCAAGGATTCCGCGACGGCCCAGTGGTTCCATCAGCGCGTGGGCTTTGTGTTCCAGAATGCCGACGCCCAGTTGTTCTGCGCTACGGTGGGTGAGGAAGTTGCTTTTGGTCCCGCGCAGATGGGGCTGCCGGCAGACGAGCTCGACCGTCGCGTGCACGATGCCATGGAACTGTTTCAAGTTGCCGACCTGGTCGATGCCTCGCCCTATCAGCTTTCGGGTGGGCAAAAGAAGCGTGTGGCGCTGGCGGCAGTCGTATCGATGAACCCCGATATCTTGGTTCTCGACGAACCTACTAATGGGCTCGACGAGGATTCATGCGACATCGTGGTCAACTTCTTGCTGGCCTACGTCGCGGCGGGTAAGACGGTCTTGATGAGCACACATCACCAGGATTTGGTGCGACGCCTGGGTGCCCGTGCAATCTATATCGATCGATATCACCATGTGGTCGAGGCGCCTTCGCCGTCGTATGGAACCGAAAGCGGTGCTACGGACTAGTTGCTGCGTAGAGCGTGCGTAGCCGCCCGCGCGGCTTTGCCGTGATGGTATAGTTATCCAGGTTTTTTATGGGGGTGGCTATGCCAAGCTGGAACATTCATATCGCTCAGACGGAGCGTTTGCTGGAGCGCACCGGTGCGCTTGCCAAGAGCGTGCGCGACCGCAATGCCTTTTTGTTTGGCTGCGTGGTTCCGGATATTTTCGTGGGCTATATGGTCCCTGGCATCGCCGATCCCATCCCGTACCGCATTACGCACTTTGCCAAGCCCGAGCCTATCCCTAAGCCGCGTGAGCACGAGTTCTGGGATACCTATGTGGCACCGTTGCTTAAAAGTTCACCCACCGGTGCGCTAGCCGCGGCGACCTCGATTATCGAGGAGCGCGAGCGACTGAATCGCGTGCACTATCCCCAGCGCTACAGGGATGCCGAGCCGGTTGTCGGTCCCGGCGCTCGTGAGTTCTCGCTCGCGCCCGATGACGTGGCGCAGTCGCTGCTCGATCTGACGCTGGGCGTTTGGTCTCACCTCGTGGCCGATACCGTGTGGAACACCCGCGTGAACCAGTACCTGGAGGCGCACGGCGGCAAGCCGTGTGAGGAGTTCCGCATTAAAAAGCAAGGCGACTTTGACTGGTTTGGCAAGACGCTCGGCATTGTTTCGATTCCGCGTGCGACCGATCGCCTGTATACTGCGGCGACGCGTTTTGGGCAGTATCCCATCCATAAAGAATATGTGCTCAAGACCATCGGCGTCATGCACGAGATTGTACGCGAAAACCCCGGCGAGCCCGATCATCCGCCGTATCGCTTGCTAACCGAGGAGTTTTTCGATTCAACGTTTACCGAGGTCGTCGAGCTAACCGAGGCGGGATTTGCCGCCCGTGTCGAATCGCCCGATGTGTCTGCGCTGCCCCTGATTGCTAGCTGCTAGCTGGCCGGCCCGGCAGTGAATAGCTCAACCCAATCGACCAACAGCTCCCGTCGCAGGGCATTTTCAGCGGTACGTTCCTGATCGGTCTTTGGGATGTAGGGGAGTCCCGCCTTTTTATGAATGAGCTCGGCGATGTTGTTAAAGCTCTTCGTGTCCTTGATTTGCTCATAGGTTATCTGGATAACGTCATAGCCCATGCTTGTGAGGGCGGTGGTGCGCTCGGCATCGGAGAGACTTGCGGCTTCGCTGTCATGGGCGGAGCGGCCTTGGCATTCCAAAATGACGCCCATGCTGTCGGTGTTGCTCTCTATGAGGATATCGGCGTAGCAGCAGGTTTTGTCATACAGTGAGCGCGCGGCGTCGCTGAGTGGGATGCGCACGTTGTTTGCGATGTTGATGCCCATGCCGCCCTCGTCGCGGGGGAGTGAGACGAGTATGGATGTTTGGACTTCGAAAGGCGAGGCGGTCTGCCCCGTCATGTGCTCGGCCGCCCAGCGCAGTTGTTTAACGCCGCGCAGGCCTGCGGCCTGCTTGGCGAACGCGGCGATATTCGCTGCGCTGAGGAGCGGTGGGCGCTTCCATAGGTCGGTGTCCTTACCGTTGACGTCGTTGATTTGCTCCCAGCCGCAGTTGGGTGGAATGAGCTTAAGCGAAATGGCTTCATCGAGTTGTTGTTGCGTTCGCTCGCAGGGCCTAAACACTGCAAAGGAGCCGCACATCTCGTAGCAAGCCATGAGTAACTGGTTGCGTGAGACCTGCGTGGCAAGGTTGAGCAGCGTAAACTCGGGCGACGTGACATCAAATCCATGCTCAGTCTGCCTAAACGACCCAGGAGGTGGCTCTTGGGTCAGGAGGTGCGATTTAAAAAGGCTTCGCGACCCGGATTGTGCCCGAGTGAATACTAGCCTGTGAAGCGGTGTGTGAAGCAGGTCTTTTACAACTGCATGACTTCCGAGGCCGCAACATCTGCGATCCATATTGCCAAGGCTAATGGCGGGGTAAAGGCCTAATACCTGCGGCGGGATACGGTGATAGTAAAAAGCGGATTGACCGCATATCGTCAGGTCCATGACGTCCTCCTGGTCGAAATATGCTTTTGGACCGTGCGATGCCAGTGTCAATTCGGAAGTATGCGGCAAAATCTGAATCCTGTGAGCAGACCTGGCTTTTGAGGCTAGTTTATCAGGCATTTTGTTGCGAAAAAACGGGGTGTGCTCGGAAGTCTTAGAATTTGCCGCATACTTCCGAAATACAGGTCGATCTGGCTCTTGCTAAAACGATTTAGCAGCGTCGGTTAAGGTGTGGGTTTGCCACCGGGCGAACACTTTTAGCGCTTGGGACTTTATTTTTTGGGCCTCGAAGGGTGGATTTCGCACTTTTGGTAAAGAAATGAGTGCGTGTTTTGCCGCGTGCCGGCAATGGCACAGAAAAGGGGCCCGGAAGGCGAAGCCTTCCGGGCCCCTTTGCAATGCAAATCTGCTTGCAAGTGCGATTTAGCGCACCTGAGCGACGTAAGCGACGTTGGTCGAGGAAACCTTGTCCTCGAGCTGGACGCTCATACGGGGATCGCCGGCGGTAGCGACGGTCAAATCGCCAGTCTTGACGTAGCCGAGCTCCTTAGCGGTCTCGATCGCCTTGACAATCGTGCCGTTGACGGTGCCCTGGGTAATCTCGGCCTGGTGCGGGATAACGCCCCAGTACATGATCATCTGCTGGACGGCCCACTCGTGGCGGGAGAACGCGCAGATCGGCATGTTGGGACGGAAGTGCGAGATCAGGCGAGCGGTGCGGCCGGTGGTCGTGGGCACGGTGATGCACTTGGCGCCAACGGTGGTGGCCATGTTCACAGCGGACATACCCACAACGTTGTTGACCACGCGGGTGCCGTGAGCGTCAGCCGGAACCTCGAGCGGAGCATGAGCCGGGAGGTACTTCTCGGTCTCGAGAGCAATGCTGGCCTGCATCTTGACGGCCTCAACCGGGTACTTACCGGCAGCGGACTCGCCGGACAGCATGACGGCGTCGGTGCCGTCGTAGATGGCGTTAGCAACGTCGGCAACCTCGGCGCGCGTCGGGCGCGGGTTCTGCTGCATGGAGTCGAGCATCTGCGTAGCGGTGATGACGGGCTTGTAGGCCGCGTTGCACTTGGCGATGATCTCCTTCTGGATGTGGGGAACGAGCTCGGGCTTGATCTCGATGCCCAGGTCGCCACGGGCGACCATGATGCCGTCGGATGCCTCGAGGATCTCATCGAAGTTCTCGACGCCCAGGGCGCACTCGATCTTCGGGAAGATCGTGACGTGCTCGCCACCGTTCTCGCGGCAAAGCTCGCGGATACCGCGGACGGACTCGCCGTCGCGGATGAAGGAAGCGGCGATGTAGTCGATGTTCTCGGTCAGGCCAAAGAGGATGTCCTGACGATCGCGCTCGGTGATAGCGGGCAGCGAGATGTTGACGTTGGGCATGTTGACGCCCTTGCGCTCGCCGATCAGGCCGTCGTTCTTGACGACGCAGGTCATGTCCTGGCCGTCGACGGACTCGACCTCGAGGGCAACCAGGCCGTCATCGATCAGGATGAGGGAGCCCTTCTCGACCTCGGAGGGCAGAGCCAGGTAGTCGAGGGAGATGTGCTCAGCGGTGCCGTGGAAATCCTCGGTCGTGGGCTGAGCGGTGACGACGATCTTGTCGCCGGTCTTGACGGCAACCTTCTTGCCATCGACCAGAAGGCCGGTGCGGACCTCGGGGCCCTTGGTGTCGAGCAGGATGCCGACGGGCATACCGAGCTCCTTGGAAATACGACGGACGCGCTCGATGCGACCGTGGTGCTCGTCGTAGGAGCCGTGCGAGAAGTTAAAACGGGCGACGTTCATGCCCGCCTTGATCATCTCGCGGATGGTCTCGTCGCTATCGCAGGCGGGACCCATGGTGCATACAATCTTAGTGCGCTTGTACATTCAGACCTCCATCTGACATCGTCTTGCGCTGATAGATAAACCATAAGAAATAAAACTGAGATGATTATAACGAAATGCCGACCGAATACCCCAAAAAATCGACCGTATGCCGAATTAGAAGTTCTTTTTTTGCGGTAAAAACGGTATATGAAAAATCTTTACCAACCGTTCTGACCGCTGCTATCTGGGCGATATTTCAGTTTGACGATGCGCCGAAGAAAAAACGTTTTATCAATGTTGAGCATCACACGGTCTGCATCGTTGCACTTGAGCCGTGTTTCCAATTGGAATGTTTTGGCTAGACGCGCCGCTTTGGGGTACCATAGCTCCACTATCAACTGCCGCTCAGCACGGCAGCCTTGATGAGCCCTTGCCCTTCTCCTGGGAATTATGATCGGGCATCAATCTGCTGAGTGGCCCGAATCCCAGGAGGGGACTCTATATGCAAAAGGAATACCTGTCCGCCGCGGCGGAGGTGCTCAGCGACCAAGGTGTCGATGAGAACCTCGGCCTGAGCAACGACGAGGCGTCGTCGCGCCTCGCCAAGACAGGCCCTAACAAGCTCGAGGAAGCCGAGAAGACGCCGCTGTGGAAGCGTTTCTTTGAGCAGATGGCCGACCCCATGGTCATCATGCTGATCGTTGCCGCCGTCATCAGCGCGCTCACGGGTATGGTCAAGGGCGAGCCCGACTTTGCCGATGTCGTCATTATCATGTTCGTCGTTATCGTCAACTCGGTGCTGGGCGTGGTCCAGGAAGCCAAGAGCGAGGAGGCCCTCGAGGCCCTGCAGGAGATGAGCGCGGCGCAGTCCAAGGTGCTGCGCGATGGCAAGCTCGTGCACCTGCCGAGCGCCGAGCTCGTGCCCGGTGACGTGATCATGCTCGAGGCGGGCGACTCCGTCCCGGCCGACTGCCGCGTCCTCGAGAGCGCCACAATGAAGATCGAGGAGGCCGCCCTTACCGGCGAGTCCGTGCCCGTCGAGAAGCATGCCAACGTGATCGAGCTCGCCGCGGGCACCGATGACGTGCCGCTCGGCGACCGCAAGAACATGTGCTATATGGGTTCCACCGTTGTGTACGGCCGTGGTCGCGCCGTCGTGGTCGGCACCGGCATGAACACCGAGATGGGCAAGATCGCTGGCGCCCTGGCCGAGGCCAAGGAAGAGCTCACGCCGTTGCAGGTGAAGCTCGCCGAGCTCAGCCGCATCCTTACCATTATGGTTATCGTCATCTGCGTCGTGATCTTTGGCGTCGACATCATCCGTCACGGCGTGGGCAACGTCCTCACCGACCCGACTGCCCTGCTCGACACCTTTATGGTCGCCGTCTCGCTTGCCGTCGCCGCCATCCCCGAGGGCCTGGTCGCCGTCGTGACCATCGTGCTTTCGCTCGGCGTGACCAAGATGGCCAAGCGCCAGGCGATCATCCGCAAGCTTTCTGCCGTCGAGACCCTTGGCTGCACGCAGACCATCTGCTCCGACAAGACCGGTACCCTTACCCAGAACAAGATGACCGTCGTCAAGCACGAGCTCGCTGCGCCCAAGGAGAAGTTCTTGGCCGGCATGGCGCTGTGCTCCGATGCCCAGTGGGACGAGGAGCTGGGCGAGGCCGTGGGCGAGCCGACCGAGTGCGCACTTGTCAACGATGCCGGCAAGGCTGGTCTTACTGGTTTGACTGCCGAGCACCCGCGCGTGGGCGAGGCCCCGTTCGACTCGGGCCGCAAGATGATGTCCGTGGTCGTCGAGACTCTGGACGGCGAGTACGAGCAGTACACCAAGGGCGCACCCGACGTGGTGATCGGCCTGTGCACCCATATCTACGAGGGCGATAAGGTCGTCCCCCTGACCGAGGAGCGCCGCGCCGAGCTCGTGGCAGCCAACAAGGCCATGGCCGACGAGGCCCTGCGCGTGCTGGCGCTGGCGAGCCGCACCTACACCGAGGTTCCCGCCGACTGCAGCCCCGCTGCGCTCGAGCATGATCTGGTCTTCTGCGGCCTGTCCGGCATGATCGATCCGGTCCGTCCCGAGGTGGCCGACGCTATCCGCGAGGCGCACGACGCCGGCATCCGCACCGTCATGATCACGGGCGACCACATCGACACCGCCGTGGCCATCGCCAAGCAGCTGGGCATCGTCGCCGACCGCAGCCAGGCCATTACGGGCGCCGACCTCGACCGCATGAGCGACGAGGAGCTCGATGCGAACATCGAGGACTACGGCGTGTACGCCCGCGTCCAGCCCGAGCACAAGACCCGCATCGTCGAGGCTTGGAAGTCGCGCGACCAGATCGTCGCCATGACCGGCGACGGCGTCAACGATGCCCCGTCCATCAAGCGCGCCGACATCGGCGTCGGTATGGGCATCACCGGTACCGACGTCACCAAGAACGTCGCCGACATGGTGCTCGCCGACGACAACTTTGCCACCATCATCGGTGCTTGCGAAGAGGGTCGCCGCATCTACGACAACATCCGCAAGGTCATCCAGTTCCTGCTTTCGGCCAACCTTGCCGAGGTATTCTCGGTGTTTATCGCCACGCTCATCGGCTTTACCATCTTCCAGCCGGTGCAGCTGCTGTGGGTGAACCTGGTCACCGACTGCTTTCCCGCGCTCGCGCTGGGCATGGAGGATGCCGAGGGCGACATCATGAAGCGCAAGCCGCGCAACGCCAAGGATGGTGTCTTTGCCGGCAATATGGGCCTGGACTGCGTGGTCCAGGGCTTGATCATCACCGTGCTGGTGCTGGCGAGCTTCTTTGTGGGCGTGTACTTTGACATGGGCTACATCCACATCGCCGATATGATCGCCGGCAATGCCGACGAGGAAGGCGTGATGATGGCCTTCATCACGCTCAACATGGTCGAGATCTTCCACTGCTTCAATATGCGCAGCCGTCGTGCGTCGCTGTTTAGCATGAAGAAGCAGAACAAGTGGCTGTGGGCCTCTGCCGCGCTGGCGCTGGTGCTGACGGTGATCGTGACCGTTCAGCCGACGCTTGCCGAGATGTTCTTTGGCCCTGTGACGCTTGAGCTCAAGGGCGTTCTTGCCGCGCTGGGCCTGGCCTTCCTGATCATCCCGCTGATGGAGATCTACAAGGCGATCATGCGCGCGGTCGAGAAGGAGTAAGTTAACCTGTCCGGGCCCGCCCCTGCGTGTTTTCTTCTTCGCTGGTCCTCGCGCTTCGCGCTGCGGGATCGCTCAGAAGAAAACACTCCCGGGGTGGGCCCTACGGTATCCTTGCTGGCTTTACTCCCGCGCGGATGAAAAAGGGCTGAGGGAAAGAAGGTGAGCGGCCGAGCAATTGCTCGGCCGCTCGTTTTGAATAAAGGATGTGTCCTTAGGAAACCCCTCCCGGCGGGCGGGCCTTCGGATAGCCTCTCGGGACCATGAGCTGAGGGAAAGTATGTGAGCTGGTCGGGCTTTGCCCGGCCAGCTCTTTTTGATTTAAAATACCTGCTCAGTTGTGATTTATGGTGCTGGGAGGCGCTTGTGGGCAAGGCTAAGGCTAAGGCGAAGAAAAAGACGACGGGGGCGCGGGCTAAGCGCGATCGTCGTCGGAAGCTTGCGACCGAGGCCCCCGCGTCTGCCGAGGAGCTGCTGGCAAGCGTGCCGGGACTTGACGCGCTGCAGGACGTTCCGGCGTTTGATGACCTGCCGGTCGATGAAGCCCAGCAGACTGCCTTTGATGATTTCTGCGCACATGCCGAGGAGCCCGAGCAGATGCGGCTGGGTGCCGTGGTGCGCTTGGATCGCGGGTTTCCGCTGGTGGCGACTGCCGACGACACCTTCCGCGCCGAGCATGCCGTGGGGTTTGCCAAGTCGCGCGGCGAGGACGAGGTCCTGCTGCCTGCCGTGGGCGACCGTGTGGCGGTGCGCCGCGCTCCCGGGCACGATATGGGCGTGATTGAGTGCGTGCTGCCGCGCCGTACGAGCTTTGAGCGTTGGCGCGGCCGTGCCCGCGGAGAGCGTCAGGTGCTCTGCTCCAATGTGGATTGCGTGCTAATCGTGCAGGCGCTCGGTGCCGGTGAGGTGCTGCTCGACCGCGTGGCGCGCTCGCTGGTGTTGGCACTCGACTGCGATGCCGCGCCGGTGGTGGTGCTCACCAAAGCTGACCGCTGCGATGCCGAGGAGCTCGAGCGCGATCTGGACCGCGTGCGCCGCCTGGTGGGTCCGGACGTGCGCGTGATCGTGACGTCCTCTGCCGAGGGCCGCGGCCTGGACGAGGTCCGTGCCTGCGTGCCCGCCGGGAGCTGCGCCATGATTCTGGGCGAGTCGGGTGCCGGCAAGTCAACGCTGCTCAATGCACTGCTGGGCCACGATACGTTGGCGACTGGCGGTGTGCGCGAACGCGACGACCGGGGCCGTCACACTACCGTCGCGCGTGTGATGGTGGCGCTGCCGGGCGACGCCGGCGTGATCGCCGATGCCCCGGGCCTGCGCAGCCTACCGCTCGTGGGTCACGAGCGGGGTCTGGCGCGCGCCTTCCCCGAGATTGTCGAGGCATCGCGCGCGTGCCGGTTTGGCGATTGCACGCATACCCATGAGCCGGGTTGTGCCGTTCGCGAGGCCGAGGACGCCGGGCAGATCGACAGTCTGCGTTTGGAAACGTTCCAAAACCTGGCGTCATCCATGCGCGTGAGTGCTCAAATGCTCGATCCCGATGTCCATCTGTAATTGATTTTTCCTATGACAGCCGTCTCCCAACTGTTCGGGAGACGGCTTTTTTGCTGCGGAAAAGCCTCGAAACATGCAGTTTGCTGACGTGCTGGCCAAAACCTTGCCAAGAGCTTGACGGGCTGGTCAGCTTTTGGTCAGCGATTGGTTTGACATCGAAAACCAAGATCGCGATTGCGCCGCTTTGCGCTCTGACCGCCCAGACAATGGTGGTACGGGCATTCGCCCGGCACTGCCATGAGAGGAGCGGCCGTGAACAAGAGCAAGCGCATCGCCATCAGTCTGGTCGCGGGCGTGCTCGCTGCTCTGCTCTGCATGGTTTACGGCTCGTCGATCCGCTCGCAAGCCGAACAGGTCCAGGCTGAGACCTTGGCCAGGTACGGTGGCGATCGCGTCGAGGTATGCGTCGCGGCGCGCGATATCGATGTGGGCGAGACCCTCGATGAGACCAATGTCATAACCCAGGAATGGTTGACAAGTCTGCTGCCGCGTGACGCGGCGACCGAGCTGCGCCAGGTGCGCGGCGACGTGACGACTTCGCGTATTCCCAAAAACGCCGTGATCTGCAATGTCTACACCAAGGCCGAGAGCCACAAGCTCGAGGTGCCTAAGGGCAAGGTCGCCGTTTCGGTGGCGGTCGATGCCGAGCACTCGGTCGGCGGTGCTACGGGCGTGGGCAGCTACGTGGATGTGTATGTGCAAAAAGACGGCGTAACCGATCGGCTGTGCGGCGCGTACGTGATCGATACCAGTGAAGATTCCGGTGCCACGCGCGAGGGCAAGATCGAATGGGTGACGCTGGCGGCTGACCCCGAAGACGTCAAGGAACTGCTGGGGGCATCGGGCAAGGGAACGGTCAGCTTGACGATTCCCGCCACGGCGCGCGGCAAAAAGAGCGGAGGCGACGAGTGATGAAGGCGATCTGGCTTGCGTGCTGCGCGTGCGGCGATTACGGGCTGTTGCAGCGGGAAGTCGAGGGTCGTGATACGGGTGCACAGGTGCTTCGCGTGGGTGACCTGGACGGACTGGTTTCCATGGCGCGGGCGTTTCCGTCGCGCCGCGGAGCTGCCATCATCGCGGCGTCTCTGTTCGATACCGAAGATGTGCGCAAGACTGTTGCGCGCCTGACGGCCGAAGGCCGCGTGAGTCGCGTGGTCGTGTTGATAGAAACGCTCGATCCGTCGGATATCGAGGGGCTGTTTCGCGCGGGGGCGACCGAGGTCATCGCTGCGCACAGTATATGCGGCAACGGGCGAGCGGGCGAGGGAGCGGTTGATTCCGATCGGCGCATGACGATTGAGCCCGATGCTTTTGTTGATAGGGAACCCGGGGTGCCTCGCGCTACAAGAGGCCCGCGTGTTGATGATTATGGAAAAGCGGAAGCCGAGCATGGTCGGCGCCCCCGGAACCCCCTTGTATACGACGACGCTGAAGGGCCGGCGCAGCATGCTGGCGACTCTCCGGCTGTAGATATGGGATACGTGCACGGCGTGAATCTGGCGGATGAACTCGACGAAGTTGAGGGCTTTGCCGGGTGCGGCGAGTTGTCGCTGATGCAGCATGAGCAGATTGCGCAGAACGAGCCTGCCTCGCAGACCGAACAAGCTGCCATGCCGGCCTGGACGCAGCGTGTAGTTGCGGCGGAGGAGACGGGGACGCTGTCACCGACGCCCGCCCCGCCGCCTCCGATGCCGCCGGCAGACGCTGCCGCTCCGCCGCATCGAGCTCCGGTCATCTGCGCCATTTCGGGTTCGGGCGGTTGCGGCAAGTCGACGATCGTTGCCACCATGGCACACGCATCGTCGCTGTTGGGCTTGCGTGCCGCCGTGCTCGACCTGGACCTGATGTTTGGAAACCTTTACGACTTGTTAGGCGTCGATGCTCCGCGCGATATGGCGGCACTTATCGAGCCGTCGGCGGCGGGCACGCTCACCGAGCCGGATATCGTAGCCGCATCGATGCGCGTGGCGCCGGGCGTTACGCTCTGGGGTCCCGTCGCGGCGCCCGAGCAAGCCGAGCTCATGGCACGTCCGGTGGAGCTACTGCTTGATGTCCTGCGTCGCGAATCCGACGTGGTCTTTATCGATACCTCGGTCTTTTGGGGCGATGCCGTGGCGGCTGCGGTGGCGGCGAGCGACCGTTGCCTGGTCGTTGGCGATGCGGCGGTGTCGTCCGCGACATCGGCGTCGCGCGTCATTGAACTGGCAAGTCGAGTAGGTGTGCCGCGCACGCGCATGAGCGCCGTGTTCAACCGGTTCGGTGCGCGCGGGGCAGACGAGGACGTCGCCATGCGCTTTGAGATTGCCTGTGCGTTGAGCTCCAAGATTCGTATCGCCGATGGCGGGCAGGATCTCGCCGCGCTCATGGCGTTTGGGCGCGCCGACGAGGCAGTGGGTCAGACGAGCGCTTTTGCGACCAGCGTGCGCGAGGCCACGCGCGAGATGCTCGTGGAACTGGGGTGCGCCGTCGGCCCTTGGAGCGATATAGTCGCCGACCGTGCAACGCGTACCGAACGCCCGCGTATCCGCCTTCCCTGGTCGCGCGAGGGTGATCAGCGATGAGCCTGCAAACGAGGATTAAGGCTGCCGGCGCTGCAGCGGCGGCAGCTCCTGTAGATGCGGGGCGTCGCCGCGCGGTGAAACGACGCACTAAGCGCGCCGTGATGGACCGCATGGGTTACGACGAAGTGGCGCGTATCAGCGCCTATATCGACCCGGTACTTGCCCGCTCGGAATTGCGTCCCGCGGTGGAGGCGGCGCTCAATGTTGAGGAGCCGACCGATCTCGCGACGCCTGAGCGCGAGACCATCATCGACGAGATTTTGGATGACGTGGTGGGCTTGGGGCCGTTGCAGCCGCTCATCGAGGACGACACCGTTACCGAGATCATGATCAACGGCTGCCGCTCGGCCTTCTTTGAACGCGGCGGCGTCTTGTACCCCATCGAGCATGCGTTTGAGGATGATGAGCAGATCCGTGTGCTTATCGACCGCATCATCTCGCCACTTGGCCGCCGTATCGACGAGCGCAGCCCCATCGTCAACGCCCGCCTCAAAACGGGCTATCGCGTCAACGCGGTGATTCCGCCTGTGGCGATTGACGGACCGATTCTCACCATCCGAAAGTTCTCGGACCGCATCTGCTCGCTGGACGAGCTTGTGGGGCTGGGGTCGCTGCCGCTTTGGTATGCGCAGCTGCTGTCATGCGCGGTGTCGCTGAGACAGGACCTGGCGGTTGCGGGAGGCACGGGATCTGGTAAGACCACCCTGCTCAACGCGTTGTCATGCGAGATTTCCACCGGCGAGCGCATCGTGACGATCGAGGACTCTGCCGAGCTCAAGTTTGCGCATCATCCACACGTGGTGCGTCTAGAGGCGCGCGAGGCTTCAATTGAGGGCGAGGGCGCGGTGACGATCCGCGACCTGGTGACCAATGCCCTGCGCATGCGCCCCGACCGCATCGTGGTGGGTGAGGTGCGCGGTGCTGAGTGCTGCGACATGTTGCAGGCCATGAACACAGGCCACGACGGGTCGCTCACCACACTTCATGCGGGCTCAGAACAGGAGACCGTGGTGCGTCTGACGTTGCTTGCACGTTATGGCATCGATCTGCCGAGCGAGCTCATCGAGGAGCAGATTGCCATGGCGCTCGACGGCATCGTGATGTCCGAGCGCCACGCCGATGGCAGGCGCTTCGTCTCCTCGTATTCGGGGGTGCGTCGCGCCGCGTCGGGCGGTGTAGAGCTCGAGCGCTATGTGACTTTCGATGCCGCCGAGCGCACCTGGACGCTTGACCGCGAGCCGCCGTTTATCGCAGAAGGCCTGCGGTCGGGGACGCTCACACAAGAGGAGGTGGACGAATGGAGGTCGCTGTGCCCCTCGTCGTAGGGGGTTTGGCAGGGTTTTCTGTCGCGATGGCGTGCGGGGCGGAACCTCGTGTGCCGCAGGTGCCGCCGGCGGAGCTGGCGCGTCAGGCGCTCGAGACGGTGGCAGAGAAACTGCCGCGTGAGCTGGTGGAAAACGATCTGCTGAAAAAGATCGCCCGTTCGTGGGCATCGCTGGCTCCGGCGCATCGCCTTGGCCTCGTGATCGAAGATGCTTCGGGGCGTTTGGCGTTTCTGCTGCTCTCGAGCGGTGTCTGCTGCATTTTACTAACGATGGTGTCGTTATCGCCCCTCGGATTTGCCTTGGGACTTGTTGCTCCGATTGCCGTTGGCGCCGCTCGGGATGGCTTTGAGAGCCGGCGCGAGCAACACGATGCAGAAGAGGCCATGCCCGAGGCGTTTACCGCACTTTCCATGTCGCTTGCCTCGGGACATTCACTGGCCCAGGGCATGCGCTTTGTGGGCGCTCATGCGCAAGAACCGGTGCATACCGAGTTTTTGCGGGTGGCGGCGGCAATCGATTGCGGCATCTCGGCGACCGACGCGCTCGATGACTTGCTCGTGCGCATCGACGCCCCTGGCCTTTCGCTTGTGACCTTGGCGCTTAAGGTGTCTCAGCGCACCGGTGCTCCGCTTGCCGACTTACTGTCCGAGGCGTCGAGCATGGTGGGGGAGCGCATTGAGCTCAAGCGCCGCCTGGATGTTAAGACGTCGCAGGCTCGCATGTCTGCGCATATGGTCGCGGCGATGCCGACGGGCATGTGCGCGGTGTTGGCGCTGCTTTCGGCAGATTTTCGTCGCGGTCTTGCGACGCCTGCCGGCGCGGGCACTGTGGTGCTGGGTCTTGCCCTCAACGCCGTTGCCCTGGTGGTTATCCGGCGCATTATGCGGGTGAAGCTATGAGCGCCCCGGTTGCAGTTGCGGCTTGCCTGTGCGCTCTGAGTGTATTTGTCGCGACGGGTTTGGATCGGGCGGATGCGCGCAAGATTGCAGAGGCCTGCAAGCGCGAGGCGGTGCTGGTCGCTGCCGCGGGTCGCTCGGTGGTCGATGCTCTGGCCGCGCGAATGAAGGGCGCGGTTGGAGCGGGCGGCCCGGCGCGAGTATCGCTTGGCGAAGTGTCCGAGATGATCGATGTTGCGCGCTTGGGTCTTTCGGCCGGTCTTTCGTTTGATGCGGCGCTTGAGATTTTCTGCGCCAACCGCCGGTCAGTGCTGGCTTTTCGACTTGAGCGGGCCTGCATGGCGTGGCAGGTGGGCGTGGGCACGCGTGAGGACGAGTTGTTGGCCGCCGCACGCGACCTGGACGTGCGAGCGCTCGAGACCTTTGCCATCACGGTGGGGCAGGCGCTCGCTCTGGGTGCCCCACTTGCCGAGACACTGGCCGCTCAAAGTCGCGAGATCCGTGCGGCTCATCGCGCCGCGGTCGAGCGCGAGATCGAGCGTGCGCCCGTCAAGCTGCTGATTCCCACCGGCACACTCATCTTGCCGGCGTTGCTTCTGTCCATATTGGGCCCGCTGTTGGGAGCAGGCGGGATGATGTAGGGAGGAATACATGAACACGATGACTGACGTTGCTGGCAAGGTCTGGAGCTGGGCTGTTTGCCAGTCAATTCGCGCTCGCCAGCATGCCGGGGAGCTACTGCAGGAGGAGAGTGCGCAGGGCACCACCGAATACGCCATCTTGGTCGGCGTGCTCGTGGTGATCGCCATCATTGCCATTGTCGCATTTAAGGGCAAGGTCCAAGATCTATGGAACGCTATCAGCGAGGGCATCAACAGCCTGTAGAGGGCGAGCGCCCCATCGGGGTGCTGCTGGTGTTTGCTTGCCTGACCGTGGCGATAGCGGCGGTGCTTTGGGGGCTTAACGCCGCGCGGCAGCAGCGTCCTGGGGCCGCCTTCGATTCGGGCTCAGATTCGGCGGTGGCGTCTCAAAAAGATGAGATGCGAGATGCGGACGATTCGGATGTCGCTGTCACGGCGCAAACCTTTCTGCGGACGCTCGACAAGCGGTCTGGCACTGCGACGGATTCACCTGAGGACAACGCGATTGCGGTCCGGCTTGCATGGTCCGAGGACCGACCGATGACCGAGGCAGCGGCGGATATGTTACGCGCCTACCGCGAGGTGCCAACGGCCCAGCTCGCCCTGAGCGGCTATCTCGATATTAAGGGCAACGTATGGGGCGCCATCGTGCGCGATGGGCGCGGCTGGGTCGATATGGTGACGGTTGCCGCGGATGCTGGCGATGCTTCGTGTCGTCTGCGCGCCGTGCGTCTGGTCCCGCAAACAATAAGCTCAAAGGAGGGATCGTGAAATGCATGGCATTCTGCGTGAGGAATCTGCCCAGGCGACGGTCGAATACGCCATCGTCACGGTGGCGCTGTTATCGATCGTGCTGGCGATTGTGGGACTTTGGCGTGCTGGCACCGATGGACGCTTGGCGGCGCTGGTTGAGCGGGCGGCATCCCATGGCGTTGCCTCGACGTCGGTTATCGACGCCGCTACGGGCGCTAAGGACATCGCATTGTATTGATATCGCGCGCGAGGACCGGGCGCAGTCTACGGTTGAGGCCGCTTTTTTGCTGCCGACGTTTCTGACGCTCATCCTTCTCGCACTGCAACCGGTGTGCCTGCTTTATACGCGCGCGGTCATGGAGTCTGCCGCCGCCGAGACCGCGCGGCTCATGACCACGACGACGGCGGAGGACGACGATCTTAAGGAGT
>NZ_JBCPDN010000010.1:23280-41517 GCF_040915425.1 Collinsella aerofaciens | reverse complement strand
TCCTGCCAGCTCCACGAGTTGGAGTCGTTGAGCGCGCCGCCGGCGCTGTAACGCTCCTCAAGCAGGACGCGCTGGGTCAGCAGGTACTTGGTCAGCCCCTCGGGCAGGCAGGCCTCGAAGGCCGTCTCCCACGCCTTGAGGTTGCTGTTGGGGTAGGGGCATTTCCGGTCGGCGGTGCCCTGGTTCGTGTTGGTCGTGTTCCACATCAGGAAGCTGTCGTTTGCCACGCCGGTCACGGTCTTGGCCGCGGCGATGGGCGCGGAGGCCACGAAGGCGATGTGGTGGCCTTTGGAGCTGTCGCCGCAGCAGTAGTACGGGTCGAAGTGCGCCAGGAGGAAGCGCACGGACTGCTGGGCCGCCACGCCCGACGCGCTTACCAGCGGCACGTCGATGTAGTCTCCCACGCGCAGGCCCGCGAAGTTGCCGTTGGCGGCTCGCTTGTGCAGCGCGTCGTACACGCTGCCGCTGCCGATCTCTCCCGCCAGGATGGTGGCGATGTTCTGCCCGCCGTACTTGCCGATTTGGCCCTGGCGGTTGTACTCGGCGTTGTTGAGCGCCGTCTGCGCGTTGCTGCGCGCGGTATCGTCGATGACCTCGTAGCCGATGCCGCCCACCGACAGGGTTTTCGCTTGTGCCATTTCGTTGCCTTTCTACTTGAGGTTGAGGGTTGTGCCGGACGCCGTGCAGGTGCTCCCGAACGTGACGGTGCTGCCGGATGCGCTGGCCTTGGAGGCGGGGCAGTACACGGTGCCGTCGTCGTAGATGAACGCGTCCGTGGCGTCGGCCAGCTTGCCGTACAGGTCGGCTATCTGCTGCTTCTGCTTGGCCATGTCCGAGCTGCCCGCGCTGCCCTGCGCCACGCTGTTGGCTATCTGCAGGGCGGTGTTGGCCGCCGCGTCGGCGTTCGAGGCCGCGCCGTTTGCCGCAGCCGTGGCGGCTTGCGAGGCCGCCTTCAGCTGCGACGCCTCGGTCACGCGGTCGCTTTCCGCCGCGGCTCGCTTCTTCTCGGCCTCTGCGCGCCCGGTTTCGGCGGTCTGGCGTGCCTTCTCGTTCGCGGCGCGCTGGTTTTCCGCGCTCGCGCGGGAGGCCTCGGCCTTCTGCATCTGCGCGTTCAGCGCGCTCACGTCGGCTAGCTGCCCTTCGAGGTTCGCGATGATCGCCTCCACCGCATCGACGTACGGGCCGGATATCTCGCCCGACGCGCTCGCCGATGGCAGCACGTTCACCAGTACGTTCTCGGTGGTGGCGTCCAGCCCCGCCGCGTTCCGCACGCGCACGTAGCATACCTTGAGCAGCCCGGCCACGCCGAAGACGGCGGGGTTGACGGTCACGGTGGCCACGTTGTCGCTGATGCCCGTGAACTGCTGCTCCACGTAGGTGTGGTCGGGCTTCGCAGCCATGAGGTGCACCTTGCAGCCCGTCAGGGCCGCCTTCTTGTCGCCGTCGTAGATGGCGGCCTTCAGGACCTCGGCGCTGTCGCCCTGGTGCACGGTGATGACGGGCGGCGCTATGTTGGTCTTCTTGAGGTTGAGCGTAAGCTCGTGCGTTGCCATGCCTCACTCCTTCCCTTCGGGCGCAAGTGTCCGCGACATGTCGCCGGGCTGCGCTCTGTGGACCCCGCATATCTCCTCGTCGGTGAGCGCCGAGAAGTCCACGGCGTTGGCCTCGCCGCCTTCCGCGTCCATGACGGCCACGGGGCTGGACACGAGCGTGAAGCCGCCCTTGCCATCGAACTCGAACACGTCTTCCGATTCCACGATGGCCCGCGCCGTGGCCGGGTCGCTGATGCACTCGAACACCGGAAGCGCCTCGGGCGGCTTCGGCGCGCCGTCGAGCGCCTGCGGCGCTTCGGGCTGCTGCACAAGGTGGTAGAACATTCCGTTTCCTCTCTCGCTGGTCTAGTTTCCCGTGATGCTGCTCATGCCGGTGATGATTCCGTTCACCACGTTGATGGTGCCCCACGTCCAGTTGTTGCCGTTGTTGGTGATGCACCCGATGAACTGCGTGGAGCCCGTGTACCCGTAGGTGCCGCCGCTGCTCGGACTGGTTCCTATGGCGAACTTCGGGGCGAGTATCCTGGCGGTGCCCGACGACCCAATGTCTGCGCGGCTGCTATCCAGGTACACGTAGTTGTTGGAGTTCTCCTGCAGCTTCACGTACGCCGAGCCGCCCGCGTTGCTGTTGCCGCTCCTCATGTACAGCTGCTCGTCGGGATGGCTCATGTAGCCCGCGTAGTAGGGGGTTGTCAGCCACGTCTGGCGGTAGTAGCGGTTGACTGCCAGGAAGCCGTAGCCGCAGGTGGATATGCCCACGCCGTCGGTAGAGCTCGCCGTGGGGCTGTCCTTCGCGTGGACGGCCTCGATGGTGCAGTACTCGGTCGAGCCGTTCACGAACGACGCTCCCGGGTGGTTGTTCGTCGTCGTGCCGGTGGTGATGTAGTTGGTGGACGACGTGCCGACCATGTTGCAGCGGAACATGGAGGTGCTGCCCACCAGCACGGTGCCCGCGATGATGGAGCCGTTCTTGTCGTATATCTGGAAGCCGTTGGTGGCGTTGATGTACACCTTGTTGCCGTTGCCGTCCGTCATGAAGATGGAGCCGTCGCGCAGATAGAAGGCCCCGCTGTCGAGGTCCCAGTACGAGTTGCCGCCCTTGATGCGGCCCGTGGTCAGCTCGTCGGCGGTCACGCCGTCGCCGGTGATGGCCGTGCGCCACTTCCACGCGCCGCTGGAGTACTTGGAGTTGGCCACGCCGATGACGCCGCCGCCTATCTTCACGCACTTGGTCGCGTTCTCCGGCTTCTTGTCGTACACGAGGATGCCCTGGCCGGGCTCCTCGTACACCCAGCCGCCCGTGGTGTTTATCTCGCTGTTGAGCATTTCCACGATCTTCTTGCGGATATCCGTCGGCAGCTGGTCGAGCTGGTTCTGCAAGCCCTCAACCTCGCCCTCGGCGCTCGTCAGGCGCTCGTCCAGCGAGCCGGTGATGCCTTCCAGGTACTCCTTGTTGGCCTCGTCTATCTTCTTGAGCACGCTCTCGCTCTGCTCCACCGTGGTGTCGGTGTAGAGCTTGAGCATCTCCTCAAGGGACAGGTTGCCGTCGTCGGAATACTTCTTGAGGGCTTCCTCTAGGGTGGTGTCCCCGTTGTCGGCGTACTCCTTGAGGGCCTTGTCAAGCGCGTCCTTCACCTCGTCGGTGTAGTCCTTGGCCGCGCCGCCCTGCTCCCTGGCGAACGCCTCCTGGCGCTTCTCGGAGGCCGCCAGGCTCTCGCCCCATTTGCCGGTCGATGCCTTGTTGGACGCGTTTACCGCGTCGGCCACGGTGGCGCGGATGCTCGAAGCCGTTCTCTTTGCGCTGGACTTCTGGGCGGCCATCAGCTCGGCCACGGTCTGGTAGTTGCCGAACGTGTAGGTGACCTCGCCGGGGCGCAGCTGATCCTCCACCACCTTGGTGATGCGGGTGCGCACGCGCAGCGGCGGGTCGTACACCTTGTCCACCACGGTCACCAGGTCGCCCTCGTCCGCGCCCTCGAAGCCCTCGCCGGCGCGCGCAAGCGCCGTGGCGTCCACGGTGTAGGACACGGTGGGCACGCACGACTGCGCCAGCTGCGCCTCGGTGAGCTTCTTCAGCTCGGCGGCGTCCTCGCAGTCGGAGAACTCCACGTCGCCGAACACGTGCGCCTTGCCGCCCTTGCCGTCGGGCCGTCCCCAGCGCGCCAGCGCGTCGGCCGACCCCACCCAGTTCTGCCCGCCGTTCACGTCGCCGAAGGTCAGCTTGCGGTCGTAGCCGCCCGTCAGGTTGCCGTCCTCGTCGGCGGTCTGCAGGGACTTGCCGTAGCCGTACAGGGCGGTGCACACGTTGCCCTCGTCCACGCTGCGCTTGACGCTCACGAGGTCCTTGGCGTAGGTGAAACGCTTGCCGTTGTCCTCGCCGACCTGCTTGGCCATGCACACGCGGCGTGCGGTCACCTTGGTGCCGCTCACCTGGATTTCGAACGACAGCTCGCCGCCCCAAGTGTCTGCCACGTCGTGGATGGCCGCCCATGCGTTGGTGTGGTAGAAGTTCGTGCCGGCCTGCCCGAGGTCGGCCACGGTTCCGACCTGCCAGCGCGAGGAGGACAGCGCCGAGGCCAGCGCGGCGTAGGCGCTCACGTCGTAGGGGCGCTTGTCCTCCAGGTAGTCGCCCAGGAGCTCGATTTGCGCCGAGGTCGGGCAGTAGTACGTGTAGAGGATGCCCGCGCTCGCGCGCTCCTCCTCCACGCCGTCCACGATGTTCTCGTGCCAGCGGCCCTTGAGGTCGCGCCACACCAGGCGGTCGCCCTTGTCCAGGCGCGCCAGCGTTGTGATGCTCAGGGCGTTCTCGCCGTTGACCTCGCGCGTGTCCTCGCACTCGAACAGCGTCTTGATGGGCCCCTTGTACGCCTCCCAGCGGTCGCATGCCCACAGAATCATCAGCCCACGTACCTTTCCGTCCACTGTACCGTCGCGGTGCCGCTGGACAGCTTGAGGCTGTTGGCCCCCGGCTCCAGCGGGAAGAAGTCGCTCTCGAAGGTCACGGGCGCGGGGCTGCCGTCCACCGTGGCCTGCGGGGCGGCCATGTCGATGACCACCGCGCTCGATGCCGTCACCGCCTTGTCGATCTGCACGAACTCGCCCGTGCCCATGTTCGTCAGCCGCAGCGCCGACGTGCTGCCGCCGGGCCTGACGGTCACGGTGGGGTAGGTGCGGAACGTCCCGCCCACCTGCACGCCCGAGGTGCCCGACACGGTTGCGCGCCCCTCGGCCCCGTAGGCCACGGGGTCGTATGCCGTGAACGTCAGCGTGGCCTCGCCGGTGTGCCACAACGTGTCGAGCGCGCCCGGCGAGGTCAGCACGGCCATGTAGCGCAGGCCCAGGTGCCTCTCGTCGTCCAGCCACAGCTCGGCCTCCTTGAGGCACAGCAGGCGCGAGGCCATGAGGCGGCGAAGGGCCGCCATGTCGTCGGCGGGGCGCGCCCTCCAGGCCGCCGCCACGTCTATCGTCAGGGGTTTCAGCTCTGCGCGCATGAAGCGCGAGCCGGGCTGCCCGGGCACGTCGCGCGTGGCGATTTCGTACTCGGGCAGCAGCGAGCGGGTCACGAGCCGGGTGTCGAACCACGGCGCGAAGTCGAAGCCGTTGTATATCATGCGAAGCACTCCTGCCGTTTGATTTCCTTGGCTATCTGGCGGGAGATTTTCTCGATGTCGGCCTCCTCCCGCACGGTCGCGTACAGGTTGATTGTCACGTTCGTGTCGCCATGGGCCGCGCCGCCCTTGCCGTCGAGCAGCTTGGCGATGCCCTCGGCCAGCGGGCGCGCGCCGCGCTCGTTGAACGGCACCACGCCCTCGGGGCCCGCCTCGCCGACGCCGATGACGCTGGGGCCGTTGAACACGCCGCCCTTGGCGTACCAGTCGATGCCGAAGTGCGGCACGCTCGGCGGGGCGATACTGAAGCTGCCGGAGATGGACAGGTGCGGCAGCTTCAGGTGGGGCAGCGACCACGAGAAGTTGAAGAACCCCTTGATGGAGTCGATGACGTTGCGCACGGTGTCGCGGGCGTTCTGTATCGGCGTCTCGATGGCGCTCTTGATGGAGTTCCACACGCTGCTCACGGTGTCCTTGGCGGCGTTGAACACGCTGGAGATCGTGTCGCGGATGCCGTTCACGATGCTGGATATGGTGGAGCTGATGCCGCCCCACACGCTCGACGCCGTGCTGCTCACGGCCCCCCATATGGAGTCCCACACCGCCTGAATTGCCGACAGCACCGCCGATATGGTGGAGCTGATGGCACCGATGGCCGCGCCTATCGCCGAGCTGATGGCATCCCATATGCTGGAGGCGGTGAAGCTCACCGCGCCCCACACCGTGTCCCACACGCCCTGGATGACCCCAAGGGCCGCGCCTATCACGTCGCTGACGTACTGGATGTACGCGCTCACCGCGCCGTAGATGGCCTCCCATATGGCGCTGGCGGTGCCGCTGATGGTCTCCCACGTCGCGCCCCACCATTCGGCCAGGGCCGTCACCACGTCGGTGATGACCTGGCTCACCGCGTCGATGTAGCCTCCCACCGTGCCGCAGATTGCGTCCCATGCCGCCGTCAGCTGCTCGCCGAAGTTCTCCCAGATGAAGTTCCAGGGTATGAGCAGCGTCTCGATGGCCAGGTTCAGAATCTCGCCCAGCAGCATCACGGCGACCTGCACCACGTTGCAGATGCCGTCCCAGATGGACGAGGCGGTGCCGGCCAGGCCTTGGAAGAACCCGGCTATGGCGTCGATGGCCCCCTGCACCGTGGAGCAGATGCCGTCCCACACGCCGCCCAGCTTCTCGCCGAGCTGCGAGAAGAACTCGCCGACGCTTTGGGCCACGTCGCCCGCCACCTGGGTGGCCACCTCGAACGCGGCGCACACGGCATCCCACACGGCGGTCACCGCGTCGCGGAACTCCTCGCAGTTGTTCCACAGCAGCACCACGGCGGCGATGATGGCCGCTATGGCCGCTACCACGGGGTGCGCGGCTATGAGCCCCAGCGCGCCGGTGCCCAGCTTGCCGACCACCTGGAAGGCCGCTCCGATTTTCGGCACGGTGTCCACGACGGTGCCGACCGTCGACAGCACGGGGCCTATGGCGGCCGCTATCGTGGCGATCGCCAGCACGGCGGTCTGGCCGCCCTCGCCGATGCCGGCGAACCACTCGGAGAACGACTTGACGACACCCGCCACGTTGGTGGCGATGTTGAGCAGCGGCTCGCCAAGCGGCTCGATGGAGCCCTGCAGCTCGCGCATGGCCTCCTGCGATTTCACGGCGAAGCTGTCGGAGGCGGCCTCCTGGGCCTGCTGCGCAGCGCCCGCCACGTCGCCGAAGCTGTCCTGCACGCCCGCCAGGGACTCGATCATGCCCATGGCATTGTCCTCGCCCAGCGAGGACCACAGGGTGGAGGCCAGCGCGGCCTTGTCGTACTCGTTTGGCATCTGCGTGAGGTCGCCCAGCACCGCCTGCAGCATGTCCTCGGCGGTGGCGCTGCCGTTCTTGAAGTTCTCGAAGACCTCCTGCGTGCCCTCGCTGAACGAGCCGATGGATTCCTCCATGCGGCCGTCGGACAGCGCCGTCAGGAACTCGTTGAGGTAGTCGCCCACCTTGTCCAGGTTGTACGCGCCGTTGGACGTGCCCGCTTCGAGCAGCGAGAAGTACTCGCTGGCGCTCATTCCCGCCTCGCCCCATCGCACGGAGTATTCGCTCAGGTTGTCGCCCAGCTCGTCGGTATAGTTCAGGCCGCGCTGCATGCCCGCCGTCAGCAGGTCGCTGGCCTCGGTGGCGGACAGCCCGAAGCCCTCCATGAGGGCGTTGGTGCCGCGTATGGACTCGTTCACGTCTGCGCCGAAGGTGTCCGACAGCATGAGTGCGTTGGTGGTGACGGTCTGCAGGTCC
The DNA here is from genome assembly GCF_040915425.1 of Collinsella aerofaciens. GTDB lineage: Bacteria > Actinomycetota > Coriobacteriia > Coriobacteriales > Coriobacteriaceae > Collinsella > Collinsella aerofaciens_BW. The sequence goes on along the minus strand of NZ_JBCPDN010000010.1, from coordinate 34,070 downwards.
TCGTCGGACACGTCGCGAAGGGTGGACTTGCACTGGATCAGCGCATCGTTGACCTCGTCAAGGGACTGGCCCCAGCCACCCTCGTATATGCGCTTGCCTATGCCGCTGAAACGCTCGGCCTCCTCGCCGGACACGTCGAACGCGGCGGCTATGCGGGCGTTGGCCTGCTCGTAGTCGCTGGCCACGCCGAATACGGCCTTGCCGGCGGCCACCACGGGCGCGGTCAGCGTCACCGTGGCGGCCGTGCCGGCCTTCTTGAACGAGGACGACAGCTTCGCGGCCTTCTCGTCGCCCTCGGCTATGTTCTTCCAGGAGATGCCCTGGAGGTCGCGCTCCAGGGCCTTGATGTTCTTGGATACGTCAACGGTGTCGAGAACCGCTTTGATGATGACGTTGCCGTCCATGCTCACCTCGTCGCTCTCTTGAGCGCGGCGAACACATCGCGCATCGCCGCGTCGCTTCCTTCCTCAGAGCCGTGTGAGCTGCGGCCTTTGCCGAGTTCGAACGCCTTGTGGGCGGCGTTCCAGGCCTCGACCTCCTGCCTGTTGTATTTGGTTGGCTTCGGCTTGGTCGCCGGGTTGCGGTAGTGGATGGCCGCGCCGAGCGGCGTGTCCTGCGGGCAGCCGCCCACGAGTGCCACGAACTCGGCAAAGCTGATGCGACCGCGCACCTCGTCCCACTCGATGCCGTAGGCCTGGCGGAAGCTGGTGCGTATGCGCGCCGCGTCCTCCTCCAAGTCCCACAGCGGGGTCTCGTGCGGGCGGTCGCCGGTCAGGTCGAGCCCGCACATGTCCCATACCGCCGCGTCGCGCATCCGCATGAACTCGGCGGCGTCGTAGTCGCATGCGCACCACGCGTCAGCCCAGTCCACGAAGAACAGCGCCAGGAACTCGTCCCGGCGCTGGTCGTCGGACTTGCCCTCGTCGGTCAGCACCTCGATGACGCGGATGATCGTGAGCGCGTCGTCGCGCACCAGCACGTCCTCGCCGTTCCACGGGTAGCGCGTGGCGCTCGTGCCGTCGGGCAGCCGCACCCGCTCGGCCGTGAGCGCGGCTGGCAGCATTACTTGCCGCCCTTCTTCTTGCGCTTGGCCTTGGCGCGACGCTGGGCGCGGTTGAGCGCCTGGACCTGCTCGGCGCGCTCGTTGAATACGAGGCCGCACGCCATCAGCTGCTCGCTGGTCGCGTGGCGCGCCAACATGTTGAGGAACGTGGCGAAGACCTCGCCCAGGATGCGGATGTTCTCCTCGGGCGCGATGGGGCCCTCGTCGCCGCCCATCCACGCGAGCAGCTGCTCCCAGCCCTCGGTGCCGATGAACGCCGAGATGGTGCGCTTCATGAGGCGGGCCTGCGCGGCGTTGGCCTCGGCCGCCTTCTCGGGGGTGTCGGCCTCGCGGGCCATCTGCTCGTTGGCCTGCGCGCGGTCGATGGCGTTGCCGACCTTGGCCAGGTACTCCTCGATGTGCTTGTCGTCGAACCACACGCGGAAGCGCGGCGTGTCGGGGTTCTCCTCGGGGTCCTCGAAGAACACGTCCTCGTACGCGCGGATGTTTTTCAGAAGTTCCATTTGTTGCCCCTTTCGTGAGCGGTGAGCGTCGGGCATAGAAAAGGGGCGCGGGCCGCTCACTAGCCCGCGCCCCCATGTCCAGGAGGTTATGTCTGGTGTCGCCTGCGGCTACTTCGCCGCCACGGTGACCTTCACCTGCGTGCAGATGCTCGGCTTCGACGCGCAGCGCACGGCGATGACCGCCTCGCCTGCGGCCACGCCCGTCACGTTGCCGTCGCTGTCGACGGTGGCCACGTCGGTGTTGCCCGATGCGAAGAAGCACTTGGCGTTCGCCTCGGCGGGCGTGACGGTCGGCGCGAGCTTCGTGGACTTGCCCACGGCCGGGCCGGTCGGCGCGGTGCAGGTGACGCCCGTGGGCTGCCTGAGCTTGTTGGCGGGGATGTAGCGCATAGCGCCAGCGCCCGAGATTGTGCAGGAGAATGCGCCGGGGTCGGACGCCGCGCCCTGCTGCGAGCCGACGGTCAGGCCCAGGTAGGTGCAGTCGCCCTCCACCACGTCGCCGTTGGGGTCGGTGTGGCGGAAGTGGCCCGTGCGGCCCTCGCCGGTCTCAAGCGCCAGGCTGGCAACGAAGTCCTGCGCGGGGTCGCCGTAGCAGCGGTCGCCAGTGACCTCGTACTGCGGCTGCACGCTCTTCACCTTGTCGGTGGGGGTGCCGTAGCCGTCGTAGTAGTCCTTGGTCTCGGTGGTCTCGTTGGTGGTCGGCTTCACCTCGGTGATGCCGCGCGAGAAGATGGCCCACGTGGGGCTGGCCGCGTCTGGCGTGGTGTCGATCTCCAGCGCGCTCATGTAGTTGGGCGCGAAGCCCAGGTCTTGGTTCTTTGCCATCGTTATCCCTTCTCTATGGTTATGGTCGCTTTGATTCGGAACTCCCACAGGTACGGCCCGCCCTCGGGCGGCGTTATCTCCTGCGGCTCGGTGTACAGCGACGCGCTCGTGAAGCCGTAGGAGCCCGTGGGCGAGGACAGGTCGGCCCCGTCCAGCGCGTCGGCCAGGTCGTAGGCGTCGCCCATGGCCTTGGCCTCGGAGGTGTCCTTCACGATGACCTGCAGCACGTATCCCACGCGGCGGGTGCCGTCCATGTGGCGCACCACGTCGGCCGTGGGCATGGGCCTCAGCACCACCGCGTCGTCGTGGCCGCGCGATGCTGCCAGGCGGGTGAGGAGCACCGGGCCGTAGCCCAGGGCCTCTATGGCGGCCTTCGCCGCCTCCATCACGTCCGGGGCCATGTCACGCCCCCTCGGTCAGGAGGTCGACGGCCAGGCGCTCCCAGTCCTCGCCGTGCGCTTCCTTCGCGGCCTTCGGCCAGTCGGCCTTGGCCCTCGGGTTCTTGCCGTGCTTGATGGAGCTGTCGGGCAGGTCGCGCACGTAGGCGGCGTAGTCGGCGTCCCATATGACGAGGCCCTGCCTGAAGTCGGAGGCGGCCTGCATGGAGCTGTGCATGCGCTTGGTGTCCTCTGGCGTGAACGCGTTCATGTCCTCGGCCACGCTCATGGCGAACTTCACCTGCTTGGCCTCCAGCTCCTTCGCGCTGAAACGCTTCATGAGCTTGGTCAGGTCGACCGTAACTGCTGCGGGCATTGCTACCTCACCTCCAGTTCCCAGTGGTGGGGGCGGGTGCCGAACGCGCGGCGGGGCGTGCACCTCGCCACGTTCATCCACTCGCCCCCGTCGATGCTCACGCGGCTGCCCACGGGCACGTCGAACATGCCGGGGCTGTCCGCGCCGTCTGCTATCACGAGGCCCTGTGCGCCGTCGCCCAGGGCGTACTCGCGCACGAGCCACGCCGAGACGGGCTCGAAGCGCACGCGGCGCACCTCGACGGGCTGCTCGAACTCGCCGCCGTAGCCGCCATCCCTGGGCACCTTGACGGACATGGTGGAGGGCCGCGCCGAGCGCGGCACCCGCATCATCTCGCGCCCCCGATGCCCGCGTAGAGCAGCGGCGTTCCAAGCAGCTCGCGGCGGACGGCGGCCTCCATGTCGCTGCGGTAGGTGCTGGCCCCTTCGGTACCGGGGTTCCACGAGAACGAGCCGACGGTAAAGCCGCCGCCCTCCATGATGCCGCCCGAGCATCCGTATGCGGCGTCGACCTCGCAGGCCGCCATGACCGCGCGCGCCCACTCCTCGGAGCCGTCCGGCTCGTTGGGGAAGATCAGGTCGCGCACGGCTGCCGTGGCGTGGGGGAGCGCCGCCTTGAACTCCTCGGCGGACAGCTCCCCGCGCCCGGCTGCCAGGTAGTCCTCGTGGGTCGGGGCTCTAGTTTCCATCGTCCTCGGCCGCCTCGGGCTTTTCCGCCTTGCCCTTGGCGGGCTGCTCGTCTGCGGCCTTCGCTTCGGGCTTTTCCGCCTTGCCCTTGGCGGGCTTGGCCTTCTTCGGGGCCTCCTTCTCGAAGGCCAGTCCAACGGTGCGCATGTCGCGCCTCCTTCCTACGCGGCCTTCATGTCTGCGGTGATGTAGTGCGCCAGGTTCTCGCGGACGCCGCACACGCCGTACTTGCGGTACTTGAACAGGTGGCCGAAGCCCTGCTGGTTGTCTTCGGCGTCGATGACCTTGCCGTGCGCGAAGTTCCAGCGCAGCACCACGGCGTCCTTGTGGACGATGAGGAAGTTCATGTCCACCGCGCCGGTGCCCTTCTTGTAGTGGCCGATCTCCTCGTCCTTGGTGGTGCCGTCCAAAAGGTCGATGGCGCTGTAGAAGCGGGACTGCGGCACCTTCACGATGGAGGAGAAGCCGTCCAGCGCCTCTCGGGACTTGGTGGTGTCCAGGTCCTTCACCATACCCAGCAGGGTGGGGGTGATGAACAGCACGCGGCCCTCTTCCGGCACCTCCTTCTCGTCCATGTCGCACATGGCGGCGTTCAGGCCCTTGAGCATGTCCGCGCCGTCGGCGTAGGTCTTCTGCTCCTTGGTGATGCCGGTGCCTGCGCACAGCGTGGAGAACACGAACGCGTCTCCCTCGGGCACCACCTTGGTGCGGTTGAAGTGCGCGGCGGCGTTGCCGAACGCCAGATTGAAGGACTGGGCGTCCACTTTCTGGTCGATTTCCAGGATGGTGCCGCGGTCGTAGTTGGCGCTGATGGGCTTCCAAGTCAGGGACGCGCCGCTGTTCTGCGGCAGTCGCCCGTTGGCCTGCACGTCGCCCAGGCCGCCCATGGAGTAGACGGGATAGTAGAACTCGCCCAGCTGCTCCATCTGCGCGATGTTGCCCTGCGGCGCGGCGCTCTCAAGCACTGCGGTCAGGGATTCCTTGCGGTACGCCTCCATGAGCACGCTCTCGTAGCCCTTGGGCAGTTCGATGCTGTTTGGCATGATTTACTCCTTTGAAGATTCGTCGGTGAGTCCGAAAGCTGCGCGGAAGTCGGCCAGGCCGTCGGAGCCTGCGCCGCCCTTGGGGTCGCCGCCCGCGCTCTCGCGGGGCTGGTCGGTGAACATGTAGGCGTTATCCTTCTTCAGGGCCTCGAAGTCGATGCCCGTGAGGTTGCCCTGCTCGTCCAGCTTCGCGTCAGCGATGTTCGGGATGATCGCGCGCGCCGCCTTGGCGTTGCGCACCCCCATCTGCGCCAGCTTGGTGTCGATGGCGAAGTCGCGGCGCATGTCGGCCTCGCGCTTCTCGGCGTCGGCCTTGTACGCCTCGTTGTCGGCCTTGGCCTTGTCGAGCGCGGCCTGCAGCTCCTCGGCGTTGCCCGCCTTGGAGGTGAACTCCTCGATCTGCTTGTCGCGCTGCTCCAGCTCGGCCTTGAGGGCCTTCACCTGCTCCTGGTACTCGTCGGTCTCGCGCTTGTACTTCGCGTAGGACACGACCTCCTTCGCCGGTTCGGTCTGCTGGCCGTTGTCGCCGCCCTCGTTGCCTTGGGGCTTGTTGTCGTCCGCCATCGCTTGCTCCTTCCGTGTTTGGTTTTCGCGCTTCCCTGCGCGCTTGGATGGCCCGCCGTTGTCGCCGCGGTCGCGTGCGGGGCCGTTGTCGCCGCCCCATCGCGTGACCGCATCTTCCCCGAGGTGTCGCCAGGCAAAAGAAAAGGCCGCCCGTGATGGGCGGCCTTGATGCCGTGCGTCTACTCGGTTGTCGCTTGGTCTACTTCATCAGCCCCGCGTCGCGCAGAACCTTGCGGGACTTGGCAAAAAGCTCCTCGCGCTCTTCTTTGGTCAGCTTTTCGGCGGCTTTCGACTCGGAGGCGCTGTCATCTATGACGAGCACCCAGTCCTCTGGCGTCACTTCTTTTTTGTCAGCCTGAACCATTTCGCTTCCTCGTTTCGCTCGTAGAGCATTTCGGTGGCAAGCTGGTCGATAACGTCGCCGCCCACGTTCGGGCACTCTCTTTTCGCCAGCTCTCGCAGCTCCTCGTACGCTTGTACGACGCTGCGGTCGTTCACCTTGATTTCGTAGATTGTACCATCGTGGCACGCCACCACCGAGCTGCGCACCCAGTCGTTTTCCGCCACCGTTCGAATGTCGGTCCACGACGGCGGCGAGCTCATGGGGTGGTTGTGGATCAGCACCACGCCGCCCTTGGTGCGCCTGCACGCCTCCACCTGCTTGGCGGTCAGGCCGCACGCCTGGCTCTTCAGGCCGTGCCCGAAGGTGTCGGTGACGCGCTCGCCCTTCTTCCACGACACGACGGACATGCGTTCGTAGCCCGTGCCGTCGCGGTCGCGCAGGATGCGGCGGCTCTCGGCGTACACGGCCTCGCTCGCGCGCTTCGGGATGGGAAGGGAGGCCACCTTGTCGTGGTACGACTTGCCGTTCACGGCACGGCGGCTCACGTCTGCGGCGGTGCCCGCGCCCTTGCCCGGCATGAGCTTCTCGCGCACCCAGGTCTTGTCCGTGGCAAGTGGGTAGATGTGCGCCTTCGATTCCATGGCGGCCTCGCGCGTGCGCTCGCGGGACAGGTAGGGATGGGCGGCTATGTGCTCGCGCTGGCGCTTCTGCAGCTTGCCCAGGCGCAGGCGCTCCTTGGTGTTGTCGAGCCCGGCGGCCTCCAGGGCCGTTGCCTCGCGCTTGGCGGCGCGTATGCCGCGCTCAAGCTCGCGCTGCTTCTGCTCTGCCTGGTATCGCTCCTCGCGCTTCTCGTCGCCGCCGTCCGGGTCGCGCTCGTAGCGCAGCGGCTGGCCCTCCACGTAGATGCCGAAGTCGTGCTTGCAGTTCGCGCCGCACAGGCCATCGACAGAGCCGTAGCCCGTCTCGCGGTAGAACGGCGGGTACTTCTTGGACTTGCCCGACAGGCTGAACACGCGGCCCTGCCACTTGGCGTGGCTCTCGCGCGCCCCGCCGTGCGAGGAGGTCTGCACGAGGTCGTGCCCGGTCTCCTCAAGCAGCTCCAGTGTGTTGCGGCTGCCGGCCTGCACCGCTTGGGTGCGGATGTGGCGGCGCATGGCCACGTCGGCCTGCGCCCACGCCCCGCTCTTGTAGTCCACGACGGACACGCCGCGCCGCGCCAGCTTCAGCACGGCCTCGCGGGTGGCCTGCTCGTAGCCCGCCATGCCCGAGTTCACCCGAGCCACGGCCTGCGCCACGACTTCGAGGTAGGCGCGCTGCACGTTGGCGGGCATCTTCAGGTTGTCGCGGCTCACGACGTCCTGCACTCCCGCCGCCGTGGCCCGCGCGGAGTTGTGCAGCCTCCACTGCATCGCCTTGGACAGCGCGCCCATGGCCGTGCCCAGCGTGGCCAGGTCGGCCTCGGCGCTCTTGGCCACGGCCTCGGCCGCAGCCTTGGCAGCCTCGCGCGCGGCTCTGCGGCCCTCGTCGTTCATGGCCTTCTGCACGTCCTTGGCGGCAAGCGCCGCCCTGCGGGCGGCCTGCGAGTAGGCGCTGTCGCCCTCGAAGTCGATGGAGCCTATGAGCGCGGCGTAGATGCACACCAGGCGCAGGGTGTATTCGTCCATGGCCCCCTGCGCTGCGTCGGTGAAGTGCTCTATGTAGTCCGGCCCCAGCATCAGGCGAGCCCGTCGCCCAGCATGTCGAACGCGCCGCCCTGCTGCTCGGGCACGTTGGCCTTGGCCTCGTTGCTGGTCTCGCCGTAGAAGCGGCGGCGGTACTCCCACGGGGCCATGATGCCCGCGCCGACCTCGCTCATGGCCATCTCGCGCGCGCTCTGCGTGTCGCTGATGATGGAGTCGTCGAAGTCCACGGTGACGTCGCCGTAGGGCACGGCCTCGCCCCTGATGCTGCGGCACGCGTCGGCCATGCCGTTTACGAGGCGCACGATGGACTTGCGCAGGGCATTCTCGTGCCGGTGGATGGATCGCATCAGCTGCGAGTTGTCGGCCGCCACCTCCTTGGCGGTCTTCAGGCCCGTGTGCGACTCCCAGGAGAAGTAGCCGTTGCCGAAGCCGCACGCCACCGACAGCAGGCGCAGGCCCGTGTTGATGGCGCTGGCGTTCTCGTCGGCCTTGAGGTCGCTCTGAACGGTCTGAATCTTGGCCGACCCCTCGTCGCCTGGGTTCATGCTGAAGATGGTGTCGTCGGCCTCGCCGAAGGCGTAGTAGGTCTTCGTGAGGCTGCCGTCCGGCCCCTTGTCGGTCTTGGACTCTATGAGGGTCTTGTCCACGAACGTGCGCGGGCGGCCCACGCGAATGTGGTCGAGCAGGGAGGTGGCGGCCTCGTCGACCACCTTCATGGCCCCCACGGCGTTGCAGTACACGCTCGCGCCCATCGCGCAGTAGTCGTAGAAGCGGTTCGACACGGCGGGGCGCACCAGCGCGAAAAGCGGGCGGGTGCAGCGCGTGTCCATGTCGGCGCTGATGCCCTCGACCGTCACCTGCTTGTGCGTCTTGGTGTCGAACAGCTGCGTGAGGATGTGGTAGGTGCCGCCCTTGAGCACGTGGGCCTGGCACTGGTCGTAGTCGCGCCCGGCGACCTCCACGCGGCCCACGAACGCGCACTGCGTGCAGTCGTCGGCGCTCCACGTGAGCGGGACTATCTGCGTGGCGTCGTAGCGCACGATGCGCAGCTCGGCGTCGGGCGTGTAGGCGCTGTCGGTCACGCCTCGCGGCTCGATGACCCACGCGCCGGTCCCCATGGCGAACGCCCGGGCTATGAAGTCGGCGTTGTCCATGGCGAACGATGTGGGCGCGTCGCTGTCCTCCGTGGGCTGCTGCGCCGGCGCGTTGCCCTCCGTCGCCTCCTGGCCGTCCCCGCCCGTCGCCGTGGGGTTGGCGAAGTAGCGCGCCATCCAGGCGCGGCGCTCGTCGCTCGTGCTGGAGATGATCGTGCTCTCGTTCATGAGCAGACTGGCCCACTCGTCGGCCACGAGCGCCGCCGGGTGCAGGCTGGCGCGCTCGCGCTTGTACACGCGGAAGCCGCGCCGCTCGCTGTAGTGGTACCAGCCGTTGTTCGCCGCGAACCAGCCGAACCAGACGCCCACCATGCCCTGCATGCGGGTGTCCGGCTGGTATCCCATGCGGCGCAGCCACGCCTCGGCGTAGCCCGTGTTGCCTCGCTTCTCCATCAGAGGTTGCTCCTTATCCACAGTCCTGCGGCGTAGCCCGCCGCGTCTATCGCGTCGTCGTTCACCTTCGGCAGTGTCTCGGTTATGTCGCCCTGCCCGTTCGACACGTACTCGTACTCGGGGAACTCCTTGGCGGCGAGCGGGCAGCGGTCGGGGTCGATGACTATGCGCGTAAGGTTCTGCATCCACCTGATGCGGCTCTTGGGCGCGTTCAGGCCCTGCTTGAGCGACTTCTGCGCGCCGATGCCCTGCTCCTGGTAGTAGAGGATCATGCCGCGCGCCGCGCTGTCGCACCACACGTCGGCGGCGGGGTCCTCGGCCGCCTGCAGCTTGGCCGCCACCAGCTCGGCGGTCTTGACGTCGATGGCCTCGGTTCCCTGGCGGCTCTCCTCGTCCAGCAGGTACAGCACGCGCTCGTTCTCGTCGTAGCCCGCCTCCATGAACACCCAGGGGTGCACGCTGCCCGCGTCCACGCCGAACGAGCGCAGGGCGATGGACGCGCGCTCCTCCGCGGTGATGGGGCGTATGTCCAGCAGCTCGTCGGGGAACACCTCGGAGCCTGTGCCGATGACCTCGCCGAGCCATTGCCAGCGGTAGGAGTCGGGGGTCTTGCGGCGGCTGCGCTCCGCCTCCGCCAGCGCGGTGGCGCTTATCCATTCGGGGTGCTCGTCTATGACGTCCAGGTACGTGGTGTGGCATATGAAGCGCCCGTCCTCGCCCGGGTGGGCCTCCAGGTCGCGCGCCTCCTTGTTCACCCAGTTGCGAGCCGAGCGGGGAGGGTTGTAGCTGTAGAAGACCCAGAACATGTCGCCGCCGCGCAGGAACGTGGCCAGCACGCTGCGCACCTCGTCCATGCCGTCGAACTCGTCTACCTCCTCGAACCACACCACGGCGCAGTAGCCGGTGCGGAACTTCGCGGACTTCAGCTTCTTCGGCTTGTCGCATCCCACAAAGCGTATGACCTGCCCGGTGGGGCGGTACGTCACCTCCATGGGGGACAGGCCGAAGTCGAACAGGTGCGCCACGCCCAGCACGTCGCACGCCCAGCCTATCTGCTCGTACACGGACGTGCGCAGCGTGTTGCCGACCTTGCGCAGCACGACGGCGTTGGCCTCCGGGTTGAGCATGATCAGCAGCACGATGGCGATGGATATGAACGACGACTTGGTGGAGTTGCGCCCGCCCTTGAACCAGTAGTGCGTGAACTCGTGCGCCTTGATGGAGCGCCACACGCCGGCGAACACGGAGGCCACGACGTCCGAGAGCCTAACCGAGGTCGTCAACGATGGTCACCCCCGCCTCCGCCATGGCGGCCTTCGCGCCGTCCACGCCGAACATGTCGTTGAGCAGCTTCACGCTCTCGGTTATGGCCAGGCGCGCGTCGCCGTTGATGCTGCCCTCGGCCGCCTGGCGGCGGAAGATGGGCAGCGCGCCGTCCAGCACCTCGAACAGCGGGGCGGCCGCGTCCTGCAGCTCCCAGCGGCAGTCCTTGGCGGCCGCGTCGCGGATTTCCTGGATTCTGTGCGCGATTCGTGGGTCGCGCATCAGCTTGGACGCGGCGCAGCTTATTGAGTTGTAGTTCATCCGCTTGCAGTCGTAGGCCGCGCGGTACGCGTCCTGCTGCTTGGCGCGGGGCTTGGCCATCTCGCGGGCGAACGCCTCCTGCTTCGCCGTGAGCGGCTTGTCCTTCTTGGGCACCTGCGGCCTCCTTCCTGATTAGTTTCGCGCTAGCCAAGCGACGCGATCACATCGCGCTCGCGCGGCGAAAGCGCGAAACGCTC
>NZ_JBCPDN010000010.1:0-23181 GCF_040915425.1 Collinsella aerofaciens | reverse complement strand
CTGCGGCTGCACGCTCTGCGGCTGCACGCTCTGCGGCTGCACGCTCTGCGGCTGCACGCTCTGCGGCTGCACGCTCTGCGGCTGCACGCTCTGATATGAGGTAGCCGCTGCCGTATATCGCCTTGTTCTGCACGCGCTGCGCGTCGAGCGCCCTCGTGAAGCTGCACTCCTGCGGCCCCACGCGGAAGTCGATGCCGTACTTGGAGTAGCGCGCCAGCATGGGCGCGGTCAGCACCTCGTCCGGGTACTCGTACTTCGGCAGCGCCTTGGCCTTCTCGCGGCGCAGGCGCTTTATCGCGGCATCCAGCTCGGAGCGCAGGTCGGGCGCGCTGCGAGCCTGGGCGGGGTCGAGGTTGGTCACGAACGACGTGTTGACGCTCGCGCCGTTGGCGTACGTCACGCCGACGCCCGTCACGACCTTGCAGCAGTTGCGGATGCCCATGCACGTCAGGGTGGGGGCGAACAGAAAGAAGCCCACGCCGCGCTCCTGGTAGTGCTTGACGATCTTGCTCAGGATGGAGAACGGCGGGTTGTCCACCACCGTGCAGCCTTCCGAGTAGTCCTCGCGCTCATAGTCGCCGCCCGGGTAGAACGGGCGCGCCACCTTCGCCAGGTCGAACCCGTACTCCCGGTGCGCCCACCGCAGCACGCAGTCGTACACCTCGGGCGGGGTGTAGCAGTCGTCCGTCGTCCTCTTCGGCTCGAACTTGGCCGTGAACTCCTCGTATGTCTCGCCTCTCGCCATGCGTCTCCTATCTCTCGGCCCATATGGTCGCAAGCGTGTCGCCGGGCACGAAAAAGGCCGCCCCGAAGGACGGCCCTCTGCCTGTTTCCGTATTCGGTTGCCCCTAGCACGCCGCCACGGCCATGGCCATGAGCCCGAGCGCCAGCGCCCTTATGGCGTAGATGGCCGCCGCGTCTATGGCGATTGCCGCCGCTATGAACAGCAGGCACCCCCAGTTGCATCCCGGGCGGTTCATCGCTCCTCCCACTCGACGGTGCCGTCGTCGTACTCGGCCTTGAGCCATTCCAGGTAGTCGGCCTCCTCGCAGAAGCTGGCCAGCGGCCGCTTGCTGGTAGTGCAGCTGCTCATGCGGCTCGTCTCATACACGGCGATGAAGAAGGGCCACGAGTGGAACTCCGTCTCCGTGTGGATGGCCCGCTCGGGCGTGCCGAAAAGGTGCTCCCAGTTCGTCATCGCGCCCCCTCCTTCGCGCTCGGCCCGACCTTTCGGTAGGTGAAGTCCTCGAACAGGTGGCCGCACCAGCGGCAGCGGTCGCCGCCCTTGGGCAGGTGGTGCCAGATCTCGCGCATGCCGCACTTCGGGCAGCGCACCTCGATACTGGGTCGGCGCTTCGGCTTCTCGGTCTGCTGCTCCATGGCTACTCCACCGCCATCCGCATGGCCGGCTTCATGGCCTCGCGCAGGCTCTTTGCCAGCTTCTCGGCCGTTACCTCCACGTTCACGTCGGGCATCGCGAAACCGTGCGCCTCTTCGGCCTTGAGGCAAGGCATGGCCGCGTCCTGGGCCGCGCCCTTGAGCGTCGGCGCCGCCGTCTCCTTGGGCTCGCAGCGCCCCAGCCACAACTCGCACTCGTCCAGCTTCGTGAGCGCCAGGGCGCGCTCGCGGCTCGCCTCGTAGGCCGTCTCGATGCCCTTGCGCAGGTTCTGCACGGCCGTCTCTTCGGTTCCGGCGTCCAGCTTTTCGCGCAGTCGGGCGTTCTCGAACCTCGGGTTGCGAGCCTCGCGACGCGGCACTGCTGCCGTATGGCTTTGCTGCTCGCCCCAGCAGTCCTCGCACAGCGGCGCGCCTACGCCCATGTTGTCCTGCCCCAGGGCGTCGATATCGCGCCCGCAGGTATCGCAGATGATTCCCATGGCTACTCCCTTCCTTCCGGCTTCACCGCGCCTGCGAGGAACCACGCCCGCAGGCTCTCGGCGCACTCCGGGCACAAGGCCCTTGCCTTGCCGTCGATTCGCGCGCTGTTCCTCAGCACCATCTTGGCGTAACCCGCCAGGGTCGCCGGCACCTCCTTGCCGCAGCGTTCGCATGCGCACATGTACAGCCTCATGCCTGCTCGCCTCCCTTCGGCAGAGCGTCGGCGATTCGGTCCCAGTCGGTGGCCGACTTCTCGCTGGGGTACTCGTAGGCCCCCACGCACGGCACCGGCAGCACCGCCATGCCGTCGTGCTCGCCTGCGTACTCGTCTGCGTCCGATCTGCTCTCGAACGCCAGCACCACGTCGCTTTCCGTGGCCACCGCGTAGATCTTCTTCATCGTTTCGTCTCCTATTCGAACTCGAAGCACTCGCATGCCTCGCTTGTCTCGTCTACCGCCTCCACGTCGGGGCCGCCGCCCGTCATGGCGTCGCGGGCGCACACGGCCTCGCCGCCAGCGCCCTGCACGCGGCCGCAGAAGCGGCACTCCCGGCACGTGCGGCCCTCCCACGGGTCGGGCCGGTTCCACGGTGCCCTGGGGTCGGACTCGAAGCACCCGGGCGGGAGGTTCCACCCGCTTGAAGGCTCGTACCCGCTCACATGCACCGCCTGCCCCTCGGCAGCCGCCCCCAGCCGTCCATGGCCAGGGCATCCGCGTACTTGGTCGGTTCCGGCAGCAGCAGGTACTCCCAGTGCCCCGAGCCCGGCGGGGCGGGGCGGTTGAACCTCTGCTCGGCCCTGACCCAGCGGAAGTGCAGCCGGTTGGCGTGCGCCAGCCCGTGGCAGCCGCTGCCGTTGCCGCTGCCGCACAGCATCACCGTGGGCTTGGGAACCTCGCGCCCGTCGCGGAACAGCTTGCCCGCCCCGCGCCTCACGATGTGGTGGCGGTTGAGCGGCCACGGCGCGCCGCACACGGCGCACCTGGGCGTCTCGATGCTCGGCCCCTCCATGAGGGGGCGCAGGATCTCGGGCAGCGTGTCAACGTTTGCCATTCGATAGCCTCCTGTCCTTGCCTTGCAGCTCGTACTTGTCGCACATCTCCGACAGGCGGCTCACGATGGCCACCGCCGTCTCCTCGTCGCCGTTCTTGGCCAGGCGGCGTATGAGGTCGCTCTTGCCGTACTGCGTGGTCACGACCACGGGCCTCATGTTCTCGTACCTGTCGTTCACGACGCGGAACACCTGCCCCAGCGTCCAGTCGGTGGGGGACTCCTTGCCCAGGTCGTCCAGCACCAGGCACCCCACGCGGGAGAGCCTGGACAGCACGCCGTCCTCGGTGCCGTCGCCGCCGTAGGTGCCCTTGATGGCGGCCAGCACGCCCAGCATGTCGGTCACCCTCACGCTGGTGCCGCCGTCCACCAGGAGCCGCGCCACGGCGCTCGCCAGGTGGGTCTTGCCGGTTCCCACGGGGCCGCAGATGTACGCCCCGCGCCCTTGCTCAACCTTCGCGGCAATGCCCTCGGCCATGGGGGAGGCGGCTGTCATGAAGCGGGGCTTGATTCCGGCCCGCTCGTAGGCCCGGCGGCGTTTGGCTGCGGCCTCCTCGGCCTTGGCCCTGGCCTCAAGGCGCGAACGCTCGTCGCGCTCCGCCACGGCACCCGGGCAGCCGCACGGCTTCCAGCCGCAAAAGGTGCGGCGGCCAGCCAGCACCACGTAGCGGACCTCCAGCTGCGCCCCGCAGTGGGGGCACTCAGTCGTACTCGGCATAGCCGTCGGCCTCCTTCCGGTTCCTCGGGCCGCGGTTCACGTAGTCCTCGAACTTCGGCGAGAACAGCGTGGAGGGCCGCAGGTACTTGGCCATCTTCGGGTCGCCCGCCCACTCGGCTGCCATCGTGTCGATGACGGCCAGGAAGTCGGGGAGGCGGTAGCCCTCGGCCCAGCGGGCGTGTATCAGCCTGCGGGTCTTGGCGCTGCTTGAGCGGTAGCGGGTGCCGGCTGCCTCGTTGAGCGCATGCACGATTTCGTCAAAGGGGATTAAGGGGTTATCTATATACTCAACCTCAACCTCAACCTCTGCATTGCCGCAACTCGATGCGCCTGCATGTGCATCCGCATCTGCTTGCGCATGTGCGGCTGCATCTGTATCCGCATATGCTCCCGCATGTGCTTGCGCATCGGATTGCGCATCGGATTGCGCCCGTGCCGCCGCATCGTCCACCGCGTCTTCCTTCCCCGGCCTGTTGCCCCAGCGGGCGTTGGCCGCCTTCCTTGCGCGCTCGCTCTTCTCGTCGCCCATGTCGAGCCTGCCCTTGAGCACCAGGAAGGTAGGCAGCCACGCGGGGCTGCCCTGCGGCTCCTTGCCCGTGAACCGGTACTCGACGATGGCGTAGATGAACGGCGCGCGCTGCTTCTCGGGCATGGCCTGCGCGGCCGCCCAGAAGTCGTCGTGTATAACCATGCCCATAGTGTCGCCGTCGCCTTCCCTAAAACGGGATATCCTCGTCGTACAGATCGGGCATGGCCTGCTGCTGCGGCGCTGGCTGCTGTGGCGCGTACGCCTGCTGAGTGGCCGGCTGCGGCGCGTAGGCGGGCTGCTGCGGCGCAGGTGCCGGGGCGGGGCGTCCCTGGCCGTACGTGCGGGCCTGCGGCGCTTGCGGGGCCGCCTGGGGCGCGTACTGCTGCGGCGCGTAGCCCTGCTGCTGTTGCTGGCTGCTCATGAACTCCAGCTCGTCCACCACGACCTCCAGCGCGCTGCGCTTCTGGCCGGTCTGCTGGTCGTTCCAGCTGCGGTAGCGCAGCTTGCCCTCGATGGCCACCTTGCTGCCTTTGGCGAGGTACTGCGCCAGCTTCTCGCCGCGGGTGCCGAACAGCGTGCAGTCCACGAAGTTCGGGTAGTCCTCCCACTGCCCGGTCTGCTGGTTCTTGCGGCGGTCGTTGACGGCCACGCCCATGGACAGCACGGACATGCCTCCAGACGTGGAGCGCAGCACGGGGTCGCGGGTCAGGTTGCCGGATATGCACACGCGGTTGATGCTCATAGATACCCTCCTTGGGTTACGTCCCCGCTGTTCCAGATGCGGGTGATCTGCGCGTCTACCATGCGGATACGCAGCTTGATTACGTTGATGGCCTCCTGCGAGGCCTTGTAGATGGCCTCGGAGCAGTCGCGGCGGCGCTTGGCCTCCGCTATCTGCTCCTGGCCCCGGCACACGTCGCCGATGATGGTGACGGGCGTGCCCTTCTGGCGCTCGTTCAGGATGGCGATGCGCAGGGCCTTGCGGTACTCGGCCTCGTTCTCGGCGTACTGGCAGCCCGACTCCTTGCAGGTCTTCAGCTCGGCCTCCAGCCTGTCGGTCAGCTCGTCCAGCTCCTCGGTGAGCGCCTGCATCTACTCCACCTGCCAGTCGGGGCGCGGGCAGCACGGGCTGTTGGCCACGAACTCCATGTACTGCGGCATGCTGGCGAACTGGTAGCGCGCCCCGCAGCTGCGGCAGTGGGCCGTGAAGGGGCCGTCTGCGGGCGGCTGCTTCTCCTCGGGCGCTGGCTGCTCCTCCATGGCGTCGGGATCGCTCTGCCCGTCGATGGCGAACGCGCCGCACAGCGCGTACTTGCGGGCGTAGCTCGACGCCATGCCGGTCACCTGGGCGTCGTCCGAGCCCTTCTTGTGCTCGTCCTCGCGGGCGTAGGCGCTCACCTGCAGCAGGCCCTCGCCGCCCTCGGCGGGGAACACGCACGCCGTGGACTTCACGTAGTAGCGGTCGCCTATCTGCACCAGCTCGTCGGTCATGAAGAACGCCAGGCCCTCCTTGGCGCACGGCTCCTTCAGCGCGGCCACTATGTCCTCGTAGCTGCGGTAGCTGAACTTGCCGAAAGCGTTGTACTTGGCCTTGGGCACCACCACGGCGCGCTGCACGCGGGCAACGGCCGCCATGAGGTCGATGGACTGCTGTTCCTGGGTCATGCTAGTAGCCTCCGTTCATTCGCTCGTAAACCTGGCCCACCGTGCCGTGCATGATGGTGCCCACGACGCCCTGCGCCTTGAGGGCCGCCGCGACGCCCTGCATCTGCTCGCGCGTGGCGCACGGCACCACGACCGTCCACGGGTCGCCCGCCATGGCCACGGGTGCCGGTGCGGGCGGCGCTGGCGGCACCGGGGCGGGCATGGGCGCGGGCTGCGGCTCGGGCATCTGCTCAAGCGGCTGCGGGAACTCTGCGGGCTGGCATTCCGCGGGCTCGGGCACCGCTTCGGGTTCGGGTTCGGGCTCTTCCACGGGTTCCGGCTCCATGGCCGCCTTCAGCTCGGCGATGCGCCGGCGCTCCTCCTCGGCCTTGTGCGCCGCCGTTATGGCCGCGCCCAGGTCCAAGGTGGCGAACAGCTCGCGCTCGGCCTCGTCGTAGAACGGCTCGCCCTGGAACTGCGCCTTGAGGGTTTCCCAGTCCTGGGCCAGGCGCTCTACCTTGGCCTCCAGGGCCTTGAATGCCTTCACCTCGCCGAAGGTCTTGTTGGTCCACTGCTTCTCGTGGAAACGCTCATAGGGCACGACGGGGGCCAGCAGCCCGGCGAACTCCTCGTAGTGCTCCCGCAGCTTGGCGTACGCGCGCAGCTGGCGCTCCTCCTCGGCCTCGTCCAGCTGCGCCTTGATGCCGTCGGCTGCCTGCTTCGCGATGCCCGCCACGGCCTTGCACCTGTCCTCGAACGCGGCCAGGGGCTTCGTGTACTCGCGGCTCACGGCCTTGCGGCGCTCGTCTATCTCCTTGGCGATGCCGTTGAGGTAGGCGCGGTCGCGCTTGGCGGCCTTCACGTTCTCGTCCTTGCCCATGTCGTAGGTCGCGCCCTCGTAGTCGGCCACCAGCCTGCGCACGTGCGCCTCCAGGGCGTCGAAGTTGGCCTCGATCACGGCGGGGGAGTACGCCACGGTCAGCTCTGACGCCTCCTCGGGCTCGATGATCTCGGCCTCAACTGCTTCGCTCATTTACTCCTCGCTTCCCAGGCGCGCCATGCACGCCTCGTAGGTTTCCGTCTCGGCCGCGTTCGGCTCGTAGCCGTCGGCCTTCATGGCCTCGTAGATGATGGTCACGTTCTCGGCCGTCGCTCGGTTGAAGTACACGGAGCTGCCGCCTTCCATGAGGCTCCAGGCCGTCCAGCCGCTCATGTTCCACGCTGCCCGCCAGCCCATGGCCTCGGCCAGCTCGGTGGGCGTGCGGTCGATGGGTCGGCCCAGCAGCTCCTCGAACGATTCCACGGCCTCGGACTCCATGGCGAACGCGGTCAGCGCCAGAGCCGTGCGGCGCATCGACTTGAGGTCGCCCGCGTGGGCGGCAAGCCACTCGCGGCGGGCCTTCGCGCCGTCCTCGTAGGCGGCCTGGAAGTCGGCCTTGCGCTGGGCTGCGGCCTGTGCGGCCTCGTCGGCCCCCTCGGCCACCGGCGCCAGCAGGGTCACGCCGAACGACGTCTCCTCGGCCAGAAGCCCCGCGCCCGCGTTGTCGGCCACGTAGGCGTCCAGCGCCGCCAGGTCGGGGCGGTAGTCGGAAAACGTGCGGCATGCGGCGAAGCCCTCGGGGCATTCGTCGACGAACTCGACGCCCGCGTCGGCAAGCACCGCCACCACCTCGGCGCGGTTGCGCCTCTGCTCGGCCTCGGCCTTCAGGCTCGCGTACACGCGCTGCCATTCGGACTGCTTGCAGTCGCGCAGCTCGGCCACGGCCTCGTCGTCGCCCTCGAACTCGGCGATGGCGGCCAGGCGGTCGAGCGTCATGTCGTAGGCGGCGTCCTGCACCCTGCGGGCGGCGCGGCGCGCCTTGGCCACGGTGCCCGCGTCGGTGCGGGCGGCCACGGCCACCTCCTCGTCGGGAATGTCGAGCGCCAGCATGGTCTGCACGCCGCGCGACTTCTCCTCGGCGGTCAGCCCCAGCTTGGCGTCGGTCTCCACCATGGCCTTGGCGGCCTCCACGCGCGCCAGCTCGGCGTCGTCCAGGTCGTCGTAGACCTCGGCCAGGAACCGCTCGGTGCCGATGGAGCGCATGGCGCGCACGCGGCACTCGCCGTCGATGATCCAGTAGATGCCGCCCTCCTTGTACAGGATGGGCTTCATGACGGGCTGGCCGGGGTTGAGGCGGTTGGCCTTGAACTGCGCGGCCAGGCCCGCGATGTGCTCGGCGCTCTCCCTGGTGGTGAAGTCGCGCGGGTTCATCGGCTCGCCGTCGGCGCGCTCGTAGGGGTACACGTCGCAGATCGCGACCTCCTCTAGCGATTGCATGCGCGGGCCCCCTCGTCTACGACCACGCGGCACTCCATGCCCACCAGGCGGGCGCGGCACGCCACGCGGGCCACCTCGCCCATGAGCGCGATGCGCTTGGTGGGCACGGGGCCGTTCTTGATTTGCGCGGCCATGCAGGCGGCCCCCATGTTGAACGCCTGGCGCATGGCGGCGTCGAAGCCGCCGTCGCCCGGCTCGGGCACGGGGACGGCGCGCTCGATGCGCTTCAGGATGCTGTCCACCGTCTTGTCCGCGACGGTCTTGCTGATGATTTCCGTGAGCATTTGGGTCTCCTAACTGGGAAAACTAAAAGTGATAAAAACTTTTCAGGATTTCGGAACTTTTTTCTCTATGCGCTCCTTGCGCTTCTGCGCCGCCTTGACCCTGCGGTACAGGTAACGGCACAGCCACCGCTCCATGGCCTCGTCGTGCGCCTCTGCTGCCTTGTCGGCGGCGTAGCGGCTCATGCCCGAGGTGTCCGGGGCCTGCGGCATGGGGTCGGCGCGGCTCTCTCGGCCGCACTCGGTGCGCTCGTAGGTGCGGCGCTCCTCTGCGGTCAGCCTCGGCAGCAGCTCGGCTATGCGGGCCTCTATGGCCTCAAGCTGCTGCTGGCGTCTGCACGGTTCGCAGATGCCGTCCTTGCCGAGGGTCGCCCTGCGGCACCCGCACGACGGGCACAGCTCCAGGCGGTGGCGGTAGCAGCGCAGAGACACGTGGCCACCGCTGGCGTTGATCACGCGCCGCGCGTTATCCAACTGGTTCTTGGACAGCCGCAGCTCGCGGCGAATCTCGCGGGCGGGCACCTTTCCCGCCAGCTCGGCTATGCGGTCGAGGTCGGCCTTGCGCCACGCCCTGTGTGGCCTGCCCTTGTCTCGGCGGGTCACTCGTCGCTCACCTCCACGACCACGCGGGGGCGCGCCCTGTCGGTGAGCACCCTGTCGGGGCACTGCTCCATGTACTTGCGGGAGTCGTCCTTGATTACGCCCGCCGCCACCAGGCCGTCGAGCACGAACTTGCGCGCGAAGCCCACGTTGTCGGCGTCGCGGCGCATGTCGGGCTCGTAGAACGTGGTGCGCACGGTCACCCGGCGCTCGAAGCGCGGCGCGCGCTGCTGCATGGCCGCCGCCCTCACGCGCGCCGTCTCGCGCTTCTTCATGGCCGCCGCCTTGTAGCGGTTGGCGCGCTCGGCGCTGATGTAGTCGTTCAGGCTCGGCATTCGGCCCTCGACCGTGACGGTGCACCTCATTGCGCGCCCCTGTCGTAGATGCCCTGCGCCTCGGTTAGCGTGGAGGCGGCGAAAACGGCTGGGCCCACGATGGCCTCCCACGTGCCCACCAGGTCCACGGAGTCCACCGGCGTGCGGCGGAAGCTCACGGCGGCCAGCATGGAGGGGCGCTGCAGCACCATGTAGCGGGACAGCACGCTCCACAGGTTGTGGTCGCGCTTGAACTCGCTGGCCTCGCTCACGGTCATGCCGTTCTGGCACGCCAGGGTGTACACGTTGTCGCGCTGGATGACGTGGCCCTCCAGCATCAGGCGGTAGCAGATGCGGCGCAGCTTCGCCCATGTATCGGGGTTCGAGGCAACCCAGCCGCACGCCTTGGCCACGAGGGCCTGGGCCTTGGCGTCTACCTCGGCCATACTGTTGCCTCCAGCGCCCATGTGGCGGCGATGCACGCGCAGACGAACAGGGCGGCGAAAACGGCCTGCAGCCTCTCGCGGCGCTGCTCGGGTGTTACACTGGTCTCGGTTCGGAAGTGAACCGTTGCGGTGCGCGTCTTTCGCTTGCCGGCTGCGACGCGCACCCTCTTTCCCTTGATCTTTTCCATTCCTGGAACTTCCTCTCGTTCTCTGGGTCCTTGTAGAACTCGCGCATCATGGCGGCGCACTCGTCGCACATGGCGCGCTGTATCGGGGTCATTCGCCCGCGACGCCCGGCAGAAGCAGCGGGGCGTCCTCGTAGGCGACCTCACCGGTGTCCCTATCCACGAACATCACCTCCTGGTCGTCGTACACGTGGATGTTGAGCATCTGCCCCGTGAACTCCACCAGCTTGGGGATGAAGTCACGGAACTTCGGGTCCAGCTCAAACTGCAGCACGCACTTGCCGCTCTTCACGTTGAGGGCGGTGAACCCCCCCCGTACGGTCACCTCGTTCAGCATGGCCTACTCCTTCTCGTCGTACGCGGTGTCGCGCGCGATGGTCTTGAAGTCGGTGCTCCAGCCCTTGCCGTTCACGCTGAACTGCACGGAGCTGTAGACGTTGAACTGCATGCCGCCGAGCTCGAACCAGGTCGTGCTCGCCTCCAGAAGCTCGATGCCGCTCGTCTGGAAGCCCCACATGGCCGCGATGCGGTGCTTGAGGCTGACGTGCGTCTCCTCCATGCAGCCGTTCTCGGCCAGCTCGAAGCTGACGGCCACGCGCTTGCGGTCGTCGATGAGGTGGTCGAGCGTTTTGCCGATGATCTCGGCGACGAACTCGGGCTGGTGGCTCTTGGTGGTCATGGTGTGTCTCCTTTTCTGATAGGTAAATCTAATTACAGTTTGAAGCGAAAAAAATTTCTTCGGGTTTGTAGCCCAAGAAGTCGGCGGCCTTTTTAGCCGTCTCGATGCGCATACGGTCGGGGTGGTCTTCATAAACATCGTATGTAGGTCCTGAAATGCCCAGATGTTCAGCCATTGCCTTCTTGGTTACGCCCTTGCTCATGCGCGCCTGCTTGAGTGACTTCATACTCCCTCCTTTCTGTCCATAACTGTAATTAATCTTCAGAACACGGTCAAGATTAATTTTGGTAAAATTGAAAATAAATTTAAGTCCTGGAAGGAGTTAAGATGCCGATATCCGACAACATAAAGAAGTTACGGCAGATTTTCGACGTTACCCAGGATGAACTGGGTGAGATTGCAGGTGTGACAGGTAACGCCGTTTCGCAGTGGGAAAATGGCCGCTCCGAACCCCGTATGGGAGCTATTGAGCGCATGGCGGCCTGCTATCAGATTAGTAAGTCACACCTTATAGAAGACGGCGGAATGGATCAGATTGACCCCGTGACCAAAAAGCCCAAGGGCAGCCCCTATATGCCCGCCGGTGCCATGCCCGTGGTGGCCAGCAGCGCCACCGTGCCGCTGCTCACGCTCGGGCGCGTGCACGCCGGCGCGCTCGCCGACGAGGAGGAGATAGCGCACCGCGTTGAGGTGCCCGCCTCGGTGTGTGCCGGGCATCCGCGCGCGTTCGCCCTGGAGGTCGAGGGCGACTGCATGAACCGCGTCATACCCGAGGGCAGCCACGTGCTGGTCGACCCCGACCGCCAGCCCGCCAACGGGTCCATCGCCGTGGTGGAGACCGAGGACTACCGCGCGGTCATGCGCCGCTGGTACAAGGGCAGCACCAAGCTGATGCTGTCGGCGGATAGCTTCGAGGACTACGAGGACATGATCTTCGGCATGGACGACGGCCCCGTGCGCGTGATCGGCACGGTGGTGTGGTTCCAGGCCGCCGACGAGATGGAGTAGCCATGGGCTTGTTTGATTTTCTGAAGCAAAAGGGGAGGAGGACGGCCGAGCCGGTTTCCTATGTTCCCGAATGTTTGGAACTCCCGGAGTCGAACTACGACCAACTATTTGACGAGTTTCAGCCTGAATGGGCTGACCAGTTTCCCGACTTCCCCTATGAGTTCAAAGGAAGACCAGCAATCAGAACGACTTTAACCGAGCGCATGCGCGATATGTTCAGCATTGCCCCGCAGGACGTTCCGAGAGTCGAGGCTCTTGTTCGTCAGGCCAACAGTTTGCTCGCTGATGCTCATTCCCTTGCTAGTTTTCCCGAGTTTTCCGTCCCTATGCCTGATCTGTCGGATGCCTATAAATGCTTGTTGCGTTTTCCGCTTTGCGGCATTCGGTGCATCCCGTTTACGGAGAAAACCGGTCGGGTGTCGAAGTTTCCGTTCCGGTTTGAATACGATTCCGGGATGATGCGCAAACCCCGGTCGCCGAGGGCCCATATCAGGATGACCGCCAGCTTGTTGCCGGACGGGAATCCGGGAAGGATTGAAAGCGAGTACGCGCTTTTCGAAAACGGTGCCGCGTTCGGCCACTATTGGAAAGTGACTTCAAAGGTCGTTAACGGAGAACTCGTCGTCTCCCGAATCAGCGAAACGAGTCCGACAGGCGATACTCCGCCAACTCTTTACACATTAGGTAGGTAGCCATGGGCGGGCGCGCGGCGATATACGCCCGCTTCTCGAGCCACAACCAGCGCGGCGAGTCCATAGAGATACAGGTGGAGAAGTCCCGCGCCTACTGCGCCGAGAACGACCTGCGCGTGGTGGCCACGTACTGCGACTTCGCGCAGACGGGCACCAACACCGACCGCGCCGAGTTCCAGCGCATGATGGCCGACGCCAGGCGAGGGCTGTTCGATTTCGTGGTCATATATAAAGTTACCCGAATCATGCGCAACCGCGACGAGATGGCCATGGCGCGCATCATGCTGCGCCGCTGTCGCGTCGAGATACTGTACGCGGGCGAGGACATTTCGGACGGCTCGGCGGGCGTGCTGCAGCTGGGCATGCTGGAGGTGCTGGCGGAGTACGAGAGCGCGCTCGACGGCGAGCGCATACGCGACGGCATACAGAAGAACGCCGAGCGGTGCATGGCCAACGGCTGCGTGCGCTACGGCTGGGACATAGTGGACGGGCGCTACGTGGTCAACGAGGAGGAGGCCGCCGCCATCCGCCTGGGCGTGCGCATGGTCTTGTCGGGCAAGTCGGTGGCCGACGTGGTGCGCGCCTGGGAGCCGTACCGCACCAAGCGCGGTGGCAAGTGGCGCTTCCAGACGGTGCGCCGCATACTGATGCGGCGGGAGAACGGCGGGGAGTACCGCTACGCGGGCGTGGTCGTGCCCGGCGGCATGCCCGCCATCGTTCCCATGGATGACGAGGAGAGGGTGATACGGATGCTTGAGGACTCGCACAGGCCCCGCGCCAAGACCGAAGCGTGGGACTTCCCGCTCACGGGCAAGCTCTACGACGGGCGCGACGGCGGGCTGATGACCGGCACCAGCGGCACGGGCAAGTCGGGCAGGCCCTATCACTACTACCGCTGCCGCAGCTGCGGGCGCACCGTGCGCCGCGATGTCGTGGAGAAGCGCGTGGCCGACGCCGTGCGCGAGGCCCTGGGCAGCGTCGACAGCCGCGAGCGCATCGCTCGCATGCTGGCCGACGCCGAGGAGGAGCGCGCCGACGAGAAGCCCTTGAGCGAGACCATAAAGGGCGAGCTGGCCAAGATCGAGACGGCGTTCTCCAACATATGGGCGGCCATCGAGTCGGGCATCGCGCCGCCGGGCGGCAAGGAGCGCATAGACGCGCTGAAGCAGCGGCAGGCGCTCCTCAAGGACGAGCTGCGCACGGCCGAGGCCCTTGAGGCCGCCCGCCTTGACTACGACCGCGCGCTGTTCTGGCTTGAGGGCATGGCCACCGCCGAGGTGGACGACGCGCAGCTTCTGCGCACGTTCGTGGCGCGCGTGGTGCTGGGCGGCCCCGACGATGACGACGGCCTGCGCGTGGCGTTCACGTTTGACGATTCTGCCGGCTTGGGCGATAATCCGTCGCTGCCTGGCGCTATAGGTCCAGGTGGCGAGGTGTTCGACCGAATGAACGCCAGCTCCACCATAAGCAACAGGCAGGTAGATACTCATATCTACCTGCCTTTTTATTTCTGGTCCGCACCGCGGAGAATCGAACTCTGTGCAGGGCGCGAGCGTAAAGAAAACGCCTCAGTGACGCAGAGTGGGACGTGCTTTCCCAATGGCGGCCCAGGCGGAAAGTTCATCCCGGAATCCGCGCTCAGAACGGGACACGCTTTCCCGCCGACCGCTCCGCCCTCCTCAACTCCAAAAACTGCGCGCTCGCCATCCCAAAACTGGGTAGAAGAAAGCCAAAACGCAATCGCAGGAGGTCAATATGACTGCAGAAGATAAGGCAAAGAACGCCGGCAAGGTCGCGCTCGTCCTGGAGGGCGGCAGCTTCCGCGGACAATTTACCGCGGGCGCGCTCGACGTTCTCATGGAGGCTGGCGTCGAGATTCCGGCGGTATATGGCGTATCGGCCGGCGCCCTCAACGGCGTGAACTACAAGTCGCACCAGATCGGCCGTGCCAACCGCATCAACCTGGCTTTCTGCAACGACAGCCGCTTCATGGGCGCTGCATCGTTTGCGTCCACGGGTTCCATTGTGGGTTACGACTTCATCTTCAACGACGTCCAAGACCGCCTGGATCCCTTTGACAACGAGACGTTCGACGCGAGCCCCATCGAGATGTACGCCGTCGCGACGGACATGCTTTTTGGAACCGCCACGTACCTGCCGGTCAAAAGCGCCGTACTTGACCTCGACGCTGTTCGCGCCTCGACGTCGCTGCCGCTGGTGACGCCGCCGGTCGAGATTGACGGGCACAAATACGTCGACGGCGGCGTAGCCGATTCGGTTCCCATCGAGCATGTGCTCGAGGAGGCGGGCTTCGATCGCGCGGTTGTCATTGTCACGCAGGACCGCTCGTACGAGAAAAAGCCCTACGAGTTTATGCCTGCCGCGCGCGCCCGCTATGCCGACTATCCCTATCTGCTCGAGGCTATCGAGACGCGCCACGACCGCTACAACATGCAGCGCATGCACCTGTGGAAGTATGAGCGCGAGGGCCGTGCGTTGGTCGTCGCTCCGCAAAAGCCGGTCGAGGTCGGCCATGTCGAGCACGATTCGGCAAAGCTCCTCGACCTGTATATCCAGGGCCGTCAGGAGGCAAAGCGCCTGCTCGCGGAAATCCAAGAGTTCGTTGAGCGCTAACGACGGCGAACCCTCAAAAAATGACAACAGCTAAAGAGCTGGAAAAATCACGGCTCGTGGATGACATGTGCAGAAACTCTGGTCGGAGTCAAAATACCTGTTGACTCGTACGGCGAGCGGGGTAATATGGACGGGTTACTTGCAGAGCCCCGTGAATCTCTGTAACAACACGTACTGTACATGGAGGAGTCTAAGTGATTTCGAAATCGACTCACTACGCCAAGCAGGGCGAGGTCCAGCGCAACTGGGTTCTCGTCGACGCCGATGGTGCTGTCCTGGGCCGTCTTGCCACCCAGATCGCAATGATCCTGCGCGGTAAGAACAAGCCCCAGTTCACGCCCAACAGCGACTGCGGCGACTTCGTTGTCGTCATCAACGCCGATAAGGTCCAGCTTACCGGTAACAAGGCCGACACGAAGACCTATTATCGCCACAGCGGCTACAACGGCGGCCTCAAGGCTGAGAGCTTCCGCCAGGCTATGGAGAAGCACCCGGAGAAGGTCATCGAGCGCGCCGTTCGCGGTATGCTGCCCAAGACCACCCTCGGCCGTGCCCAGATGACCAAGCTTAAGGTCTACGCTGGTGCCAAGCATCCGCATGCTGCCCAGAACCCCACGAAGATTGAGCTGGAGGCTTAAAGATGGCTGAGAACACCGTTGTCTACCAGGGTACCGGCCGTCGTAAGAACGCCGTCGCCCGCGTCCGTCTCGTCCCCGGCACCGGCAAGGTGACCATCAACAAGCGTGACGCCGAGCAGTATTTCGGCCGTCATCAGCTCGTTGAGAACGCCCTTGCTCCCTTCAAGGTGACCGACACTGCCGGTCAGTTCGACGTTATCGCTCTGTGCGATGGCGGCGGCATCTCCGGTCAGTCCGGCGCTCTGCGCCTGGGTATCGCTCGCGCTCTTCTGAACGCTGGCGACTACCGTGCTGACCTCAAGAAGGCCGGTTTCCTTACGCGCGATGCTCGCGTGGTCGAGCGCAAGAAGTACGGCCTCAAGAAGGCCCGCCGCGCTCCCCAGTTCTCCAAGCGCTAAGGTTTTATCTCCTTTCGAGATACAATGTACAAGCGGGGCCTGCCGATTGCTCGGCGGGTCCCGCTTTTCTTTTTCGACTAGGGTGGGCGGTTGCATATCGCCTGCTAGGGAAGGAGCAATCCTATGCCCCAGAACATCTTCGGTACCGACGGCGTCCGTGGCGTCGCCAACGCCGACCTCTCGTGCGACCTCGCGTTTCGCCTGGGCCGCGCGGCGACCAAGTTCCTTGGTCCGGATATCTGCATCGGCCGTGACACGCGCCTTTCGGGCACCATGCTCGAGAGCGCTCTGACCGCCGGCATTATGGCCGAGGGCGGCCGTCCGCACTGCTGCGGCGTCATCCCCACGCCTGCCGTGGCACTGCTCACCGTTCAGAACGAGCTCGACGGCGGCATCGTCATCTCTGCTTCGCATAATCCGCCGGAGTTCAACGGCATCAAGTTCTTTAGCCGCAAGGGTATGAAGCTTCCCGATGCTGTCGAGGAAGAGATCAGCGCCTGGGTCATGTCCGAGGAAGCCATGGCTGCCGACACGCTGCCGACCGGTGCCGGCGTGGGCCACATCATCAAGATGAAGGACGCTCGCAAGGCATATGTCGATCATGCCATCGATACGCTCGATGGCCTGAGGCTCGATGGCCTGGTTGTTGCCGTCGACTGCGGCCATGGTGCTTCTTGCCAGACTACGCCCGCCGCGCTGCAGCGCCTAGGCGCCACGGTGCACGCTATCAACACCGATTATTGCGGCACGGACATTAACGTTGAGTGCGGCTCCACTCACCTTGAGCCCCTGCGCGAGCTCGTGCTGCGCACCCATGCTGACATCGGTCTGGCCCACGACGGCGACGCCGACCGCGTACTGTTCGTGGACAGCGAGGGCAATGAGATCGATGGTGACTACATCCTGGCTATCTGCGGTTCTGACCTTGCCGCTCGCGGCAAGCTCGCCAACTCCGAGATCGTCTCGACCGTCATGTGCAACCTGGGCTTCTCCATCGCTATGAAGGAGCAGGGCTTCGAGATGGTTCAGACCGCCGTGGGCGACCGCTACGTTCTGGAGCGCATGCTCGCGGACGGCGCCGTCATCGGCGGCGAACAGTCCGGCCACATCATCTTCCTGGAGCACAACACCACCGGTGACGGCCTGGTGACGGCTCTGCAGCTGCTGGCCGTGCTCAAGCGCACCGGTCGTACCCTCACCGATCTTGCCGGCATCATGAAGAAGTACCCGCAGGTACTCGTCAACGTGCATTCCGACAACAAGGCTGGTCTGGACGATTGCCAGCCCATCTGGGATGCCGTCGCTGCTGCCGAGAAGGAGCTTGATGGCCGCGGCCGCATTCTGGTGCGCCCGAGCGGTACCGAGCCGCTGGTCCGCGTGATGGCCGAGGCCGAGACGCACGAGCTGACCCAGCGCGTTGTCGACGACATCGTCGAGGTTGTCAAGCGCGAACTTCCCTAATGGTCAAAAACGGGTGCCAAGTGGTAAACTGTTAAGGTTATTTTGGTTGATCGGTATGTCCGAGGGGGAGCATGTTCACTAAAGTCCTAAGGTCTTTTGGTATGCGTGGTCGAGTCCTTACGTTGGATGCTCCCATCTCGGGTGACGTCATTCCGCTCTCCGAGGTAAACGATCAGACGTTTGCTACCGGCCTTTTGGGCCAGGGCGTGGCGATTCGGCCCACCGGAACGCGTGTGATTGCACCGGCTGATGCCAAGGTCGAGGCCATTTTTCCCACGGGACACGCTGTTGCGCTTAACACGGTCGATGGTCTGGACGTGCTCATCCACGTTGGTTTGGATACCGTTCAGCTCGAGGGCAAGCACTTTACCGTACATGCGCAAGTGGGTGACATCGTCCATAAGGGCGATGTACTCATTGAGTTCGATCGCGAGGCAATTGCTGCCGAGGGCTACGATGTGACGGTTCCCATCTTGGTGTGCAACTCCGTTGAGTTCTCGAGCATCAAGGGCTCCGTTGGCGTGCATGTCGAAGAGATGGATCAGCTCATCGTTGCTCGCGAGCGCTAGCAAGTGCACGTGGCCATTAGCCTACAATTCAAACACGTTTACGGAGGGCGCCCTTGAAAGAGGACGCCCTCCGTGGCAAGATGGGAAACGTCCGAGGCTAAACAGCTTCGGGTCACCGTGGACGGGCAGGGGCCTCGACGCGGCTAGACACGAGACACATACATTACGCGACCTCGCCCTGGTGGCCGCACACGTTGGTTGCGGCCGACGCGGGCCGCGGGCAAGTGCTTGTAAGGGAGCCTTGCCTCTCTTGTACGAGAAAGGACGCGTAATGAAGATCATTAAAGCTAAAGACTACGAGGATATGAGCCGCAAGGCCGCCAATATCATCTCGGCCCAGGTTATCCTCAAGCCCGACTGTGTGCTGGGTCTTGCCACCGGCTCCACCCCGATCGGTGCCTACAAGCAGCTCGCTGCTTGGTACGAGAAGGGCGACGTCGACTTTGCCGAGGTCAGCACCTATAACCTGGACGAGTATCGCGGCCTTTCGCACGACGATCCCCAGAGCTATCACTACTTCATGCGCGAGAACTTCTTCGATCACATCAACATCGACCTGAACAACACGCATGTGCCCGACGGTTCCAACCCCGACGCCGCCGCTGCGTGCTCTGAGTACGACAAGATCGTCGCTGACGCCGGTTACCCGGATCTGCAGCTGCTCGGCATTGGCAACAACGGCCACATCGGCTTCAACGAGCCCGATGACCACTTCTCCAAGGGCACGCACTGCGTCGACCTCACCGAGAGCACCATTCAGGCCAACAGCCGCCTGTTCGACAGCATCGACGATGTTCCCCGTCAGGCCTACACCATGGGTACCCAGACCATCATGTATGCCCGCATGATCCTGGTCGTCGCCAATGGCGAGGCCAAGGCTCAGGCCGTGCATGACATGTGCTATGGTCCGGTTACGCCCGAGTGCCCGGCTTCGATCCTGCAGCTGCACACCAACTGCGTTGTCGTTGCCGACGAGGCCGCCCTTTCGCTCTGCGAGTAGCGCGAATTCTGCAGCTCGACATAGCCTTGCCTAAGGCCTCCGCTTTGCGGGGGCCTTTTTGTTATCCCTTTCTGTCCACTTGACCAAAATCTTGCCGCAAGCTTGACGAATGCCGGACGCCCAACAGTTTGATTCATTCCATATCAGATTCTATGCAAAAATGCCACTAAAAGGTCGTAGACGGTAGCGGGTGCTAGGCGAGTTGAATGACATGGCTGAACCTTGTTCATCTGCGTTACACTGCCGCTTAGATGGGACAAGCTGACAAGCTCATTTACCTGCTTAAAGACCGATTAGTCAGGGGATTAATAACAATCGGCCCTCGCTGTACAAAAACTTGCCGCTTTCGTACCAAAAGACAACCTAAAACACAAGGTCGCTCTATTCATAGTGCGGCTTGTATGGTCTTGCGGCTACAGTGTCCATACGGTCGAGTTGAGGAGCGGGCATGGTAAACGATTTGAGCGGTATAGACGACCTCGAGCTGATGCCGCTGGGCGGAGGCTATATGGTGCGACGCGAACGCTTGATGAATGAGCTTATCGCCAAGGGCCGAAAGGCCGGCATCGTGGTTCTTTATGCGCCCGACGGGTTTGGGAAGACCTCGGTGCTACTGCAGTACACCCATGAGGTTAAATGCGACCCGACGCGAGGCCCCGTGCGGATTATCGAGGCCGATCGCGCCACTGGGCGCGAGGTGTTTATGCAGCTCGAGGTGGTTACCGAAGAACTCAAAGACAAACCGCACTCCCTTATCGCGATTGATAATGTGCCAAACCTCGATCAGCACGATACCGAAGACCTCATCGACAGGATTCGCGGCCTGCGCGCTATGGGGGTAGGGGTCTTTATCTCCTGCCGTCCTTCAAATCGTCAGCTGATTCATGGGCTGGGCGATTCGGTTAAGATCAATGCGCAGATGCTCAAGGTGCATGCCTATGAGTATTCGGCGTGGGCATCGGCGTTTTCGATCAGCACATCGCTCGACTTCTATCAGCTCACGCAGGGCGTGCCCGAGCTCGTTTCGGCATTGCAGACGGGTCTGTATGGCCAAGGCGACGTAGCCGGCCTGCTCGAAAACGAGATTGTCAACGTATATGGCGCGGCGCTTGCCGATCTGGCTTCGCTCGACAATAATGCGCTGTTTTGCGTGGCATGTCTCATGGTTTTGATGGGCGAGGGCAATATCTCGGAACTCGAGGCTTGCGGGGTGAGACTGTCGATGGTCGACCAGTCCTACTTTGTACGCGACTACCCGATCTTTGGCTTGGATCCCGCCGAGCGGAGTTTTACGTGTCTGGGCACGGAGGATAACGGACGCTTGCGTTTGCGTAAGTTGGTGGCCGAGGTTCGCCCCGAACTTGTTCCGAGGGCGGCCCGGATTTTGCTTAAGGCGGGCCGATGCGATGCGGCGATGGGCCTAGCGGACGCCTTTTTGGACCGTGAAGCGGTCCTTGAACTTACTGGGCAGTATGGGGTCGATCTGGCTCTGACGGGGCACGGGGCCGATATCTGCCGAGCAGCGCTGGGCACGATCGATGCCGACGATCCGGCTCCAGAGCCAACGCCTGCCGAGGCGCTTGGCGTATATCTGGCAGCGGTCAGCGTGTCCAACACAAAGCTCGCCCGCTATATGGCATCGGTTATCGAGCGCGGGGGCGAACGGGCGGTCTGCGAAATAGATCCTGTTTCATGGAGGGTGGCCCAGACACTGACGGCTGTTTGCTATGGGGACAACGGGCTTGGGCTTCCTGCGAACCTGGCCGTGCCAGAAATCGAGACATCCCATACCGCACTCGATATGCTGTCTGCGCATATCGAGGTCAAGCGATGCCTGACCGAGCGGGGAGATGACGGCGGCGTCCTACAGCAGCTCAAAACGAGCAAGGCCTACGACTGCGAGCTCGACATCGCGGGGATTGTTATACGGGCCGATAGCATGCTGGTGGAGCTCTTTGACGGGTCGTTTGCGGGAACCGACGAGCGCGACGACGAAATGACGGTGGCGCGGGAGGCGCTCGACGTACGTGGACTTAAGGCGATGGCTATCTGGGTGCGCATGGTGTTGGCGGCACGGCGGCTCCTTTCCGGCTTGCCGGTAACCGACGATGCGGCGTTCAACGAGCTCGATCGTTTTGCCGTGCGCATGCGCGACAACCAGATTCAGCTGTTTGGCCTGTTGCTAGAAGGCTGGCAGTCGCTGGCAGAGGGACGGCCGATTAATGCAAAGTTCCGTGCGGTCCAAGTGCTCAAACTTGCCGAGGAGTCGATTGCGTACATGCGCGATAACGCATTGCTGCTGGAGCGCGCAGCGTATCTGCGAAATACATCGATGGTTTCGGTGCGCGAGGAAGCGGAGTTGCTCGATATAAGCCAGACGCAGGTTGGTGGAGCGGAGGCCTGGATGGTGGCGCTGCATTTGGCCTGTGCAGGCCGAGACAGCGACCTTGCGGCCTGGATGTCCATGAATCGTGCGGGGATTCTAGAACCATCGTATCGGCTCTTTGCGCGCCTTGCCATGCATTGTCTGGGCGAGCCGGCGGCCAGGATACGCAAGAAGCTTCCCGTGCGCGAGCTGTCGCGGTACTCGCTGCGCGACGATTTGGAAGGGGAGGGCGAGCGCCTATTCCAGGCCGGCGAGGTTGAAGCCGTTGATACCATCGACCATATCGAGATTCGCATGTTTGGTGCGTTTCGCGCCGAGCGCGACGGGTTTCCCATCACGGACAAAATGTGGCGCCGCAAGAAGGCGGCGACACTTGCCGAGCGGCTTGCGCTGGGCATGGATGCGCTCGTCGATCGTGAGACGCTGGCCATGGAGCTGTGGCCCCATGCCGAGTTCAATAGCGCCCGCAACAACCTGTACTCGACGATATCGCGCTTGCGGTCGGCTTTGGGGCCGACGCCGGACGGCAAGTCGTGTGTGCTCATCCAAAATGAATGCATTGGGCTCAACGGCGACTACGTCAAGACCGATGTACGGCTGTTTGACCAGATAAGCCGCGAGGTTTTGGGAAATCGCACGGGTGCGCGCGGGCCCCATTTAGTTGAGCTGTGCCTTAAGATTGAGCAGCTTTATGCCGGACCGCTGCATGTTCCCAATGGCTGTAATCCCACCTACTTTTTGCGTATGCGACGCATTATGCAGTCAAAGTACATCGATTGCATGATTAAGGGAGCAAATGCCGCTCTAGAAGAAAACGATCTGCAGTCGGCGATTTGGCTGGCGGAGTCGGGGCTTCGGCAGGAAACGGCACGTGAGGATATGGTGCGCTGCGCCATGCACGTCTACAGTGCGGCGGGGCGGCGGCGCGATATCGTCGAGCTATACAGCGGGCATATGCACCATCTGAGGGAGCAGGTCAATGGCGTGCCCGAGCCCGAGACCCGGCGTCTATACGAGCGCTTGGTGGAGGGGCGGCTCAATCGCGTGCTGGTCGAGCGATAAAAAACGGGCGCCCGAAGTACTTGGGCACCCGTAAGCTTGCTATGTGTTGGCTCGCCGGTTTATTGGCTCTTAGACGAGCTTGATCTTCTCGATGTCCTTGCGCGAGGACTCGCGATACAGCGAGAACTTGCGGCCGATGACCTGGACGACCTCGGCGTGGCAGCGCTCAGCGAGCTCTTCGGCGGCTTCGCGGGCGGAAAGGCTGGAGCCATCGAGCACGGAGCACTTAACGAGCTCGTGCTTCTCCAGGTAGGCGACCGTCTGCTCGACGGTGCCCTCGTTGACGTCGGACTTGCCGATGATGATGGCGGGGTTGAGGTGATGGGCCATGCTGCGAAGCTGCTTGACCTGTGCTCCTGTCAGTGCCATGGGTTCTCGCTTTCTATGTATGGGGCGCCCCGCGACGGGGCCTTAATCTACGTGAGCTGTCCCACGATAGCGCAGGAACGGCGCGGTGTGGAGCGCGTTCGCCCAGTTCGCAAAGAATGCGGATGCCGAGTGAGTGGGCGGTGCGGGCTGCGAACAGGCTATGAGCTGGGCGCAGAGACCGGCTCCCATGCAATAAACGCCCAACGAACCTTGCGGACATGATCGAGCATATAGCGCCCCTGCGGCACGCCCTTGGAGCCCGGCTCACCGGCATGGGGGTTCTCAATCATGTGTTGAGCGATGTAGTCGCGCAGGCGGTCAACCT
>NZ_JBCPDN010000009.1:30585-42271 GCF_040915425.1 Collinsella aerofaciens | reverse complement strand
TCCCTGCTGATCTTCTCGTGCAACAGCCTGGTGAGGTCCTCGGGGCGCTACGGCGAGTACTACCGGGCCTGCAGGGCGCGGGGCATGGGGCACGGGCGGGCGCTCAAGGCCGTCGCGAGGAAGCGGCTCAGGGCGATATACGCCGTGATGCGCGACCGGGTGCCCTACCGGGAGTAGCCCCGACGGTTGACAAAACTATAGGAACACCCAATGACTGACCAATGACTAGGCAAGGGCGGCCATGATGGTGCGGGCGACGCCGTCGTGGTCGTTGTCGTATTCGGTGATGGCGTCGGCGGCCTCGCGGTCTTCGGACTCGGCGTTGATCATGGCCATGCCGTGGCCCGCTGCCTGCAGCATGGGGATGTCGTTGATGTTGTCGCCGAACGCCCAGGCGTCGGCGAGACGCTTGCCCAGGTATTCGCATAGCCACGTGAGGGCCGTCCCCTTGGTGGCGCCCTCGCCCATGACCTCGATATTCATGGCGTACGAACGCGTGACCTCAATGCCTCCGAGCGTGTCGAGCGCCGTCGCGATGGCGTCGCGATCGGCCGGGTTGTGCCAGTACATGGCGATACGTTCGAGCGTCTCGACCTCGTCGATCTTGCTGTCGATATCCATGTCGATCGGCGTTCGTGTGCGCTTGAGTGAAGCCGCGATGTGGGGGTCACCGCCGCAGAACTCATCCAGGCGCCCGTATAGCGAGCGGGGGAGGAAGCACTGTCCATCCGCGAAGATATCGAAGGTCACATCGTGGCCGGCGGCAATGCGATGGATGCGGTGGGCAATGCCGCAATCGAGCGGTCGGCTCAAAATGCGCGTAGCACGTGAGGCGTCGATGGGCGTATCCTCGTCGAGCTGCCAGACGCTGGCACCATTGGCGCAGACCGCGTAGTGCACGGCAGGATGGGCGAGGATGGGCTCAAAGATGCCCGACAGCGGGCGCCCCGTGCAGGGCACAAACTCAATACCGCGGCGCGCAAGCTCGTCGAGCATCGCCCAGGTGGCGTCGCTCATCTGCTTATCACTCGTCAGCAGCGTTCCATCCATATCGGAAAACACAATCATTTGATGAAGCCCTTTCTACTGGCATAAAAAGCGTGGCCGAGGGCGATGATGCCCTGGCCACGCTCGGGTTCTATAACGGTCCGCGTCCTAGCGATCGGCGAGCGGCTTGTACTCCAGCGGCTCGATAACCGGGCGATACGCGGGGCGAATAATACGGTGCGCGCAGAAGAGCTCTTCCATGCGGTGTGCCGACCAGCCGGCCATGCGGGCGACGGCGAATAGCGGCGTAAAAAGCGTCTCGGGCACGCCGAGCATCTTGTAGATAAAGCCTGTGTACAGGTCGATGTTGGCGCAGATGGGCTTGGTCATGCCGTGGTCGCGCATCACCTGCGGTGCCAGGCGCTCAATGCGCTCGATGAGCGCGAACTCATCGCCCAGGTCCTTCTTGGCGGCAAGTGTGCGCGCGTAACGGCGGCACACCTCGGCACGCGGGTCGCTCAGCGTGTAGACGGCGTGGCCCATACCGTAGATGAGACCCGTGCCGTCGAAGGCCTGCTTGTCGAGAATCTTGCCCAGGTAGGCTGCGACCTCGTCCTCGTCCTCCCAATTGGAGACGTGCGCACGGATGTCCTCGTGCATAGACACGACCTTGGCATTGGCACCGCCGTGGCGCGGGCCCTTGAGCGAGCCGATAGCCGCGGCGTAGGCGGAATACGGGTCGGTGGCCGAAGACGACAGCACGCGGCAAGCGAAGGTGGAGTTGTTGCCGCCGCCGTGCTCGGCATGCAGCATGAGCATAACGTCGAGCAGCATCGCCTCATCGCGGGTGAACGCCATGCCGCCGCGCAGGACCTGTAGGATGGTCTCGGCGGTGGAGAGACCGGGCGTGGGGTGCGGCACGTGAACCTCGGAGCCGCGAAGCTTGGCGATCGAGGCCATGTGTGCGAAGGCGGCGATGCGCGGGAGACGTGCGAGCATGGAAATGGCGACGTCGATTTCGTGCTCGGGCGTGATCACGTCTGGTTCGGCATCGAAGGCGTAGAGCAGCAGCACGGCGCGCTGGAGCACGTTCATGATGCTCGACGACACCGTGGTCATGGGGAACTCTTTGACGTACTCGTCGCTCAGATGTCTAAAGGCACCTAGGCGCTCGCAGAAGCCGTCGAGCTCTTCCTTGTTGGGTAGCGAACCCGTGATAAGCAGATAGGCGACTTCTTCGTAGCCGTAGCGATTCTCGGCCTGGGCATTGTTGACCAGATCCTCGATGCTGTAGCCGCGAAGCGTGAGCTTGCCCTGATCGGGCACGACCTTTCCGTCGACCTTGTTGTAGCCGTGCACATCCGAGATACGAGTGAGGCCCGCGACCACGCCCGAGCCGTCAGCATTGCGCAGGCCGCGCTTGACATTGTGCTCTTCGAACAAGCCCTCGTCGTACGGGGCGGTCGGCAGGCCGTGGTAGAGGTTTTCGCTTTCGGGCGAAATCTGACGGCTCGCCTCGTAATCCAGAACCAGGCGGCTCAGGTGATCGTCGAAGCGGTAGTAGATTTTCTTGGCGTCGTAGGCCATGCGCACTCCTCTCCGGTCCGCTTTGGGGCCGCGCGCTTGGACGATATGACGTCAGGCTGCCCCGAGCGGCTTGTTCGCTACAGGCGGTACATAAAGTTAAAGACGTCCTCGCGCTGAATGGACACGTTGACGCCCGAAAGCTCGCCGGCCTCGGCCAGGGCCTTCTGCAGCTCGGCGAAGTCGAGCTTGGACTCGGCGGTGTCGGCCAGCATGGTCATGGTGAAGATGTCCTCGATAATGGACTGCGTGATGTCGCGGATGTCGACGTTGGCCTCGCCCAGAACACGGGTGACGCCGGCGACGATACCGGGGCGGTTCTTGCCAAGGACGGTGATGACGATGCGGGAGGACGAGATCTCGGCCATGGGAAACCCTTTCGCGTGTTGGCGGCGCGCGGCGGCGCTCCGCTACGGTACAGTGTTCATCATTGTACCTGTCCTGCGCAAAAAGGGGCACCTTTGCTGCGGCGTTACACGTCTGCAACATGGGAGAAGGGGCAAAGGCGCCCGTTTGCCGCGATTCGTCGTGTCGTCTGCTGTGCCTTGGGCGCGATGCACAACGCAAAGACCGTGAACCTTTTGTGGGACGCTCGACGCCGTGGTACCATAGCCGAGTTTGTTGTCTTGGTCGGAAACCAAGACGCCTTATGCGCTGATCGGTAACCAGCGCCTGACCAATAAGGAGTCCTACCATGAAGCAGGGTATCCATCCCCAGTATGTCGAGTGCACGGTGACGTGCTCCTGCGGCAACACCTTCAAGACGCACGCTACCGTGTCCGAGATGAAGGTTGAGCTTTGCAACGAGTGCCACCCGTTCTACACCGGCCAGCAGAAGTTCGTCGACACCGGTGGACGCGTCCAGCGCTTCGCCGACAAGTTCGGTGGCGCCGCTGCCGCCCAGCTCAAGAAGGCCGAGGAGGCCAAGGCTGCCAAGGCTGCCAAGGCTGCTGAGGCCGAGGCCGCTCGCAAGGCCGCCGCTGAGGCTAAGGCTGCCGAGAAGGCCAAGCGTGCTGCTAAGTTTGCCGAGGAGGCTGCCAAGCAGGCCGCCGAGGCTCCCGCAGAGGCTCCCGTCGAGGAGGCCGCTGCCGAGGCCGAGACTACCGAGGCTGCTGAGTAAATAGCTCGCCGCGGAATCACTCGCATTCATGGCATAAGGGCCGCGCATCCGTTTGGGTGCGCGGCCCTTTTCTTTTTATTGGTGCAGGCTAACCCGTTCCCATTGCACCAGATTGGTGCGAAGGGGACGGGTTGGTTTGCACCAAATGGCAGAGTGACGGCGTTTTCCCAGATAAAACCTGCCAAAATAAACCAGTCCCTTTTTGGCAGGTCGGTCGGGTCGTAGTTATTACGTGGCGGTCGAGGTCGACCGTATAGGCCGCGCCTTGTTTGGCTAAAGTACAATCATCTGTGTTTAACTCGCCCGCAGCTGCACGGCGTGGGCGATGGCCAAAAAGGAAAACCACATGGGATTCATGTCAAAGCTGCTGTCCTTTGGATCCGATAAGGACCTTAAGCGCTACTACAAGATCGTCGACCAGATCAACGGTCTTGAGCCCCAGTTTGAGAAGATGACCGAGGAGGAACTCCGCGCCCAGACCGATAAGTTCCGCGAGCGTTACGCCAACGGCGAGTCGCTCGACGACATGCTTCCCGAGGCCTTTGCCACCGTGCGCGAGGCTTCCAAGCGCATCACGGGCATGCGCCACTTTGACGTACAGCTCATCGGCGCCATGGCGCTTCATGAGGGTCATATTGCCGAGATGAAGACCGGCGAGGGCAAGACGCTCGTCTCCACCTTGGCCGGCTACCTCAACGCTATCGCCGGCAAGGGCGTGCATGTCGTTACCGTCAACGATTACCTGGCAAAGCGCGACTCCGAGTGGATGGGCCGCATCTACAAGTACCTGGGCATGACCGTCGGTCTGCTCCAGAACAACATGCCGCTCGAGCTCAAGCGCCCGGCCTACCAGGCAGACGTCACTTACGGCACCAACTCCGAGTTCGGTTTCGACTACCTGCGCGACAACATGGTCACCCGTCCCGAGCAGCGCGTGCAGCGCGGCCACCATTACGCCATCGTCGACGAGGTCGACTCCATCCTGATCGATGAGGCCAGAACGCCGCTCATCATCTCGGGTGCCGGCACCAAGTCCGCCAGCACCTACAAGGACTTCGCGCGTGCCGTGCGCGGCCTTGAGCGCGGCGAGGACGTGTCGCACGACATGCTCACCGCCACCGAGGACGTGGAGCCCACGGGCGACTATGTCATGGACGAGGCCAAGCACACCATTGCCGCCACCGAGCGCGGCCTTAAGAAGATCGAGCGCCGCCTGGGTATCGAGGACATCTATGCCGACCTTTCGGGCCAGCTGGTCAACCACCTGCAGCAGGCGCTGAAGGCCCAGTACATGTTCCATCGCGACAAGCAGTACGTGGTCACCAACGGCGAGGTCAAGATCGTCGACGAGTTCACCGGCCGCATCATGGAGGGCCGCCGCTATTCTGAGGGCCTGCACCAGGCCATCGAGGCCAAAGAGGGCGTGCTCGTACGCGAGGAGAACCAGACCCTGGCCACCATCACCCTGCAGAACTACTTCCGTCTGTATGACAAGCTTTCCGGTATGACCGGCACGGCACTTACCGAGGATGCCGAGTTCCGCGAGATCTACAAGCTGCCCGTCGAGGTCATCCCCTCCAACAAGCCCGTGCAGCGCGTGGACCACGAGGACCTGGTATATCGTACCATCCAGGCCAAGTACAACGCCGTTGCCGACGACGTCGAGCGACGTCACGCCAAGGGACAGCCGGTCCTGGTGGGCACCGTCTCCATCGAAAGCTCCGAGAAGCTGTCCGCCGCCCTTACCAAGCGCGGCATCGCGCACGAGGTTCTCAACGCCAAGCATCACGAGCGCGAGGCCCACATCGTTGCCCAGGCCGGACGCTACGGCGCCGTGACCATCGCTACTAACATGGCCGGTCGTGGTACCGACATCCTGCTGGGCGGCAACCCCGACGAGCTGGTGCGC
This sequence comes from Collinsella aerofaciens, assembly GCF_040915425.1. GTDB lineage: Bacteria > Actinomycetota > Coriobacteriia > Coriobacteriales > Coriobacteriaceae > Collinsella > Collinsella aerofaciens_BW. The sequence goes on along the minus strand of NZ_JBCPDN010000009.1, from coordinate 36,671 downwards.
GAGCGCCTTGAGTACGAGGGCCTGACCATGGAGGACGTGACGCCCGAGCAGCTCGAGCAGTTTAACGCCGAGGCCAAGGAGACCTGCAAGGCCGAGCGCGAGCGCGTGCTTGCCGCCGGCGGCCTGACCGTTATCGGAACCGAGCGCCACGAGTCCCGTCGTATCGACAACCAGCTGCGCGGCCGCTCCGGTCGTCAGGGCGATCCGGGCGAGACCCAGTTCTACCTGTCGCTCGAGGACGACCTCATGCGCCTGTTCGGCGGCGACAAGATGGACCGCGTCTCCAAGATGATGGTCACGGCCGACATGGGCGACGACATGCCCATCCAGCACAAGATCATCTCCAAGGCCGTCGAGAGCGCCCAGCACAAGGTCGAGAGCATCAACTTCTCCATGCGTAAGAGCGTCCTTGAGTACGACGACGTCATGAACAAGCAGCGCCAGGTCATCTACGCCGAGCGCAATAAGATTCTGGACGGCAAGGACCTGACCGACCACATCACCGAGGTCATGCACGACACCGTGTACCGCTGCGTGCAGGAGTTCTGCACCAAGGACAGTCACGATGGCGAGCGCGACCTGGAGGGCCTGCGCAAGTGGGTTGTGGAGCTCACCGGCCACATCGATACGCCGAAGTTCCCCGACGAGGATTATGAGGCCCTGGCTGCCGATGTCCTGGCTTACGTAGAGAAGTGCTACAACATGAAGGCCGAGCGCTTGGGCGAGGACCTGATGCGCGAGCTCAACACCCAGGTCATGCTGCGCGTCATCGATACCCGCTGGATGAACTACCTGCAGGAGATGGACTACCTCAAGACCGGCATCGGCCTGCGCGGCTTTGGCCAGCGCGACCCGCTGGTTGAGTACAAGACCGAGGCCTACGGCGCGTTCCAGATACTCGTCGATACCATGTACGAGGATTACCTGCGTACGGTTCTGCGCATCGAGATCAAGGCTGCCCCGCGTGCCGTGGAGCACAAGGAGGAGCCCGCGCTCGAGGGTGCGCACTTCTCCGGTCCTGCCGAGGTCGATGGTGACAACGGCGGCTCGGTGCTGCGCAAGCAGGCGCAGGTGCAGGCCCGCACAGCTGTCCAGGGTGGTCCGGCTGCCGTCAACAACGGTGGCAAGGTGACCACCTATCGCAAGTCCGAGAGCGACGATCCGTACGTCAACGTGGGCCGCAACGACCCGTGCCCCTGCGGTAGCGGCAAGAAGTTTAAGTACTGCCACGGCAGGAATCGTTAATGGCTGAGGCTTTAGAGGTAACGCCCGCCGAGCTGGACGCGTTTGCGGACCGGCTCGGTGAGGTCGAGTCGTATCTCCACCTGGACGAGAAGCGTACCCGCGTGTTCGAGCTCGAGGCCAAAAGTGTTGCCCCTGGCTTTTGGGATGACGCCGACGCCGCCCGTGCCACCATGGAGGAGATCGCGCGCACCAAGGAAGATATCGCTGCCGTGGACACCGCGCGCGGCGAGCTTTCCGATGCCCGCGCCGCGCTGGAGCTTGCCGAGGAGATGGGGGATGACCCCGACGCCGCCGCCCTTCGCGAGGAGGCTGCAGCCACGGCTGAGCGCCTGGCCCGTGCCATCGATGAGCTTGAGCTTTCGAGCTGGTTTACCGGTGAGTTCGATCACGGCGATGCCATTGTGACCATCAAGCCCGGACAGGGTGGTCTGGAGGCCCAGGACTGGACCTTCATGCTCTTTAAGATGTACATGAAGTACTGCCAGCGTCGCGGCTGGAAGGTCACCATCAACGACTGTCCCGCGGCCGAGGTCATCGGCATTGACCGTGCGACCTTTACCGTCGAGGGCAAGGACGCATTTGGCATGCTGCGCGCCGAGGCCGGCGTCCACCGCTTGGTTCGCATTAGCCCCACCGACGACAAGAAGCGCCGCCAGACCACGTTTGCCGGCGTCGAGGTCATCCCCGTGCTACCCGATGATATCGACATCGAGATCAGTCCCGATGACATCCGCGTGGACGTGTACCACGCGAGCGGCCCGGGCGGTCAGGGCGTCAACACCACCGACTCCGCCGTGCGCGTGACGCATTTTCCCAGCGGCATTGTGGTCACCTGCCAAAACGAGCGCAGCCAGATTCAGAACAAGGCCGCGTGCATGCAGATCCTCAAGGCTCGCCTGTACGAGATTGAGCTCGAGAAGCGCGCCGAGGCGCTCGATGAGATCCGCGGACCCAAGACCACGATTGGTTTTGGCAACCAGATTCGCAGCTACGTGCTCTACCCGTACCAGATGGTCAAGGACTTACGCACGGGCGTGGAGACCAGCAATGTCGAGGCCGTCCTTGACGATGGCGACCTGGACCCGTTTGTTATTGGCTACCATCGCTGGGCTACCGGCAACGCCGATGCAGAAGGCTCGGAGGTCTAAAACATCGGGTGGCTTCAAGCCGATGCCAAGCCCAACGGTTGGACGGGTTTGTATCCAGAATAAACCCTGCGCAGGGGTGGTTTTTGTCCGGCGGATCGGTAGAATCGAATACAAGAAGAAGTTCAAAGCGCATCCGTTTGGGTGCGCTTTTTTGAGGGAGGCAGCATGGCATATCGTCTGGACATCAAGCGCATTCTTTCGATGAACTTCTTTCACGACCTGCCCCAGATCATGTTGGGGTGTGCCTTGGCCGCCATCGCGACCGACTTGTTTTTGATTCCCAACGGTCTTGCCGCCGGTGGCGTTACGGGCCTTGCCACCATTATCCAGGCGGTCGGCGCGGCGCGCGGCCTATCGCTTCCCGTTGGTATTCAGACGATCGTGATGAACGCCTTGCTGTTGTTGGTCGTTATGCGCGAGGGCGGCATGTTCTACGTGGTGCAGACCGCGACGGGCTTTGTGCTGCTGGGCTTCTTTACCGATCTGTTCGCCCCGTTTGTAGCACCTCTGGCGGATGCGGACCTGATGCTCCCTGCCATGTGGGGCGGCATTATTACGGGCATCGGTTACGGCATGGTGTTGCGCGCCGGCGCCAACACCGGCGGCTCGGACACGATTGGCCAAATCATCTCGCGTAACACCTCGCTGCCGGTGGGCTCGACCGTCATGGCGATCGATGTTGCCGTATGCGCGCTATCGGCTCCGGTCTTTTCAATCGAAAACGCACTGTATGCAGGCCTTTCGATGGTCATTAGCGGCTACGTGATCGATGCCGTGGTCGATGGTGGCAACAAACGCCGTATGGTACTCATCATCTCGGACAAGTTCCCTGATATCGCTGCCGATATCATGTATGGCCTGGGTCGTGGTTGTACCAAGTTTAAGGCGACTGGCATGTATTCGGGTGCCGAGAAGCCAGTGATTATGGTCATCGTGAGCCGTCGAGAGCTCAATACCCTCAAGACGATCGTGCGCGAGCGCGATCCTCATGCCATCGTGACGGTTGCCGACGTTACGGAAGCCTTCGGCGAGGGATTCAAGGACATTAGCGCGTAGGGTCGATCGCGTTCCATCCAAAAGACGTTCACATTGATAAACCGTTTCATCAGCGGTTCTGCCTGCTAAATTGTTCAAATAATGATAAAAACTCTGGTAAAGCCATCAGTTTCCAGCATAATGAATGACGTACGTGCATTGCGGCTGTGTTGGGATTACCTTCGGTGCCGTGCGCATTTTGTCTAATGAGGATGAAAGGAAGGCACAATGAGCGACGAAGAGCTCAAAAAGGTTGCCAACGAGGTAAGGAAGGGCATCGTCACCGGCGTGCACGCTGCCAAGTCCGGCCATCCGGGCGGTTCGCTCGGCGCTGCCGACATCATGACCTATCTGTACTTTGAGGAAATGAACGTCGACCCGGCCGATCCCCGCAAGGCCGATCGCGACCGTTTTGTGCTCTCCAAGGGCCATTGCGCTCCGGGCCTGTACGCCGTGCTCGCCGAGCGTGGGTTCTTCCCCAAGGAGGATCTCGAGACGCTGCGCCATATCGGCAGCCACCTGCAAGGTCATCCCAACATGAACGACACCCCGGGCGTCGATATGTCCACCGGCTCGCTCGGCCAGGGCATCTCCGCCGCCGTGGGCATGGCGGTTGCCGCCAAGCACTGGGGCGATACTTACCGCACGTACGCCCTGCTGGGTGATGGCGAGAGCGAGGAGGGCCAGGTCTGGGAGGCAGCCATGTTTGCCGGCAACCAGCAGCTCGATAACCTCTGCGTGATCGTCGACCACAACGGCCTGCAGATCGACGGCCCCGTCGAGGAGGTCAACGACCCCATGCCGCTCGCCGACAAGTTCCGCGCCTTTAAGTTCCACGTGGTGGAGCTTGCCGACGGCAACGATTTCGATCAGATCCGCGCCGCCTTTGCCGAGGCCCGCGCCACCAAGGGTCAGCCGACCGCCATCATCGCCGAGACCATGAAGGGCAAGGGCGTTTCCTTTATGGAGAACCAGGTTGGTTGGCACGGCAAGGCCCCCAACGATGAACAGTTTGAGCAGGCCATGGCAGAGCTCACGGCCGCCGGAGAGGAGCTCTAGGATGGCAGACGTCAAGAAAATCGCCACGCGCGTAAGCTACGGCGAGGCCCTCGTCGAGCTCGCCAACGAGCACGATGACTTTGTGGTCCTCGACGCCGACCTGGCTGCCGCCACGCAGACCGGCAAGTTCAAGGCAGCCTGCCCCGACCGCTTCTTCGATGTGGGCATTGCCGAGAGCAACCTGATGGGCGTCGCCGCCGGTATCGCGACCACCGGCCGCGTTGCCTTCGCGAGCACCTTTGCCATGTTCGCTGCCGGTCGCGCCTTTGAGCAGGTCCGCAACTCCATCGGCTACCCGCACCTCAACGTTAAGATCGGTGCCACGCATGCCGGTATCTCGGTGGGCGAGGATGGCGCCACGCACCAGTGCTGCGAGGATATTGCCCTCATGCGCGTCATCCCCGGCATGACTGTGATCGTTCCTGCCGACGACGTCGAGGCCCGCGCCGTAACGCGCGCCGCCTACGAGTGCGACGGTCCGGTGTACATGCGCTTCGCTCGTTTGGCCTCGCCGGTTATCAACGACCCCGAGACCTACAACTTCGAGTTGGGTAAGGGCATTGTCATGCGCGAGGGCGCCGACGTCACCATCATCGCCTGCGGCCTGATGGTCGGCGAGGCTCTCGAGGCCGCCGAGCAGCTCGCTGCCGAGGGCATCGACGCCGAGGTCATCAACATGCACACCATCAAGCCCATCGATGCCGACCTGATCGTCAAGAGCGCCACCAAGACCGGCCACGTCGTGACCGTCGAGGAGCATTCTGTAATCGGTGGCCTGGGCAGCGCCGTTGCCGACGTCCTGTGCGAGCAGTGCCCGACGCCCCTCAAGAAGATCGGCGTCAACGACACCTTTGGCGAGTCCGGCCCGGGTGCCGAGCTCTTGCACAAGTATGGCCTGGACGCCGCCAACATCGTGGCGACCACCAAGGAGTTCTTGGCATAAGGCAAGGCGGATCTCAAGGACTGCTTCGCCAGAACTATGGAAACCCGGCAGGGGCGCTCTCTTGGAGAGCGCCCCTGTTTCAGTTGCGGTGAAATAGGGACTGATTAGACCTTTTAACTGGTAAAACAGTCCCTATTTCACCGCAACTCATGAAGACGCCCCTCAAGCACGGTCCCATCAGGAAAAAGGGCATATATCGACAAAGCGCAATTCAGACCCTTCCAGCTTTGTATATGCAGCACCTCAAGATAAACGCAGCGACCCCTTAGTTATCGCAGGCCGGACACAGGGTTACTCTCCAAATCTTTCCGCAGGACGGAGGAGCCCCCGCCGCACGTAGTGCGCAGCGGGGGCTCCGACATGTCCGAGGACGATTTGGAGAGTAACCCTGTGCACGGCCGACGGGATCCCTAAGCACGCCATGCTTCTTATGTGCAGCAAAGCTAATGCTGCTAAAATACAAAGCGCTCATGTAGTTTAAACGCACGACGATAAGGAGCACCAGTGGGTAACCACTTCCGTACCTCCGGTGCGGGCGATGATGCCCCCAAGACGCAGGCAGGCGTCCAGGGCAGTCGTTTCGCCACTCCGGATTCAGAGGGCCAGCCTGTTGCTCAGGCCCCCGCTCAGCCGGCAGATCAGGCACAGCCGGCATC
>NZ_JBCPDN010000009.1:0-30434 GCF_040915425.1 Collinsella aerofaciens | reverse complement strand
ATTCCCGACCCCTTGGCCCCTGCGACGCCGGCTCCTCAGCCTGCGCAGTCCGGTCTCTTTGCCGCTATTCCCGACCCCACGCAGCCTGCTGCCCCGGTGGTCGAGAGCGATCAGGCAGCCGAGGTCGCAAGCCTCGATAACGCGCTCAACAACCCCGATTTTACGTCGGTGTTTGCGCCCATCGATCCGCAGGCCAGCCGCAAGAAGATGGCCAAGCAGGCCGGTGTCGAGCCCGTCATCCTTATGGAGCATGTCACCAAGATCTATCCGGCACAGCCTAACAAGCCTGCACTCGACGACATCAACATCGAGATCTATCCGGGCGAGTTCGTCTTCCTGGTCGGTCACTCCGGCTCGGGTAAGACCACGCTGCTGTCGACGCTCAACCGCGACGTCAAGCCGACGAGCGGCCGCATCCTGGTTGCCGGTCAGGACCTCATGAAGATCAAGAACCGTAAGGTTCCGTTCCTGCGCCGCCAGATTGGCGCCGTGTTCCAGGACTTTAAGCTTCTGCCGCAAAAGACCGCCTACGAAAACGTGGCGTTTGCCCTGCAGTGCATCGGCAAGCCCAAGGGCGTCATTCGCAGCCAGGTGCCCGAGGTGCTGCGTCTGGTCGGTCTGGCCGATCAGATGGACTCGCTGCCCGACCAGCTTTCCGGTGGCGAGCAGCAGCGCGTTGCCGTCGCCCGTGCTATGGTCAACCGTCCGCCGCTGCTGATCTGCGACGAGCCCACGGGCAACCTCGACCCGGCGATCTCGCTGGGCATCATGAAGCTGCTTGAGCGTATTAACCGCACCGGCACCACCGTGATCGTCGCCACGCACGACCGCGAGATGGTCGATAGCATGCACCGTCGCGTGATCGCCCTCGAGGGCGGCCACGTCATCCGCGACCAGGAGAGGGGAGGTTACGGCAACTATGGCACCAACTAACGTGGGCTACTCCTTCAAAGAGGCAATCAGCCACTTCTTCCGTAACTGGACTACCTCGCTCGGCGCCGTCATCACGATCTTCCTTTCGCTGTTTATCATCGGCCTGTTCATCATGGGCTCTGCGATGCTGAACTCCGTGATCGGCACCGTCGAGGATCAGGTTGTCATCAACGCGTTCATTAGTGATGACGCCGATCAGGCCGATGTTCAGGCTTTTGAGGCCGAGCTTAAGACGTGGAATAACGTCAAGTCCGTGACCTATAAGGACAAGGACGACGCGCTGGCCGAGTATACGAGCAAGATGTCGGGCAACGCCGACGCCACCATGAGCGCGCTCGATGGCCAGAACCCGCTGCCGGCTTCCTTCGCTATTGAGATGGACGATCCGTCCAAGGTCGAGAGCACGGCAAAGAAGCTCAAGAAGGATGCCGATTTCCAGAAGATCGCGGATGACGGCGACGTCAACGCGAGCGTGCTGTACGGCCAGGAGGAAGTGAGCCGCCTGTTCCAGGTGACCAACTACATCCGCATCGCCGCCGTGGTGCTCGTTGGTCTTCTGACCTTTATCGCATTCATCTTCATCAACAACACGATTCGCCTGTCCATCACGGCGCGTCGTCGTGAGATTGCGATTATGCGTCTGGTCGGCGCCAGCAACGGCTTCATTCGTGGCCCGTTTATCGCCGAGGGCGTGCTGCAGGCCATTTTGGGCTCGCTGCTTTCCATCGGCGTTCTGGAGCTGCTGCGCAATCTGATGATCCCGCGTCTGCAGGAGAGCATCGGCTGGATGTCGTTTGCCCTGCCGATGCAGTACTACCTGGTGACCTATGCTGCGCTGATTCTGGTCGGCGTGATTATCGGTCTCTTTGGTTCTGCCATCGCCATGCGCCGCTACCTGCGCGTGTAGGCATGCTTGGAATTCATCCCTTCCAACGGGTCGTCTCTTATGGGGCGGCCCGTTTTTTGATCCCTAGGGGACGGCAGGAAAGCGAATCATTTGGGTAGACTCTTTGGAGTTCGCAATCGATAGTTAGGAGGCGCCATGGGGCGCAATAACAAGCATAAGCGTGGAGCTCGCAATCAGCGCGGGCCGGTGCGCAGCGAACGCCGTCCGAGCCTGACCGGGCGCGTGCAGCTCCATGAGCATAGCGCCTACGTTGTAACCGAAAACGGCGACTACAAGGTCATGGGCCGCGGTAAGCGCGAGATCATGGATGGCGATACCGTTGCCGTGAGCATTAAGAACAGCCCGCACGGTGAGCGGCGCGCCGTGATCGAAAGCGTGGTTGAGCGTGCAGCCATAAGCGTGGTGGGCACGTACCAGACCGCCGGTCCGCTCGGTGTGATCGAGCCGCTCGATTCGCGTCTGAAGGCCGACTTCTTCATTCTGCCCGAGGATACCTCGGCGGATCGTCTGGGTGTCCACCCGGGTGATGCTGTTGTCGCGCGCATTTTGACCTACCCGACGCGCCTGGAATCGGGTACCGTGACGATCGAACGCCGCATTGGCGGAGATGACGCGCCCGATTTGGGCGTTCAATATGTGATGGCGCGTTACGGCTATACCGATAGCTATCCCGAGGCCGCGCTGGACGAGGCCGAGGGGCTTTCGCTCGATGTGTCCGCGGCGCTTAAGGACCCGCTCCGCCGCGATCTGCGCGACCGCTTTGTCATCACGATCGACCCAGTCGACGCGCGCGACTTTGACGACGCCATTTCGCTGGAGCGCACGCCCGAGGGTGGCTACAAGCTGGGTGTGCATATCGCCGACGTTTCACACTATGTGGCTTGGGACGGGCATATCGATCTTGAGGCTCGCCATCGTACGACATCGGTGTATCTGGCCGATCGCGTGCTTCCCATGCTGCCCGAACGCCTGTCCTGTGACCTGTGCTCGCTTCGCCCTGACGAGGACCGTCTTGCGTTTACCGTTGACATTGAGCTCGATGCACAGGGTCGCGTGCGGCATTACGATCCGTACCCCAGCGTGATTCGCTCGCGTGTGCGTATGGACTATGACGGCGCCGAGGCGCTGCTGGTGCGTGCCGGCGCGGTTGAGTATTCGGTGCTGGAGGGTGCAGCCGAGGATGTTGCGGCTGCCGAGACCTCGCGCGAGGAAGCGCTTGAGCGCGGTCTTGCGTGCGAGGAGGCCGCCCGCGGCTACAACGTCGACCTCGGCGATTTCCTTGTCGCCGCTAACGAACTCGCCGAACTCCGCCGTCGTATCCGTCGCGCCCGCGGCTCGGTCGATTTTGACACGGCCGAGATTCGTGCTCTGTTGGATGAGGACGGAGTGCCCGTGCAGATTGTGGCGCGTGAGCGTTCGTGTGCCACGTCGCTTATCGAGGAAGCTATGCTGCTCGCCAACGAGTGCGTTGCAGAGTGGCTGGCAGACCGTGATATCGAGGCCTGCTATCGCGTGCATGAGGATCCGAGCCCCGATAGCCTGCACGGTGCCGCCGTTGCGCTGGCGCAGCTAGGCATCATCGACGATCGCCGTGCTGCCGGTATTGCCCTGGGGAGCCCCGATGAGCTGCAGGCTGCAGTCGATGCTGCCGCCGGTACGGCCAACGCACCGCTCGTTAACACGCTGCTTCTGCGCAGCATGCAGCGCGCGCTGTACAAGCCGCGCAACGAGGGCCACTTTGCGCTCGCCGCGCCGTGCTACTGTCACTTTACGAGTCCCATCCGTCGCTACCCCGATCTGGTGGTGCACCGCGTGCTCAAACTGCAGTTGGCCTATGAGCGGCTCGGCGGCAAGGACGCCTTGGTCCGTACGCCGCGGCTGATCGGCAAGGGGCGCGAGTCGCTGCCGCGCATTCTGCCGCAGATCTGCCGCGCATGCAGCGATGCCGAGCGCGCGGCAGATGCCGCCAGCCATGCGACGCAAAAGATCAAGATTGCCCAGTACTATGAGGACCGTCTGGGCGAGCGCTATGCCGGAACCGTCTCGTGGGTTAGCAGCATGGGCCTTTTTGTGCGCTTGGACCTAACGCAGGTCGAAGGCTTGGTTTCGATCAAGAGTCTGGGCAACGAGTGGTTCGAGTTCGACGAGGACGCGCTCACGCTCACAGGTGCCGATACGGGCACCCGTTACGAGCTGGGGCAGCGCGTGATTATCGAGGTCTCGCGCGTCAATACCACGCGTGGGCACTTGGACTTTAAGCTTATCCATTAGCCAAATCCCGACTCATGGTGGGGGAGCGGAGGGCGGCCTTTCGGGACCGCCCTTCGCATTTGAATCGTGGCTACCTTGCCGTCTGCTCGGCCGCCCGCTTACCTGCTATTTGAGAGGTAAAACCTACCAAAATAAACCTGTCCCTTTTGGCAGGTTTACAAGAAAGCGGGGATGAGATGGCGACGGTGTACGGTTATGCGCGGGTGAGTTCGCGCGATCAGAATCTTAATCGGCAGCTGGATGCGCTGGGCGCCTATGGCGTGGGCTCGGCGAATATTTATGCCGACCATGCGAGCGGCAAGGACTTCGATCGACCGCGTTATCGCGAGCTGCTGCACGTCCTGGGAGACGGGGACGTGCTGGTGGTGCTTTCTATCGACCGACTTGGCCGTAATTACTCCGAGATTCTTGAGGAATGGCGACGCATTACCAAGGTGCTCGGGGTTGCCATTGTGGTGTTGGATATGCCATTGCTTGACACGCGCGCCAGGGCCAGCGGCGCGCCGGATGTGACTAACACCCTGATTGCTGATATTGTGCTGCAGCTGCTGAGCTACGTGGCGCAGGTGGAGCGCGAGAATATCCATCGGCGCCAGGCGGAGGGGATTGCAGCGGCGCGGGCGCGAGGGGTCCGTTTCGGTCGACCTCGCAAGCCATGCCCTCCTCAGTTTGAGCTGGTGCGCGATAGCTATGAGGCGGGCGATATTACCCGCAGCCAGGCAGCAAAGTGCCTGGGCGTGTGCGTGGGGACGTTCGATCGCTGGATGCGCGAGGCGGGGTAGGGTTTTGCGTCGCTTTGTCGCTTCCTGTTGCGATTCAAATTTTGATACGGTGACGATGCCATTTGGGGCTACACTCGCTGATATTCAAAAAAGGAGGTTGACCCTTGGCGCGCGTAAAACAAATAATCGGATGGACCGCGATCGTTCTGTTCGCTGCAACGCTGGCGGGCATCTGGGTGCTGACGGAGCAAAATGCGGTGGAGACGTCGTTGCTGAGCGAGTCCACCGCGCGTGTGGTGGAGGGTCAGGCTATGGGCGTTCAGGCTGTCGATGCCACGGGTGAAGCTCAGGCGGAGAACGGAATGACCGGGGGCACCGATTCGGCTGCCTCGAATGTCCGGTCTGGCCGACTTGCTTCCATTCGCATGTGGGTGGGCACAAACGTCCGTCGCGTTGCCCATACCGTAGAGTTTTTCTTCGTCGGATTGTTCGCCTCCGTGGTCGTGGTTTGCTTTTCCAGGCGTCCGTGGAGCGTATGCTCCCGTTGCGTGCCCGTATTGCTCTTTTGCGCCGCCTGCTCCGTTGGCGATCAGGTGCATAAGATCTTTGTTCCCGGAAGGCATTTCGACGTTATCGATTTAGGATTCGACGCTGCGGGCTATGTCACCGCCATGCTGTCGGTATTGCTGGCGGCGGCGTTGGTGCGCCATGCGACTCGGCCGATCGGCGCCCATGCGAGGCGCTAGCCGGTAACAAACCCGTTTCTGATAATGCGACCTTGTTGAATTATTTTGTGTCGCGCGTATTTCCGAGCGGTCGGATTTGAGGGGCGAGCGGTAGAACGCTCGCCCTTTGTGCGCCACGATGCGGCACAATGTACCGCAAAAGCTGTTTGTATCCGGTACGAATCGTTCGTTGGTCTTTAATTCTTCTCAACGGAGGTGTTTGAGATGGCAAACGGATTGCTTTTGCGGCTTCGCGAGCGTGAGCTCAGCGCGAGCCCGGCGGAACGCAATGTCATCGCATATGTAAGCGCTCATCCGCACGAGGTGGTCGGGCTGTCCGTCCGCGGTCTTGCCGATGTCACGTTCTCCTCGCCCTCGAGCATTTTGCGCTTTTGCAAGCGTTTGGGTTTTGCGGGCTACAAGGAGTTCCAGCGCGAACTGATTGCCGAGCTGGCGCTCTTAGGTGACAAGAAAGACGTAGCCCTCGAGGACATCTCCATGGATGACAGCGTCGAACGTATCGTGGGGAAGGTGATGAAAAGCAACGTGCGCACGATCGAGGCGACGGCGCGAACGCTCGATTACACCGTCTTGGAGCGATGCGCGGCCCGTCTTAAGCGGGCACGCGCGGTCAATCTGTTCGGTATTGGTGCCTCTCGTTTGGTCGCGCACGACCTGGCGCAAAAGCTCATGCGTGTCGACAAAGAGTGCCATCTGTACGACGACTGGCATGATCAGCTCTTATGTGCCAAGAACATGCATGAGGGCGATATGGCAATCGCCTTTAGTTACTCGGGCTTGACGCAAGAGGTGCTGGACTGCACCGCCGAGGCTCAACGCCACAACTGTCCCGTAGTGGCCGTTACCAAAGTAGATGGATCATCCAAGCTTGCCACCATGGCCGATGCCGTGCTCGGCGTCGCTGCGAGTGAACCCTTGGTCCGCAGCGGTGCCATGGCTTCGCGTATGGCCCAGCTTATGGTTGTCGATGCCCTGTACGCTGCTTACGTTGCCAGCGACTACGAACGGGCGACGCATGTCATTAAGCAAAACTACATCGAGAAACAGGAAAGATGAGGTGAATGAAATGCTCGATTTAACAAAATTCACGACCGAACAGCGTAATCAAAGGTCAATGGACCTCGATACGATGACATCGCTGCAAATCGTCACGACGATGAACGATGAGGATCTTCGTGCCGTCCAGTCGGTCACGAAAGTGTTGCCCCAGGTTGCCACAGCAATCGACTGGGCTGCTGAGGCACTCGAGCGCGGCGGGCGCGTCTTTTACATGGGCGCAGGCACCAGCGGTCGTCTGGGCGTACTCGACGCTTCGGAGTGTCCGCCCACGTTTGGCGTGTCACCCGATCTGATTGTCGGGCTCATTGCCGGAGGCGAGACGGCGTTTATCAAGGCTGTCGAAGGTGCCGAAGACAGCGAGGAGCTTGGCGCGAGCGACCTGCGGGAGCGTGGACTCTCGGACAAGGATCTTGTCGTTGGCCTGGCGGCAAGCGGCCGTACTCCTTATGTGGTGGGCGGCCTTGCGTACGCCAAGGCAACTGGGTGCAAGACCATTGCAATTGCCTGCAACCAAGGGTCGAAGATCGGGGAGAGCGCAGATCTTGCCATTGAGCCCGTGCCCGGTCCCGAGGTGCTGACCGGCTCAACGAGGCTCAAGGCGGGAACGGTTCAAAAGCTCATTCTCAACATGATTTCGACCGGTGCCATGGTCAAGATTGGCAAGGTGTACCAAAACCTGATGGTCGATGTGCAGCAGACGAACGAGAAGTTGGTGGTGCGCGGCCAGAACATCGTGATGGAAGCGACCGACTGCACGCGCGAGCGCGCTGTTCAGGCGCTTGCGGATGCCGGCGGCCACGTAAAAACCGCTATTGTCTCGGTGCTGTTGGACTGCGATGCCGAGCAGGCTGCGGTAGCTCTTGAACGGGCGCACGGCCATGTCCGTACTGCGGTGAGTGGCCATGAGAAGAGCAATGCCGATGTCCAATAGGTGCACGGCGTGAGCTGATATGACATCTAGACGAGATACCCAATACAAGGAGGAGTTATGACGAACAAAGAGCTGGCCCAAAAGCTGCTGGACCTTTTGGGCGGTAAAGGCAACGTGCTCGCAAACGCGGCGTGCATGACGCGCCTGCGCGTGACCGTCAAAGACACGGGCAACGTCGACACGGAGGGTATTAAGGCGCTCGACGGCGTGATGGGCCTGGTCGAGGACGACACGATGCAGATCGTGCTGGGTCCGGGCAAGGTGAATAAGGTGCTCGAGGAGTTCTCCAAGCTCACCGGCCTTGCGAAAGGCGTTGCTGACGAGAGCGTGGTTGACGCTGCGGCCACAAACAAGGCCGCGCAGAAGGCCAAGTACGAGTCTAAGCCGGTTCAGGCCTTCCTCAAGAAGATTTCCAATGTCTTCGTCGCCCTGCTTCCCGGCATCATTGCGGCTGGCCTCATCAACGGTATCTGCAACGTCATTAACGTCTCGACGGCAGGCGCGCTTGCAGGCGAGTGGTGGTACCAGGGCATTCGTTCCATGGGCTGGGCCCTGTTTGCCTATCTGCCCATTTTGGTGGGCTATAACGCGGCACGTGAGTTTGGTGGCTCCGCTGCGCTGGGCGGCATCGCCGGCATGATGTGTATCGCCAACAGTGCCATGCCCCTGCTTGCGCCTGGCGCGGCTGATCCTGCCACTGCCATTCTGCTGCCGCTCACCAGTGCGCAGTACAACCCCGCAGCGGGCGGCATGATCGCGGCTCTCATCGCTGGCGCATTTTTTGCCTGGATGGAGCGTCAGATTCGCAAGGTTATGTCCAACGCACTCGACACGTTCTTGTCCCCGCTGCTGGTGCTCATCATCGGCGCCTTTGCTCTGATGCTCGTCATCCAGCCGGTTGGCGCATGGCTGACGACTGCCATCTTTAGCGTTTTGACCTTTATCTTCGAGAAGCTGGGCGTCCTGGGCGGCTATATCCTGTCGGCAGGCTTCTTGCCGCTGGTGTCCGTCGGCCTGCATCAGGCGCTCACGCCGATCCACGCTATGCTCAACGATCCCGACGGCGCTACCAAGGGTATCAATTACCTGCTTCCCATCCTTATGATGGCTGGCGGCGGCCAGGTCGGTGCCGGTTTGGCGCTGTACTTTAAGACCAAGAACGCCAAGCTCAAGAAGTACGTCGCAGAGTCCATTCCCGTTGGAATCCTGGGTGTGGGCGAGCCTCTGATGTATGCTGTTACGCTGCCGCTCGTTCGTCCGTTTGTGACGGCCTGCCTGGGTGCCGGATTTGGCGGCGCGCTCGCGGCGCTGCTTCACATCGGCACGGTTTCTCAGGGCGTTTCCGGTCTGTTTGGCCTGCTGATCGTCGTTCCTGGCCAGCAGCTCGGCTACGTTGCCGCTATGCTGCTTGCCTATGCCGCCGGCTTTGTCCTGACGTGGTTCTTTGGCGTCGACGAGCAGAAGATCAACGAGTTCTTTGGCGAGTAGTTTGATATCGCGAGCCGTGTTGCTCGGGGTTCGCGGCGCGCGGCAGATTTCTTGATGTTATGGTTGTGCCGGCGGGGCTAGCTGCTCCGCCGGCCTTTTTTAAAGGAGCTTTGAAGCGTGAAAACGGGTATTTCAATTTATCTTTCCAGCCCTTTGCAGGATATTGAGCGGACGATTGAGCGTGGCGCCGCGGCGGGTGCGCGCTACGCGTTCACCTCGCTGCATATTCCCGAGGATGGGGGAGCGGCGTATGCCGATAAGGTCCGTCATGTGCTGTCGCTGCTTTCCGCCCGCGGCATTGCGCTCATTGCCGATGTGGGGCCTCGCACGTGCGATTTGCTCGGGCTTGAGCGCATCGAGGACCTGCGCGATCTGGGGTTGGAATACCTTCGTTTGGACTATGGCTTTAGCGCCCAGCGGGTCGCGGAGCTGTCCGGTGTATTTCGCATTGTGGTCAATGCATCGACGGTGAGTTCTGATGAAATCGCATCGTGGCGTGAAGCCGGCGCCGATGTGACTCGTTTTGCCGCCTGCCACAATTTTTACCCCAAGCCTTATATCGGTTTAGCTCTTGAAGATGTTGCTCGGACGAATCTTCGTCTTGCGGCGCTTGGATTCGAAATCATGGCTTTTGTGCCGGGTGATGCTAACGTTCGCGGGCCGGTATTCGAGGGACTGCCGACGGTCATGGCGCAGCGCGGTCGCGCGTCAAAGGTTGCTCTCAATATGCTTGAGCTTGCACATGGCGCCGATTGCGACATTGTGTTGGTCGGCGACCCCGATCTTTCCGATGCGGGCTGGGCGCAGTTTGCTCAAGTTTCCGCCGGATACGTGGACCTGCAATGCGAGCTTGAGCCCGGTTATGCCTATGTGCGCGGGCAGATTCATCACGACCGGCCCGACTCGAGCGTCCTCATTTTTAGGTCTCAGGAGTCACGTACGAAGCTTAAGCCGGATTCCGTGCCGACGGATGTCGGAGCCGGCCTGCCGCGAAAGGCGGGGTCGATCGCTGTGAGCAATAGCGGATATGGGCGCTACGAAGGCGAACTTGAGATTGCGCGGGTCGATCTTCCCGGTGACGAGCGCATGAACGTTGCGGGCCATATCACGCCCGAGGCAATGGAGCTGCTGCCGTTCATTAAACGCGGATTCGGGGTACGGTTCGTTTAGCGTGTGACCCGTGGGCTACAATTGGCCCATCATACGAAGGCGCCTCGTGTGGCGTGTGCCTGCGTTGGCCGATCTATATTCGGAGGATTCCCATGACCGTACTGTTTGTTGAATATCCCAAGTGCTCGACCTGTAAGAAGGCCAAGGCATGGCTGGACGAACATGGGGTAGAGTATATCGATCGCGATATCGTTTTGGACAATCCCACGGCTGATGAGCTTGCGACCTGGATTGCTCGTTCGGGGCTGCCGGTGCGGCGCTTCTTTAATTCGTCGGGCATGAAATATCGAGAGCTGGGCCTGAAGGCGCGTCTGGATGCGGGCATGACGGATCGGGAGTGCTACGAGCTGCTGGCGACCGACGGCATGCTGGTCAAGCGTCCGCTGCTGGTGGGCGACGACTTTGCGATTCCCGGCTTTAGGGAATCGGCTTGGGCCGAGGCGTTGCTGTAGCGGCTGCGGAAAGTGCGTCCCGTTTTGAGCTCGGATTCCGGGACGCAGTTTCCGGTTGAAGGGGCTAGCGGAAATCGTATCCCAGTTTGAGCGCGAAATCTGGGATACGGTTTCCGTTTGGGGCCTCTAGGGGAAAGCGCGTCCCGTTCTGGACGTAAATTCCGGGATGAGCTTTCCGGTTGGCGGGCATGCGCACTATCCCGGCTGGCGGGCATATGCGCTAATCCTCAAGCTGCGCCCATTCGTGCGGATCGTAGACCTTTACGTGCTTGTTGGGCTTGCCGCTCCAGTACTCCTCGTCCATAAAGGGCAGATATGCCTGAACGCCGGGGCAGATAAAGGGAATCCGCTGCTGTTGCAGTCGCTCGCGCTGGCGCTGCTCCAGATGCGCCTCGGATATGACGGTCGGCATGCCGGACAGCTCGACGAGGCTTGCCTGGATTCGCTTAAGGTCGGGGAGTCCCGCGTGCCATGACATCCGCATGATCAAAAAGGATGCACGGCGGTATTTTGCCTGCACCACAGTAATGGCGGGGCGCAGTGTGGGATGGATTTTGTCCCGTTCGGGCCAAAGGTCGGCAGTGATCTCGAGGCCCAGGGTCTCCCATAGGTAATCAAGCTCTTCGTCCATGGCGCCTCATATCTACGCGATCATTGATACTTCGATTGTGTTGCCTGGCGCTATCGTTTTCACGGTAGAATCTGCCAACGGTTGACGGCTACCGCTCGCGGCGTTTTGCCCTTCGCGTACAGCGGTTGGCTTCACAGGTCCTTCACGGGTTGGACTAAATTAGGCCAATTTGACTGAATTTCAAAAAAGTCAAAATTGGGGCTTGCGTCACGGCGAGACTTCCCGTATATTTCTTTCTTGCGCAAAGGCACAGCCGAGCGCAGCGATGCAGTCATTGGGATGTCGTCTAATGGCAGGACAGCGGATTCTGGTTCCGTCAATGGGGGTTCGACTCCCTCCATCCCAGCCATTGCATTTGCTACATATGGCCCGTTCGTCTAGCGGTTTAGGACGCCGCCCTCTCAAGGCGGAGATCACCAGTTCGAATCTGGTACGGGCTACCAAAATTGAACGCCCGGGCCTCGTAAGAGACCCGGGTTTTGTGTATTGACCGTATATACGGCGCCTGCCGTGTTTCGCTCAGATCGAGGAGTAGCCATGGATCTGCCCATCAGCTTGCAAGACATCACGTATGCCGAGAACTATCTGGCGCAGGGCGACTTGGCTACGGCGACGCCGCTGCTGGAGCGTCTGGTGGAGCTCGCCGAGGAGTATATCGACGCTGAGTGCAAGACGGAGGAGAAGCGTCAATACTTTAGCTTCGATAGCAAGTTTGAGCGCTTGGCCTATCGCCGCGTGGAGAAGGATCCGCGCGAGCTCGTGCAGGTCGAGGTGCCGTTTGACCGCCTGTACTCTGACATGGCGTTTGCCTACATTCGCCAGCAGGATTATGTAAGCGCTCGTAATGCCCTGATGCAGGCTGTGCGTTGGGACCCCATGAACTGCAACTATCGCTTGGATTTGGCCGAGCTGTTCCGTGCACTCGAGGACAAGCAGGAATGGGCATCGCTCTCGTTCTCGGTGCTGGAGCGTGCAAGCGATGGCAAGTGCGCCGCCCGCGCTTACGCCAATCTAGGTCAGTACTTCTTGGAGCCCGAGACCGAGAACGTTTCGGCTGCCGTGGGCTGCGCGCGTCTGGCGCTGCGCCTGGCGCCCAACGATGCGCATACGACGCGCCTGCTCAACAAGATCCATACCACCTATCCGGATGCCGCCGATGAGAGCGACGACCACGTGATGGGTGAACTGGCCCTGCAAGGCGTGCCGACCTCGCCTTCGGCCGAGATTGCCATCTGCCTGATTATGTGCGCGACCGATGCTGCAAGCGACGGCGACAAGCAGGAGGCGACGCGCCTGACGGTACGTGCTCGCGACTTGGTGGGCGAGGAGGCCTGCGCGGCGATTATCAAACTGGTGCGCGAGAGCGATGCCGAGCTCAATGCCGAGCGCAAGGCAAAGCGCGAGGCTGCGGGCTCAAACGCCGATGGCGCCAAGGAGGCCGGCGATGCCCAGTAAGCGCGAGCGCAAACTCATTTCCAAGAATCGCTCGGCACATCACGAGTACTTTATCGATGAGACGTTTGAGTGCGGTATTGAGCTGAGTGGCACCGAGGTCAAGTCGATTCGCGAGCGCGCCTGCCAGATTACCGATACCTTCGCGCTGATCCGCGGCGGGGAGTGCTGGCTCGTCGGCCTGCATATCCACCCTTATAGCCATGGTGGCGTGTGGAATCGCGATCCTGACCGTCGGCGTCGTCTGCTGCTGCACCGCAAGGAGATCGACTTTCTTGACGGCAAACTTCGCAACCGTGGTTATGCGCTGGTTCCGTTGGAGCTCTACTTTAATACCGACGGCCGCGTAAAGCTGCTGCTGGGTCTGGGTCGCGGCAAGAAGCTCTACGACAAGCGCGAGGACATGGCCAAGCGTGATGTCCAACGCGAGATCGACCGCGCCCTTAAGGAACGCAACCGCTAGGCACTCTGTATAAGTTGCGGTGGAATACGGACTGTTTTCCTGTTTGAGGGGCTATTCAGTCCCTATTTCACCGCAACTGCGGGCGTCTTATCTTTCTTACTGTTCTGACACATATGTCTCAAAGGCGGCGTCCGTTATGGGTGCCGCCTTTTTTGTGGGTACATACATTCATGAGGTTCCAATCCGAGCTAGGGGAGTGATCGTTATGGACAAAACTGCGTTCTTTACCATGCCGAGTGGCCTGTACGTGGTGAGCGCCGCGGCAGACGGGCTGCGCGCCGGCTGCGTCATCAACACTGCGGTGCAGGTGACGTCCATGCCGCCGCGTATTTCGGTTGCCGTGAACAAGGACAATGTCACCTCGGGCGTCATCGCATCGGCCAAAGCGTTCGCGCTGACCGTGATCGATCAGACCGCCGACATGCTCTACATCGGTAACTTTGGGTTCCGCACCAGCAGCGATTATGACAAGTTTGCCAAATACGAGACCCGCGAGACGGCTCTGGGCATGCCCTATGTGCCCGAGCAC
This sequence comes from Collinsella aerofaciens, assembly GCF_040915425.1. Taxonomy (GTDB): domain Bacteria; phylum Actinomycetota; class Coriobacteriia; order Coriobacteriales; family Coriobacteriaceae; genus Collinsella; species Collinsella aerofaciens_BW. The sequence goes on along the minus strand of NZ_JBCPDN010000009.1, from coordinate 16,680 downwards.
GCGGCGGCCCTGTTTAGCTGCCGTTTGATCGACACTGTGGATGTGGGAACGCATCTGCTGTTTATTGGCGAGGTCGAGGATGCCGAGCGCCTGAGCGACGAGACGCCGCTGACGTACGACTACTATCACAAGGTGCTAAAGGGCAAGACGCCGCCCAAAGCCTCGTCGTATCAAGGCTAGAAATGTTCTAAAAATACTTGCATTATGTTATTGAGAATATATACTAATAAGTAAGTACACCAGCAGTCACGTTCGAGAGGAGAACATCATGGCTGAGGAGAAGAAGACGTATAAGTTTGTGTGCACCGTTTGCGGTTACGAGGTTGAGGTCGACACGCCCGAGCTGCCCGAGGACTACGTGTGCCCGGTCTGCGGCGTCGGCCCCGATGAGTTTGAGCTTGTCGAGGAGTAGCTCGTAGACACACGACTTGCAACAACATATAGCTCTGTCCAAGGGCCCCGGTCGAATTCTCGGCCGGGACCCTTTTGATTTATCTGACGGTTTAAAACGGTCTCACGTGTTACAGATTGAGACGTTATATCTGGACAGTTACGCCATCCCAATTACATCCCCGTTAGCAGCACGATGTCGAGAATCGTCACGATGACGCCGATTCCTACGAGCAGCGCGTTGAGCGGGCGCGAGTTGGTGTATTTGCCCATGACGCGGGGCGAACTGGTGAGTCGTATGAGCACAAAGACCGTAATTGGCAGCTGAAGCGACAGCAGCGCCTGACTCCAAATGAGACCCTCAAAAGGATTCGGGACGACCAAGCACGCCGCCACTGCGCCGACGAAGCAGGCCGCCACCCCGATCGAGGAATGTCGGTCGTGGATGTCGTATTCCTCGTCGAACATGCCCGCGGTGATGGTGCCCGCCGCCATGCCCGCCGTCACACTACTCGATAGTCCCGCAAACAGCAGTGCCACCGCAAAGATGGTCGAGCTTGCCGGGCCCAGAATGGGGGAGAGCGTGGCCGCTGCGACGGCGAGGTCGTCTACGACCATGCCGTGCGCAAAGAAGGTCGTTGCGGCCAGGATGACCATGGCCGAGTTGATTGCCCAGCCCACGCCCATCGAAAAGAGCGTGTCGAAGAGCTCGTAGCGCAGACGTTCTTCGATAACCTGCTCGCCTTGGCCTTCAAAGTGCATGGATTGGATGACCTCGGAGTGCAGGAAGAGGTTGTGGGGCATAACGACCGCGCCTAGGACACTTACGATAATCGCGGCCGAGCCGGTGGGCATACAGGGTGTGATCCAGCTTGCGGCGGCTTGCGGCCAGTCGACCTTGACTAGTGCAAGCTCGGCTAAAAACGAAAGTCCTACCACGCCTACGAAGGCGATGATCCATCGCTCGGCGCGTTTGTAGGAGCTTGTCATGAGCATGGCAATCGATGCCGCCGCCACGATGATGCAGCCGGCGCGTACGGGCAGGCCAAAGAGCATTTGAAGCGCGATCGCACCGCCCAGGACTTCGGCCATGGCGGTGGCGACCGTGGCTAGATACGCGCTGCCGAGTATCGCACGCCCGACGAGGCGGGGTAGGTGGCGCGTCGTGGCCTCGGCAAGACACATGCCCGTGGCGATGCCCAGGTGCGCCGCGTTGTGCTGCAGCACGATGAGCATGATCGTGGACAGCGTGACGATCCACAGCAGCGCGTAGCCAAACTGCGAGCCCGCGGCCATATTGGAGGCCCAGTTGCCCGGGTCGATAAAGCCGACGGTGACGAGCAACCCGGGGCCGATATGCCGCGCAATGTCTAGGCCTCCGTGACCACCGGTGCGCCGGGAACCAAAGTGTTGTTTGAGATGGTTGAGCATGGTGCACTCCTGCGTGCCGTTTGTTTGACGCCGTAAAGGGTACCCGTTTTAGGCTTAAAGGTTAACCGAGACTAACAAAATTGTTGTATTTGAATAGGATGGGGAAAGGAGTTGCCGAAATGTCTTGATCTGTAACAACTAGGGATGGAAATTGGACCTAGGTGTTACAGATCGAGACAGGAAGAAATGGTCCTATGGAAAATCTCGATCTGTAACAGTTAGCTGCAAAAACCGGCCCTTCGTGTTACAGATCGAGACATTCGGAACTGTCTCTCGAAAACATCTCAATCTGTAACATCTAGGCGCCAAAATTGGGTCTTCCTGTTACAGATTGAGATGTTTGAAGCGGTGAGCTTACAGGCCGAACTTGGGGCCCTTGTTGTCGTCCTTGAGGTCGGCGGTGTCCACTCGTAGGGCGTGCGTTACGCGATTGTTTCGAAACGGGCGGGAAACACAACGGGCCGGTGATGCTCCTAGTATGCCTATTCAACTGATTGTCTAATATTTAGGGGAGGATCGCGATGCAGGCAGATTCCGCTCAGCAGCAGGGCCTTTATCGCCCCGAATTCGATCACGATGCGTGTGGCATCGGCGCGCTTGCCGATATCAACGGTGAGCGCCATCACCAGATTCTGGACGATGCGCTGTCCATTCTGGTCAACTTGGAGCACCGCGGCGGCACGGGACTTGAGAAGAACACCGGTGACGGCGCCGGCATCCTGTTTCAGGTTCCGCATCACTTTTTCCGCAAAGAGGCTCAAAAGTGCGGCCAGATTCTGCCGGCAGAGGGCGACTATGGCGTGGCCATGCTGTTCTTCCCGCAGGACGACAAGGGCGTAGAGGATGCCCGTCGCGTGTTTGAGGAGGGCTGCGCCGAGGCCGGCGTGCCGCTGCTTTTTTGGCGCGAGGTGCCGGTCGACCCGCACGATTTGGGCGAGACGGCCCGCGCCTGCATGCCCACCATCTTGCAGGCCTTCCTGGGCCGTCCGGACGACACGCCCGCCGGCGATGCCTTCGAGCGTCGTCTGTACGTGTGCCGCCGCACCATCGAGAAGAAGGCCGACGTCGAGTTTGCCCTGCGCGACAAGATCTTCTATGTGTGCTCCATGAGCTCGCGCACCATCGTGTACAAGGGTATGCTGGTCGCCACGCAGATGCGCCGCTTCTTCATCGATCTCAACGACGCCGCCGTCAAGACGGCCGTGGCGCTCGTCCACTCGCGCTACTCCACCAACACCACGCCCAGCTGGGAACGCGCGCACCCCAACCGTTATATCATCCATAACGGCGAGATCAACACCCTCAAGGGCAACGTCAACTGGATCCGCGCCCGCGAGCCCAACCTGTACAGTCCCGTGCTGCAGCATGATCTTGAGCGCGTGATGCCCATCATCAACCGCGAGGGCTCCGATTCCGCGATTCTGGACAACGTGCTTGAGTTTTTGGTCATGAACGGTCGCCCGCTTACGCGTGCCGCGTCCATGCTGTTGCCCGAGCCGTGGGACCACAACGACAGCCTGAGTGAGGAGCGCCGCGCCTACGACGCTTACCAGTCCATGCTCATGGAGCCGTGGGATGGCCCGGCGGCCATCGCCTTTACCGACGGTCGCACGCTGGGTGCCGCCCTCGACCGTAACGGCCTGCGTCCCGCCCGCTACTATGTGACGCGCGACGGTCGCTTTATGCTGGCAAGCGAGGTGGGCACCATCGAGGTGAGCCCCGAGAACATCCTGACGAGCGGCTGTCTGGGACCGGGCCAGATGCTCGAGGTCGATTTTGCCCGCGGCCGCGTCATCTACAACGACGAGCTGCGCGCCCGTTACGCCAAGGAAAAGCCCTATCGCGACTGGATCGCCGAGGAGACGCTGACCGTCGACGCGCTCGACAAGCCCGTCGCGCCCACGCCCGCCGAGGATACCGAGGTGCCCGCCGCCGTGCGCATGGCCAAGCTCGGGTATCACTGGGATGATGTTGACGAAGTCGTGCGTCCCATGGCCCAGCAGGGCAAGGCCCCGCTCGCCTCGATGGGCATCGATGCGCCGCTGGCCTGCCTGTCCAAGAAGACGCGCTCGTTCTTTGACTACTTCTATCAGTTGTTCGCCCAGGTCACGAATCCGCCGATCGATGCCCTGCGCGAGCATATGGTCACCTCGACCACGCTCTACCTGGGCAACCACGGCAACCTGCTCGAGGATTCCCGCACGGCCTGCCAGCTGGTGCGCTTGGAGCGTCCGCTGCTGAGCGAGGAGGAGTTCGAGCGTATCTGCGCCATCGACCGCGTGGGCTTTAAGACCCGCCGTTTCCGTGCCGTGTACCGCCGCGACGCCGGCGAGGGCGCGCTGCAGGCTGCGCTCAAGCAGCTTGCAGAGGATGTTGAGGCTGCGGTCCGCGACGGCGTGAACATCGTGGTGTTGAGCGATCGCGCCGCTGCGGGTGAGGTGCCCGTGCCGTCGCTGCTCGCCGTGGGCTGCGTGCACAACCACCTGATCCGCGCCGGCGTGCGTACCTTTGCCGACATCGTGGTGGAGTGCGGCGACGCCGTGTCTCCGCACGACTTTGCGGCACTGGTGGGCTACTCCGCGAGTGGCATCTATCCGTACAACGCACATGCGTGCATCCGCGATCTGGCGGCACGCGGCGACCTGGACGTGACGACCGAGCAGGGCATCGCCAACTACAACAAGGCCGCGACGGCGGGCATCGTCTCCATCATGTCCAAGATGGGCATCTCCACGGTGCAGAGCTACCACTCCGCGCAGATCTTCGAGGCCGTTGGCTTTACGCCGGAGTTCGTCAACGCGTACTTCGCCGGCACGGTGAGCCGTGTGGGCGGTATGGGTGTCGAGGACGTTGAGCGCGAGCAAAACGAGCGTTACGACGCCGCGCTCGCTATCCTTAAGAGCCCGGCTCCCGATCAGCTGCCCACGTTGGGCCTGACCAAGTGGCGCCCGCTCGGCGGCGAGGATCACCTCATCGATCCGCAGACTGTCTACTTGCTGCAGACCGCCTGCCGCGAGGACAGCTACGACACCTTTAAGGAGTACAGCGCCCGCCTGCACCGCACCGGCCGTGCCGTGCGCCTGCGCGACCTGCTGGACTTTGATGCCAGCGGCCGCACCCCGGTTTCGCTCGACGAGGTGGAGCCCGCGCTCAATATCGTCCGCCGCTTTAACACCGGCGCCATGTCGTACGGTTCCATAAGCAAAGAGGCACACGAGTGCATGGCCATCGCCATGAACCGCCTGCACGGCCGCTCCAACTCGGGCGAGGGCGGCGAGGACCCGCGCCGCGAGACCCCGCTGGCCAACGGTGACTCCAAGAACTCCGCCATCAAGCAGGTGGCAAGCGCGCGATTTGGCGTGACGAGCCGCTACCTGTGCAGCGCCTTCGAGATTCAGATCAAGATGGCCCAGGGCGCCAAGCCCGGCGAGGGCGGACACCTGCCCGGCAAGAAGGTCTACCCCTGGATCGCCGAGGTTCGTCAGTCCACGCCCGGCATCGGCCTGATCTCGCCTCCGCCGCACCACGACATCTACTCCATCGAGGACTTGGCGGAGCTGATCTTCGATCTTAAGAACGCCAACCCCGGTGCGCGCGTGTCGGTCAAGCTGGTCAGCGAGGCCGGCGTCGGCACCATCGCCACCGGTGTGGCCAAGGGTGCTGCCGACAAGATCTTGATCAGCGGCCACAACGGCGGCTCGGGTGCCGCGGCGCGCGACTCCATTTGGCACGCCGGCCTGCCGCTGGAGCTCGGTCTTGCCGAGGCCCAGCAGACGCTGCTGCAAAACGGTTTGCGCTCACGCGTGGTGCTCGAAGCCGACGGCAAGCTCATGGACGGCACCGACGTCGCTGTCGCCTGCCTGTTGGGCGCCGAGGAGTTTGGCTTTGCGACCATGCCGCTCATCTCCATGGGCTGCCTCATGCAGCGCGACTGCCAGCAGGATACCTGCCCGGCCGGCATCGCTACGCAAAACTGCCGCCTGCGTCGCGGCTTCCGCGGCAAGCCAGAGCACGTCGAGCACTTTATGCTCTTTGTTGCCGAGCAGCTGCGCGAGGTCATGGCGAGCCTGGGCTTCCGCACGGTCGACGAGATGGTCGGCCATCCCGAGTGCCTGCGCCAGATCGAGGTCCCGGGCAACCGCAAGGCTAACCTGCTGGATCTGTCGCCCGTGCTGGCGAGCGCGACCTGTGAGTTTGGTGCCCACATCCCGGGTGCCGACGGCCGTCACTTCCTGCCCCAGATGGCTGCGGACAGCGAGCTCGACAAGACGCTCGACTCCACGTTGTTTGTGCCCTATACGGCCGATGCCCGTGCGCACCTGCGTCCGATTCGCTTCCGCGCCGACATCGCCAACGTCAACCGCTGCGTGGGCACCATTTTGGGCAACGCGGTGACCAAGGCGCATCCCGAGGGCCTGCCCGCCGGCTCCATTACCATCGATTGCGATGGTTCGGCCGGTCAGAGCTTTGGCGCGTTCCTTCCGCGTGGCATTACGCTCAACGTGTGCGGCGACGCCAACGACTACTTTGGCAAGGGCCTTTCGGGCGGCGAGGTGTCGGTGCGCCCCAACCCGCATGCGACCTATAAGTTCGACGAGAACATCATCGTGGGCAACGTTGCGTTCTTTGGCGCTACGAGCGGCCGCGGCTTCATCAACGGTCTGGCCGGCCAGCGCTTTGGCGTACGCAACTCCGGTGCCACCGTGGTGGTCGAGGGCTGCGGCAACCATGGCTGCGAGTACATGACGGGCGGTCTGGCGCTCATCCTGGGCGAGGTCGGGCAGAACTTCGCCGCCGGCATGACGGGTGGCGTGGCCTATGTCTTCGATCAGTACGGCACGCTCGATGCCCGTGTGAACCACGAGAGCGTTGAGCTCAAGGCCCCGACGGCCGGCGAGCTGGCGCAGATTCGCGAGCTCATCCAGGAGCACGTAGACGCGACGCAGAGCCCGCGCGGCATTAAGCTGCTCTACAGCTTTGAGACGATGAGCAAGCACTTTGTGAAGGTCATTCCGACCGAGTACGAGCGCGTGCTGGCGATTGTCGCCGCCGCCGAGGCCGTCGGCAAGACGCATGCGCAGGCCGAGGAGCTGGCGTTTGACATTGTGACCGGTCGCGCGAGTGACGCGGATGTCGCTCGCTTCGATGTTGCGGGCGGTGCTGCGGGTGCTGCGCCCGCCACCGCCAGCTCTGTTGCTTCGACCAAGAAGGAGGCGTAAGTGCCATGGGTAAGCCCGGTGCTTTTCTTGATATCGATCGCGTGACCCACGAGCTGCGCCCCGTGGAGGAGCGCAACCGCGATTTCGATCCGCTGTACGTGGAGCTCGACGACGATGCGCGCCGTGCCCAGGCGAGCCGCTGCATGATGTGCGGTGTGGCGTTTTGTCAGATGGGCGCGAGCTTTGGCAAGGCACGCCCGAGCGGCTGCCCGCTGCACAACCTGATTCCCGAGTGGAATGAGCTGGTGTACCGCGGCCGCTGGGATGAGGCTGCCGAGCGCCTGTCGCTCACCTCGCCCATGCCCGAGTTCACGAGTCGCGTGTGCCCGGCGCTGTGCGAGGCCGCGTGCAACCTGGGTTCGGTCGATGGCCAACCCACGACGATCCATGACAACGAGCGCGCGATCAGCGACCATGAGTGGGCAAATGGCGGTCCGCGCCGCTTTGAGCCGGCAGGGGAGGGCGCACCCACGGTTGCCGTGGTGGGCTCCGGTCCCGCTGGCCTGGTGGTGGCGTGGGAGCTCGCCCGTCGCGGTGCCCGCGTGACGGTGTTTGAGCGTGACGACCGCCCGGGCGGCCTGCTCATGTACGGCATTCCCAACATGAAGCTCGAGAAGTCCGTGGTCGAGCGTCGCGTGACACTTATGCGCGAGCTGGGCATTGTGTTTGAGCTGGGTGCTGACGTTACGAACCCTGCGGTGGCGGCCAAGCTCAATGGCTTTGACGCCGTCGTGGTGGCTGCCGGCGCTCGTGCACCCCGCGGTCTTTCGGCTACGAATGTGGATGCCCCGGGCGTGGTGTATGCCGTGGACTACCTGACGGCTTCGACCGTCTCGGTGCTCGATGGTGGTGAGCCCGCGGTGAACGCGCGTGGCCTGGACGTTGTGGTCATTGGCGGCGGCGATACCGGCAACGACTGCGTGGGCACCGCGGTGCGCCAGGGTGCGCGCAGTGTGCGCCAGCTTGAGTTCTTGCCGGCCGCGCCCGATAAGCGTGCGGCGAGCAACCCTTGGCCGCAGTGGCCCAACGTTAAGAAGACCGACTACGGTCAGCAGGAGGCTATCGCTGCCATGGGCGGCGAGATGCGTGCCTGGGGCGTGGATACGCTCGAGGTGCTGCTGGACAAGAAGGGCGCGGCAGCGGGCCTGCGCGTGGTCGATCTGGATTGGTCGGCCGGCAAGCCCGAACGCATCGCGGGCTCCGAGCACGAGGTGCCGGCCCAGCTGGTGCTCATCGCCTGTGGCTTTACGGGTCCGGAGCGCAGCGTGTTCGAAGCTGTCGGCGTACCTGTTGCCACGGCGGGCCGCCCGCTGCCTGTGATGGTCGCCGAGGGCTCGCATCTTGCGGCGCGTGTCGACGGCGTCGCCGCAGATGCCGCGCCGGTGTATGTTGCCGGTGACGCTCACAACGGCAGCTCGCTCGTGGTGAACGCTATGGCCGACGCCCTGGCCTGCGCTGCCGAAGTCGCCGAGGCGCTGGAGCTGTAAGGCGGCTGTTCACAGCTGAATCGTCAAGGGCTGTCCCCAACGGCCGGCCCAAAAGGAACGTCCCCAAGTGCCGGCAGCTGGGGACGTTCCTTATGTGCCGGCATTCGGGGACACTCCTTGCGGGTTTGCGACCGATTTGTTCGTTTGTCGACGCGCGAGTGTCCATTCGGCGTCTTCTTGAGCTGTGGTGCTCTGCTGTTTCTGTGGTGGCCGGGGGCGCTTGGCTCAAAAGGGCGGGTTGGCCGTCTATGTTTACCTGCGGTTTTGTTGCGGTGCGCATTTTCGATCAAGCTTTTCGTCAAGTGTTTGGTCAGCATCTGGTTTGCAGCCGGAGGCCTATTTTGCCCGCGCTGGCCGTGGCCGACCACCCTCCTCGTAAGCTCAAATTGAGGTCTATCAGTTTGAGGAGGATGCCATGACTGACCACGCTTTAGACCGAGCGCAGCTAGCCGAAGCCGTCGGCAACGATATTGCCGACATGGCCCATTTTTGGATGCTGCGGAAGTTCCAGTTTTTGGAGCCGGCGCGCGAACAGTTCGAGATCATTGTCGACCCGTGGCTCAGCTATTACACCGAGCCTTCGCAAAACGAAATCATGGCCTACAACATGGCATTTACCGATTGGCTGCTCTTCGAGCGCCCCTATCGCCATGGCAAGACGCTGCTCGAGCTGTATGTTGAAGAGCCGCCGACATCGCTTTCGCCTGCCTCGCTCAAGCGGCTCGAGCAGGTACGCGACACGCAGTATTTCTCGCGCTTTGGCATTTTGGACAAGGATCCTGCGACTGGTATGGTCGCGCTGAAGGACACGCGCGCCGACCGTCGCTTTGATGTCTACGACCCGCATATCGTGCAAAAGGAGCATTGGAGCGACGGAGCGATTGCGGTGCGCCTCGCCTGCGTCGACGATGTCTGGCTGACGGCGGGACAACTCTATCTGTATGACATCGCACGCCTGAGTGACACGGCGGTCGATGGGCCTGGTGCGGTGCATCCGGAGGACCTGCAGGATGGCTTTGACACCTCGTGCATCAGCTTCTTTTTGCGCCTGGTCCGCGACATCATGGGCGCCCAGGGGCGCTACGTAAAGTCGCTCAACATCTACGAGCAGGAGTGGGAGTAGGGGATGTGGCTGGTGTCGCCCTGCTGCCCTGACTTTGTCTCAATCTGTAACGTTTGGCGGCTGTTTAGGCCCGTAACTGTTACAGATTGAGATGTTCGGCAACGGGCTGGGGGAATGTCCCAATCTGTAACATCTACGGGCTAAAAGTCGACCTAGCTGTTACAGATTGAGACAAAGGCTGGACGCGGTGCCGAAAGATCTTGTTCTGTAACAACTGGAGGCTCAAAGACTGGCTTCCTGTTACAGATCAAGACATTTGTCAGCGGAGGCAACGGCGACGATGGCCCATTTGTCTGACGTGGTGGTGATGGAAGTGTCTAATACCGTTCTCAAACACAAGCATACGACTCGCAACACGTTGGCGCGGAATAGGATGCTCGCGCGGCTCACGGAGACGGCCAAGCAAGGTGCGCTGCTCGCAACGCATGACAATACCGAGCTCATGTGGCTACGACGCCATGTTGGAACCGACGATATCGCGGAGCCCGAGCCGTACCTGTTCTGTTTTCAGCATGATTGGGATGCATTGACGCCGGCGGAGCGAGCGCTGAGGACTATCAAAGGGCTTGCGGAGTTTCATCCCGATTGGGCGTTTTGGGGCTATGACGCGGCGCTTTTGTGGGGTCTGGAGGTGTCGAATGATCTGCTCGGGCCGCGTTTTCTTGTTAAGACAGGTTGTTCGGTGACGTTGAGCAGCGGGTGCAGGTTGTCGCGTCCACAGATGGCGGGCGCGCTCGAGCGTGTTGATGGCGTGCGGGTGACGTCGTTTTGGCGCACAGTGGAGGATTGCTTGCTGCGTGCGCCGTTCTCCTACGGGTTGGCGATTGCCGATTCTGCACTGCGGGCGAAAGGCGTATCACGTTGGGATTTGTGCGAGCGCCTCCGCGCCGATTGCGAGGGCAGGCGAGGGTATCGCAGGGCACAGGTGATTGCGTCGTATGCGGACGGGCTGTCCGAAAACGGCGGCGAGTCTCGGTTCCGAGCGTTCTTTATTGCGTACGGCTTTCCAGTTCCGGAGCTGCAGGTGGAGTTTCGCGACCCGCTCGATCCGAGCCAGGTGTTTCGCGTCGACTATTTTTGGCGGCTCGTGGACGGGACGTGTGTCATCGGCGAGCTCGACGGAAAGGGGAAGTACACCTTGCAGAACGGCGAAGGTCGGGAGCCGGTCGACCCATTCGTGGCAGAACGTCAGCGAGAGTCCCATCTGACGATGCTCGGACATAAAGTACTGAGGTTTACGTTTGATGAGCTCAAGAATCCGGGGAAGCTGGCTGAAAAGATGAGACTGGCGGGCATTCCGCAGCGGGTCAATCTGGCGGAGGAATGGAGACGGCAGTGGTATGGGCGCTAAGGGGTGCAACTGACGCGGAGGTGGTTGTTCCTGCCGAGTTTGTCTCAATCTGTAACAACAAGGGACCGTTTGGCCTCGTAACTGTTACAGATTGAGACGGAAGGTTGGCGGCTGCCGAAAGATCTCGATCTGTAACATCAAGGGGCCCAATAACCCTGTACCTGTTACAGATCGAGACATTCCCCTGATGTTGCTGGGGTGGGGCTGCAACGTATTCCGTCCCCCACATCCCCTCTTCCCTCCGTTAACCGATATGTCCGCAGCAATCCTGCCGCGCTGGATAATAATGGACAGATGTTCAAGTTTTCTGAGGGGGAGGAGCTCGATATGGCGTCTGCCGATCGTTCCACGTTGTTTATCAATGCGACCATCCTGGATGGTTCGGAACATATGGAGCCGCAGCCCGACATGGCCGTGGCCGTTGAGCGCGGTGTCATCACGTGGATGGGGCCGAGTGCTGTGGCGCAGGCGCCTGCAGGTGCCGAGGTCATCGACCTGGCAGGGGCGTATCTCATGCCAGGCCTCATCAATATGCATGTGCATCTGTGCGGCTCGGGCAAGCCGGTTTCGGCGGGCGATGCGGGCGCGCTGATGAAGAAGCTCGATAATCCCGTGGGCCGCACCATCGTCCGCCGCATCCTCAAGGGCAGCGCCCAACAGCAGCTGACAAGTGGCGTGACCACGGTGCGCGGCGCGGGCGACCCGCTGTTTGCCGATCTTGCCGTGCGCGATGCTATCGATGCCGGTAAGTATCAAGGTCCTCGCCTGGTGGCGCCGGGAACGGGCGTCACGGTGCCGGGCGGCCATGGTGCAGGCTTGTTCGCCCAGGTGGCAAACAGTCCCGCCGAGGCAGCCGAACAGGTGCGCGACCTGTATGCGCGCGGTGCCGACGTCATTAAACTGTTCGTAACGGGCGGCGTGTTCGATGCGACTGAGGTGGGCGAGCCGGGCGTGCTGCGTATGCCGGTGGAGGTCGCCGCGGCGGCGTGCAAGGCGGCGCACGAGGTTGGCCTTCCGGTCATGGCCCATGTCGAGAGCACCGAAGGCGTGAAGGCCGCGCTTGAGGCCGGCGTCGACACAATCGAGCACGGCGCTCCGATGACCCCCGAGATCCTGGAGCTGTATCACGGTGTCGCGGGTACGCAGCTTGAGGGGCGTGTGCCCAGCGTTACCTGTACGATCAGCCCGGCGCTGCCGTTTGTGTTGCTCGACCCGGAAAAGACCCATTCGACCGATACACAAAAGAAGAACGGCGACATCGTGTGCTCGGGCATCATCGCGAGTGCTCGTGTCGCGCTGGAAGCTGGCGTTAAGGTGGGCCTGGGCACAGATTCGAGCTGCCCGTTCGTGACGCAGTACGACATGTGGCGTGAGGTGGCCTATTTTGCCAAGTATGTCGGCGTGAGCAATGCCTTCGCGCTGCATACGGCTACGCAAGTCAATGCCGAGCTGCTGGGGCTGGACGGCGAGACCGGCACGATCGAGTGCGGTAAGGCCGCCGATATCCTGGTGACGCGCAAGAACCCGCTCGATGACCTGTGCGCCCTGCGTGAGCCGATGCACGTGATGTGTCGTGGTGATCTGGTGCGCAAACTCAAGGTGAAGCGTATTCCCGAGGTTGACACCGAGCTCGACGCGATTATGGCTATGCCGGCAGAAGCCCTGGCAGAGGAGCTCGCTCGCGACGGCGTAGCTTAGGCGCTGGCGCGACGGCTTCATCGAATGCTGTCGCCCCATGCAAAAAGCCGAGGTCTCAACACGAGGCCTCGGCTTTTTTATCGACAAATATGTAAGATGCAGGACAAACACTTCTGATGCATTTGTCCCATGTGCGGGCGCTAGGAGCGGGTTTCCATCTTGGCGTGGCACTTGGGGCAGGTGACGCGGATCTTGCCTTTGCCCTTGGGGACGGAGAGCATTTGGCCGCAGTTGGGGCACTTGAGGTATGCCGTGGTTTTGCGACCCTTCCACATCTTCTTGGCCGTGCGCTTGGCGCGCTCAAAGTCTTCCTTGCTGGTGCCGGCCGCGCGCGAGGTGCTGGCCGCTGCAGTTCTACCGCCCAAGCTGGCGACGAACTTGCCCAGGCCGGGGACGTTCGCGGTCGCGGCGACAAAGGCCTCGTTCTCCTTGCGACGTGCGTCGACGTTTTTGGACAGGCCGCGCAGCACGCCAATCACGATAACGGCGATGGCGATCCAGCTGAGCCACTGGATGCGGGCTATCGATCCGACCATCGCGATGACGATGCCGGCAAAACCCATCACGATGGTGAGTTCATCGGCACCATTGCGACCCTTCATAAAGTCATTCATGCAAATTGCCTTTCGTTCGATATGCTGCACGCCTTTATACCCGATTTAGAGCAAGGGGGACAGGTTAATCTGCACCAATGTGGTGCAAACATACCTGTCCCCAATGCCCCAATTACTTGGAGAGCTTGTCGACGACGCGTTCGATCTCGGCGAGCTTGGCAGCTTTGAGATCTTCGTCGCCCGATTCGATTGCCGAAGTCACGCAGCCCTCGATATGCGCCTTGAGCACGTCGGCGTTGATGCGCGCAATGAGCGCCTGCGTTGCCATGAGCTGCGTGGAAATATCGACGCAGTAGCGGTCCTCATCGACCATCCGCAAGATGCCGTCGATCTGGCCGCGTGCCGTCTTGAGCATGCGGGTCACCGATTTGTGGTCTGCCATCATGGCGGGTCCTCGTTTCTGGTCGATCTTCCGGATGCCCCCGTCAGTTGCGGTGAAATACGGACCGTTTAAAGGCCTAGGGCGGCACAACAGTCCGTATTTCACCGCAACTTCTGAGGATTGAGTAGGCGGCGTCTGCTACGCGGCGGTCACGGATAGGGCGTGGAACTTTTTGCCGGCGCCCTCGACGGCGGCAGCGAGCTGCTCAGCGGTCACGGTGTCGGCGCACTCCACCTGTACGGTCTGAGTCTCGTGATCGGCATCGGCGTCGGTCACGCCGGCAACGTTGAGCAGTGCCGTCTCGACAGTAGCGTCGCAGTGGCCGCACATAAGGCCGGAAGTCTTGATTGTGTATCGCATGGGTATTCCTCTCTGTTGCGTCGGCTTTCCCAGGCACCCGACCTTGACCTTCAAACCGTCGCTCGCGTACCAAAGTACGCGTCGCTCCTCTTTCAGGTCAATCTCGGGCACCTGGAAAACCCGTTCTTAATGGACTTAATGGTGAGCCTATTTTGCCACTTTAGGCTTAAAGGTTCGCAGGCGCAGAGCGTTGCTTACGACGCAGACGCTCGACAGGCTCATGGCCGCGGCGCCAAACATCGGCGAGAGTTGCCAACCGGTGAGGGGGAAGAACACGCCCGCCGCCAGCGGAATGCCGATGCCGTTGTAGAACAGCGCCCAGAACAGGTCCTGCTTGATGTTGCGAATTGTGGCGCGCGACAGCTCGATGGCGCGGGCGACGTCCATGAGGTCGCTGCGCATGAGAACCACGTCGGCGCCCTCCTTGGCGATGTCGGCGCCGGTGCCGATAGCAAGGCCCACGTCGGCGCGCGCCAGGGCGGGGGAGTCGTTGATGCCGTCGCCTACCATGGCGACCTTGCCGCCCACATCCTGCAGCTCGCGGACGTGGCGCTCCTTGTCGGCAGGGAGGACGTCGGCGATGACCTGTTCGCTGCTCAGCCCCACGCGGCGGGCGATGGCCTCGGCCGTCACGCGGTTGTCGCCGGTGAGCATGCGCACGTCGACGCCAAGCGAGCGCAGTGCGGCGATGGCCCCGGCGCTCGTCTCCTTGACCTCGTCCGCCACGGCGATGGTACCGACAAGCTCGCTGTTCTTGCCAAAGAACAGCGGCGTCTTGCCCTCGGCCGCGAACTGTTCGGCAAGGCCGGCGGGAACCTTCACGCCCAGCTCGTCCATCAGACGCACGTTGCCGGCGGCGATGACATTCTGCCCCTCGCGTGCCGTAACGCCTCGCCCGGGCACGGCGGTAAAGTCCTCGACCATGCGTGCGACGATTCCGCGCGCCTCGCACTCGGCCATAATCGCCTCGGCCAGCGGGTGCTCGCTTGAGCGCTCCAGCGCAGCGGCCAGCTTGAGCAACGCCTTTTCGCTCATGGCGGGCGAGCCGTCAGCGCGCGTGGCTACCGTGATATCGGTCACAGCCGGCTTGCCGCGGGTGACGGTGCCCGTCTTGTCGAGCACCACGGTGCCCACGCTGCGTAGGTTCTCCAGCGCCTCGGCGCTCTTAAACAGAATGCCCATTTCGGCGCCCTTGCCGGTGCCGACCATAATGGCGACGGGCGTGGCCAGGCCCAGCGCGCACGGGCAGCTGATCACCAGCACGGCGACGGCGGAGGTGAGCGCTTCGTTCACGCTTCCGGTCAGTGCCGTCCACACCACGAAGGTCACGGCCGAGATCATGAACACCACGGGCACGAACACGCCGGCGACCTTGTCGGCCATGCGGGCGATGGGCGCCTTGGTGGCATTGGCGTCCTCGACGAGCTGGATAATCTTGGCGAGCGACGTGTCGGCGCCCACGCGTGTGGCACGGAAGGTAAACGAGCCGGTGCGGTTGACAGTGGCGGCGTTGACGGTGTCGCCGGCGGTCTTCTCCACGGGGATGGACTCGCCGGTCAGTGCGCTTTCGTCCACGGCCGAAGCGCCCTCGAGTACCACGCCGTCGACAGGGATGGACTCGCCGGGGCGCACACGCAGCACCTGGCCGGGAAGGATACTGTCGACGTCGACGGTGGTTTCGGTGCCGTCATCGGCAACGACGGTCGCGGTCTTGGGTGCCAAGTCGATGAGTGCCTCGATGGCGCCGCCGGTCTTGGACTTGCTGCGCGTCTCGAGGTATTTGCCCACGGTGACCAGCGACAGGATCGTGCCCGCACTCTCAAAATACAGATTGTCCATGCTCGTCATCATGGCCTTGTGGACCTGACCCGCGGCTAGCTGGTCGGCCATGATGAACATGGCGTAGAGCGACCAGGCGACGGAGGCGGTGGCGCCCACGGCGATGAGGGCGTCCATGGTGGGCGCGCCGTGCGCGAGCGATTTAAACCCATTGATAAAGTAGGCATCGTTGACGTAGACGATGGGGATGAGCAGGACGAGCTCGGTGAGGGCGAGCGTCATGCTGTGAGTATGGTCGGTGAAGATGCCGGGCAGCGGCCAGCCGAGCATGTGCCCCATGCCTGTGTAAAACAGCGGGATGAGGAAGATGATCGAGATGATGAGGCGGGTACGCATGGCAGAGGCGGCGGCCTCCAACTTTTTGGTCGGCGACTCCATATGGGCGGCGCCGGACCTGGCTTGCGCACTTCCGCTTTGGACAGCGTCGGTGCCCATGCTGATGGGCGAGGCCGAGTAGCCCGCGCGGTCGACAGCGGTGCAGATGTCGTCGGGGGAGACCTGCGCAGGGTCGTAGTCCACCAGCATAGAGCCGGCGAGCAGATTGACCGCGACGCTTTGGACGCCGTCGAGCTTGCTCACGGCACGGTCCACGTGCGCTTGGCACGCGGCGCACGTCATACCGCCCACGTCAAACTTATCCTGAGCCATGGCTTCTCCTTTCTGTAGTTCGGTGTTGGAATTGTTAACCCGCCGATACTATACACCCATACCCCCTGGGGGTGTCCAGTACAGAAAGAAATGTATGACATTTCGTTACAGATGAGGATAGTTGGTTGGCCGATGGAC
>NZ_JBCPDN010000008.1:26659-45522 GCF_040915425.1 Collinsella aerofaciens | reverse complement strand
CCCACGAGAGGCTGAGGCGGGCGCGCTCGTCGCTGTCGTCGCTGGTGTCGGCGGGGACGCTGTTCACCTACCTCGACCCCGCCCTGGCCAAGGCCGGCCCGCTGCCGTCGACCAACAACATGATCGAGGGAGGGGTGAACTCGCAGCTGAGGGCCGTCCTGCGCAACCACCGGGGGCTGACGTCGGTCAAGCGCGTGAAGGCGGTATTCTGGTGGTGCCACGCGCACTCGGGGGACGCGAGGACGGCGCGCGAGAAGCTCGCCACGATGCCGACCGACGCGGACATCGACTTCCTGTTCAGCGTCTACTCCGCCTCGCCGTCGCGTGACGACGGAGGGCCGGAGTGGGGCGACAGGGCAGTGTGGGAGGACCTCCACCACAGGGACCCGTACCCGTTCTGGCTGGATTAATGGATGGAAACGGGTGTTCTATCGGGACACACATTTTGTCCTATAAGCCGCCATTTTCATATACATGCCGGGACCCCACATCCCCTCCTAAGTTGCGGTGAAATAGTTCCTGGATTAGCCGCAAAAGCTGTTATCCAGGAACTATTTCACCGCAACTTATTGAGACCGAGCGGGCTGGGTCGATGATGGGTTCTGTTGTCGAGAAGATGAGGGCAGCCGGTCAGGAGTCTGCGTAGGGCTTTGTGGTTGGTATGCCGTAGCCGCGCATCATGGAGCCGAACGCTTTGACATCGTAGGTGTCTGAGAGCTTGAAATGAATGACGTTGTGGCCCATGGCACGCAGGTTCGCGTCGCGCATGAGGGCAGCTCGATAGGTTTTTGCCGCAGTATGTTCCGGATCATTTTGGGCATCGTCCTCAAACTTGCCTAGTCCATGCAGCTCAGCCAGCATCCAAGAGCCGTCTGGCATCTGCCAGCCGTAATCTGCCAAATAATAGCCGGCGTTTCCCGGTCGAGTGATTTCAACCTGAAGTTCGGGAGCGGCAACTCCCGCCAGAATCATTGACGCCCGTGCCTCGGATTCTCCACCGTTATCCGATCTGCCATCCATGTGTTCAAAAACGTCAAATGCGCGCGCGATGCCGTGCAGTCCGCGGCAGTTCGCTTGTGCATATGCACGCAATTCTTCACGCTCGACACCGTACTCACGAGCCAACCCGTCGACATAGCCTAGTGCATATCGAAAAGCGCTCGTTCGGGCGATGTCGACCACCGTGCGATATGGATCCGTTAACGTAAACGGGCCGAGCTGCCATACGTCGCCCGGCCGCCAGCGTCGGTATTCAACGAATTCGTACATATCGCGTCTGGTGGAACGCGGCAGCAGCACTTGCACCTTGTCGAGAAGCGAATATGCAGAACCGATGCCATAGAGCAGTGCCGCCGTTGCTCCACAAAACACGACATCCGGTTCAACGACCGCAATAGCGGATGCCAATTGAAAGATGCGATCTTCGACGCCGAGGTCATTCCAATACGCGGAATCAGCGTAGACATGGTTGTAGAGTCGAATAATCATCTCTTTTTGCATGAGCGCGTAGGCACAGCGTTCATCCCATTTTTTGGTAGCCACAAACAGGTGCCCGCCATGATGGGCCTCGAATAACCGGAAGAACAGCTCTACTTGCGGTTTGGAACAGCGTTTATCATGACTCATTTTCGACCCCATGGTCTCGAGGGGGAGTGAATGACACTACGCTATCCCATATTTGGTCCGCCAGACCTTGCCATGAACTGACCAAAAGCTTGACGGGGCAGGTCAGAGTCATGAGTTTGAGCCAAACATATCGGCAAACGGTTGATTAGTGCCTCTCGGCGGCACTAAGAACCACCCTTACAGAAAGTTGCGGTGAAATAGTTCCTGAATAGCTCGAATGAGCCTAAATCCAGGAACTATTTCACCGCAACTTAGGAGGGGATGGGGTTAGCTGCGGGGGTGGTGGCGGAGCTTGCCGATGGTGGAGTCGGTGCTTCGGCTGCGGGCTTAGGCGGCGCGGTCGCGGGCTTCGGCTGCGGTTTGGTGCTTGCGGCGGTAATCGATCATGCCTTGGATGATGGGCTTGCCAAAGCTCACGACATCATCGTTGTAGATGGCGGTTCGGGCTGCGAGGAGGCAGTCGGTAAAGTCCATATGGGTCTTGCCGAAGAGTTTGATGGCAAGGGTGACAACGGTGGGCTCGTCGACCATGACGTCATCGAGCAGCCTTTTCATGGCCGCAGCAATCTCAACGCGGGGAACCTTATAGACGTCGCGCAGCGTGACCACGACGCGCGTGATGATTTCGGGGTAGACACGTGCGGTGCGCGTGGCGATGACCTTGGCGGCGCGCGGTGACAGGACCTCGTCGTCGTCAAGCAGGTAGCGCAGGATGACGGTCTCGTCGATGATGGTGCTACTCATGGATATCTACTTCCTCGGGACCCAAAACCGACTCGTCGCTTTCTGTGGCTAGGTATTCAATCCAGGCATTGCGCTCCTCGGAGCGGCGATTGGGTTCCCCATATGCTTTGAGCAGTCCATAGGCGGCCGTGCCGTCCTTGGAGCGCACGGCGACCGGCTGAAAGGGGAGCTTGCGCATCAAAATACTCTGCGCGACAAATAGACGGACAGCCTCGGCGAGCGATGTGCCCATGGCGTCGTAGAGACGTTCGGCATGCTGCTTGTCTTCCTCGCGAATGCGCACCTGCAGGATGGCTCGTTTTTGAGTCGATGACATCACTGGCCTCCCTTAATGAGCGTGCAATTTGAATAGTCAAATACAACATCGGCTAATAATAGCCAATCTTACAACCACTACTTTATTGCACTAGAGTAATTGAGTGTAAACGATATTACAAACGTACTACATCCTTCAGAAACGAGCGTGAAATCTCCCTTGGATGTACGCATGTAATACACTCACCTTTATAGCTTCTAGAGAATAATTCCAACCTGCCAAAACCCCTGCAATACACCCGTATTGCAGGACCTATGCTCAAGTTTGCCACCTGCAACTGCGTATATTTAACCTGTATATCGTTGGAGGAATTCTATCGAAGTGCCTGTTTCGCCGCATGCACTCGATACGCCGATGCCGGACCACGGGCGGTCCGGGGCAACGTCGACAGGGTCTCTCCGGCATGGGATTCAGGAGGGAGTGAACAACATGGGCAATAAACGAGTCGTAGCCGATTCCTCACGCTGCATTGGGTGCCAAACCTGTATGGCGGCGTGCATCGAGGCGCACGACATCCCCGGCAACATCGCCGCGCCGCGCCTGCGCGTGACGCGTACGTACGAGATCTCCGCACCGGTGGCTTGCCATCACTGCGAGGATGCCCCGTGCGCGAAGGCCTGTCCTACGGGCGCCTTGTTCTTTGATCCAAAGAACCATCGTATCGGCGTCAACGAGGACAACTGCATCGGCTGCAAGAGCTGCGTCATGGCATGCCCCTTTGGCGCCGTGAGCGTGGCGACCACGCAGGTTCCGGTCTTGATGGGCGACGTTCGCGTGGGTTCGCAGACCAAGAGCTTCGTGCTCAAGTGCGACCTGTGCGTGGACCGTCCCGGCGGTCCGGCGTGTGCCGAGGCGTGCCCGACCAAGGGCCTCACCCTGGTAGACGAGGAGCGCCTGGCAGAACTGACTGCCGAGCGTGCCCGCGCCACCATCGAAAACGAGGCGTAAGCGTTGGGGCGACAAGCCCAATGATTGTCAAATAAGTACCGAGCATTCGGTAGCAGAAAAAGGAAGGAGGGTGTCATGGAGAAGCATAAAGTGATCTGCCCGTACTGCGGCGCCGGTTGCCAGTTTAACCTCCTGGTCCAAAACGGCCAGGTCGTGGGCACCGAACCGCTCAACGGCATCACCAACCAGAGCGAGCTGTGCCTTAAGGGCATGAGCGGCTACGACTTCATCAACGACACTAAGATCTTGACTCCTCGCGTACTGCACCCGATGATCCGCCGCACTAAGGGCGCGGATCTTGAGCGCGTAAGCTGGGACGAGGCACTGGATTTCACCGCATCTAAGATGCAGGCCATAATTGACGAATATGGTCCTAACGCTGTCATGACCACCGGCTCTTCGCGAGGCGGCGGCAATGAGGCGAACTACGTCATGCAGAAGTTTACGCGTGCGTGCATCGGCACCCACAGCGTAGACAACTGCGCCCGTACTTGACACGGCCCTACTGTCCTCGGTCTGATGGACACGGTTGGTTCAGGTTGCATGTCATGCTCCATCCCCGGTATGGAGGATGCGGGCTGCATTTTCCTCTTCGGCTATAACCCTGCCGATTCGCACCCCATCGTCGCAAGGCGTATCGTGTGAGCCAAAGAAAAGGGTTGCAAGATCATCGTCGCCGACCCGCGCCATATCGAAACCGCGCGTATCGCCGATCTCTACCTTCCGATCAAGAACGGTTGCAATGTTGCGTTCCTCAACGCCTTTGCCAACTGCTTGGTCAACGATGGCCTCTACGACAAGGAATTCGTCGCCGAGCACACGAACGGCTTTGACGAGTGGTGGGAGACCATCAAGAACTACACTCCCGAATCTGTACAGGACATCACGGGTGTCGAGCCCGCGTTGATCCACCAAGCTGCCGAGATGTACGCCACGGCGAAGCCCTCTGCCATCATTGGCTGGGGTATGGGCGTATGCCAGCAGAAGCAGAACCTGAAGACGGTGCACACCATCGCCTCCATCGCCTGCGTTGCCGGCCAGATCGGCAAACCCAATTCCGGTCTCGCGCCCGTGCGTGGCCAGAACAACGTCCAGGGCTCCTGCGATATGGGCATGCTGCCCAACCTGTACCCTGGCTACCAGAAAGTCACCGACCCGGCAGTGCGTGCCAAGTTTGCCAAGGCTTGGGGCGTGCCCGAGGAAAAGCTCCCGCTCGAGGAGGGCTACAAGCTCACCGACCTGGGTCACCTGGTCGACGAGGGCAAGGTGCACTGCTTCTACAACTACGGCGAGGACCCGGTCCAGACTGAGCCCGATTCGGCCGGAATGCGCAAGACGCTCTCCGAGCTGGACCTGTTCATCTGCCAGGACATCTTTATGACGCAGACGACCATGCTCGCCGACGTCATCCTGCCTGCCACCTCTTGGGGCGAGCACGAGGGTGTCTTTACCGCATCCGACCGTAGCTTCCAGCACTTTGACGCGGCCGTTCCGCCCAAGGGCGAGTGCCGCCACGACTGGGAGATCTTCGCGGACCTGTCCACGCGTATGGGCTACCCCATGCACTACGACAACACCGAGCAGATCTGGAACGAGTGCATTAGCCTGTGCCCCAACTTTGTGGGCGCGACCTACGAGAAGATGGCTCCCGAGGGCGGCTACGCCCAGTGGCCCGTCAAGAGCACCGATGTGAACGACCACGGTACGGCCGACATGTTCGCTGGTGGCAAGTTCACCACCAAGGACGGCCGCGCCAACCTGATGGCGCACGACTGGGAGGCGCCCTCCGAGCTTCCCGACGATGAGTACCCGCTCATCCTGTGCACCGTCCGCGAGGTCGGCCACTACAGCTGCCGCTCGATGACCGGCAACTGCAAGACGCTGGCGCTGCTTGCCGACGAGCCCGGCTTTGTCCGCATGAATCCCGCGGACGCCCAGGCGCGCGGCATCAAGAACGGCGACATCGTCTCGATTCACAGCCGCCGTGGCCAGGTATACAGCCGCGCCGATGTGAGCGACCGTATCAACAAGGGCACGGTCTATATGACCTACCAGTGGTGGATCGGCAAGTGCAACGAGCTGACCATTCACAAGGTCGACCCGGTCTCGCATACGCCCGAGGACAAGTTCTCCGCCTGCCAGGTCGACGCCATTGCCGACCAGGTTTGGGCCGAGGGCGAGGTCGAGCGTCAGTACACCGAGCTCAAGCAGGCTCTGGTGGACGCCGCCGCTCCCCAGGACGTTGAGCCCGGCGCCGCCAAGTTCGACGACGAGACGCACGTGAACCAAATCGTGTAGTCCCGTTCTCGTTGGCTTTTTGGGCCGGGCGTCCCGTACGTTCGGGAGCCCGGCCCGTTATTTTGAAAGGAAGTGGGGATGAACCGCTTCATCGACATCAACCCGGAGAGGTGCATCGGCTGCGGAACATGCCAGTCCGCCTGTGCCGACGCCCACCGGATGCAGGGTCTTCAGGATACGCCGCGCCTGGCGCTCGTGAAGACCGGCGGCATTTCGGCCGCCCTTGCCTGCCACCATTGCGAGGGTGCCCCCTGCGCCGAGGTTTGCCCGGTGAATGCCATCGAGCACGATGGCGATCGCATCCACGTCAAGGAGCAGGAGTGCATCGGGTGCAGGCTGTGCGCCATCGCGTGCCCCTTCGGAGCCATCCATCCCGATGGCACGTCTATCGCCGGTGTCGCAGGCATGTGCGACCCGACGCCTTCGTATCCTAAGTCCCTGAGCAGCCTGCTTACGTGGGCTCCCGGCCAGTACACCTGCGCTGTCAAGTGCGACCTGTGCGCCTTCGATCCGGACGGCCCGCATTGTGTGGCGGCGTGCCCCACCAAGGCGCTGACTGTCATGGGCGGCGCGGCCGATCGCGAGCTCGACGAGGCCAAGCGCCTGCGCTCGATTGAAAACGGTCCGGTCGTCGACGTTACCGCTGTGGCCCAGGGCCTCTCCGAGAAAGCAGAAGGGAGCGTAAACAATGGATAGCATGACGCTGTTTATCGCATCGCTTGCCGTCTCGTGCATCGGTGCGCTCGCCTCGGTTCTGCTGATCAAGGCCGATAACGCCGCCAAGTCCGCCGGCTGCCTAATCGGCGCCGTCGCCGCGGTGCTTTCGTTTGTGGCCGGTATCCAGGCCGTGCTGGGCGATGTCACGTCGGTCGACGCCATCGTGTTCTTCCCGTTTGCCCATTTCCAGCTGCTGCTCAACCAGCTGTCCGGCCTGTTCGTGGCGCTCATCTCGGTGCTCGCGTTTGCCGGCTCGATCTACGGTCTCAACTACTTTGATGAGTACCCGGGCAAAAAGGGCCGCGCCGGCTTCTTCTTTAACACCTTCGTGGCGTCCATGATGCTCGTCATCACCGCCGACAACGTGTTTTGGTTCCTGGTCGCCTTTGAGCTCATGTCGCTGACCTCGTACTTCCTGGTCGTGATCGAGGAGAGCGAGAACTCCATCCATGGCGGTTGGCTCTACTTTGTGATCGCGCACGTGGGCTTTGTGCTCATCATGGCGAGCTTCCTCACCATGACCAACTTCGCCGGCGGCTCGTTTGCCTTTGCGGATTTCCGCGCCACGCAGTTTAGCCCCGCGGTCGCATCCGTGTGCTTCGTGCTCGCCTTCTTTGGCTTTGGCGCCAAGGCCGGTATCATCCCGCTGCACGGCTGGCTGCCCAAGGCACATCCCGAGGCGCCGTCCAACGTGTCGGCCCTCATGTCCGGCGGCATGATCAAGATCGGTATCTTCGGTATCCTTAAGGTGGGTCTCGACCTGCTCTCCGCCTCGGGCGTTCAGGTCTGGTGGGGCCTTATGGTCATGGTCTTCGGTGCGATCTCGTCGGTCCTCGGCGTGGCCTTCGCCCTGCAGGAGCATGACATCAAGCGCCTGCTGGCCTATCACTCCGTCGAGAACATCGGCATCATTCTGCTCGGCGTCGGCGCCTCCATGGCCGCCATGGCGCTCAACTCTGTCGGCATCGCCGTCCTGGCCCTGATGGCCGCTCTCTACCACACGTTTAACCACGCGATGTTTAAGGGCGAGCTGTTCTTGGGCGCCGGCGCGCTGCTGTACTCCACGGGTACACGAAATATGGAGAAGATGGGCGGCCTGTTCCGTCGTATGCCGGCAACGGCCATCTGCTTCCTTATTGGCGCGCTTGCCATCTCGGCCATCCCGCCCTTCAACGGCTTTGTATCCGAGTGGTTTACCTACCAGTCGCTGTTTAACGCCGCCATGCAGGGCGACAAGGCCGTCATGATCGTGGCCGTGTTCGCTGCCGTCGCGCTTGCCATTACCGGCGCGCTGGCTGTCACGTGCTTCGTCAAGGCCTATGGCGTCTCCTTTGCCTCCGCGCCCCGCTCCGAGGCCGCGGCCAATGCCAAGGAGGTTCCCGCCCCCATGGTGTTTGCGCAGGGCCTGCTCGCGGCCATCTGCGTCGTGCTGGGCATTGGCGCTCCCGTGATCGCGCCCGTGCTGGTCGATGTCGCCGCGTCTGTGCTACATCCGTACGGTGGCGTGTTTGCCGCCGAGGGCATGGAGCTCTTGAACCAATACTCCGGCGCTGCCACCTCCACGCCCGCAATCGCCATTGCGCTCGTGGTGCTCGTCGGCCTTGCCTGCGGTTATCGCAAGCTCAAGACCGTCGGCAAGGTGCAGAAGTCCCAGCCGTGGGCATGTGGCTATGCTCCCAACGAGCATATGCCCGTCGTGGCCACGACCTTTGCCTCCGAGGTGTCCTGGTTTATGCAGCCGCTCTACACGCTGCGCGACCGCTGCACGGCCGTCTGCTGGTCCATCGCGCACTTCTTCCAGAAGCTGACCGGTGTGGCCGAGGCTGTGGAGCCCGTACCCGACAAGGTTCTCGTCGATGCCCCGCATAAGGGTGTCGAGAAGCTCGCCGACCTCGCGACTAAGCTCGAGGGCGGCAACTACAGCATCTATATCTGCTACATCGTCGCGGCACTCGTGGTGTTCCTCGTGCTCGCCGTGCAAATGGGTTAAGGAGGGGAGAGCATGAACAACATCGTACTTGCCGTTCTGCAGGGCGTGGTCGTTATGGCCGTCGCGCCGTTCTTCTCCGGTCTCGGCCGCGTGATCCGCGCCAAGATGCACAACCGTCGCGGCCCCAGCATCATGCAGGACTACCGCGACCTGGCCAAGCTCTTTGCGCGCCCCGAGTCCCAGAGCGAGGACGCGAGCTTTGCGCTGCGCATCATGCCGCCGCTGTTCTTCGCCGTCGCCTTTATGCTCGCGATGGGCCTGCCGCTCTTTACGGCGCAAAGCCCCATCCCGGTCTTTGGTGACGCCATCACCATCATGTACAGCCTGGCGCTCGCCCGCTTCTTCTTCGCCCTCTGCGGTGTGGATTCGTCCAACGCCTACGCCGGTATCGGCGGCGTCCGCGAGCTGCTCATGAGCGTGCTCATCGAGCCGTCCATGCTGCTGGCGCTGTTTGCCGCCGCCCTGGTGTGCGGCTCCACCGACATCGCCACCATGGGTCAGCACATCATGACGGGCGCCATCGACGCGCCGGTCGCCGTGATCCTCGCCGGCATCGCCTTTGCGATTGCCTGCTACATGGAACTCGGCAAGCTGCCGTTTGATCAGGCCGAGGCCGAGCAGGAGCTCCAGGAAGGTCCGCTCGCCGAGCTTTCGGGCCCGTCGCTCGCCATGGCCAAGCTTGCCATGTCCATGAAACAGGTCCTGGTCGTCGCTTGGTTCTGCGCGATCTTCGTCCCCTGGGGCGAGCCCGCGACCGTGGGCGCCGCCGCCGTTCTGGGCGCAGTCATCTTCCTGGTGAAGTGCCTGATCGACTTTGTCGTATGCGGCGTGATCGAGAACTCCTGCTCGCGTTCGCGCTTTAAGGTGCTTGGCAATCAGACCTGGGCTGTCGTTGGCATCGCCGTTCTGGCGTTTGTCTTCGTGGTCGTCGGCGTGTAGGAGAAGGGAGAAACAATGTCATTTGCAGTCAGTCTGTCCCTTCTCGGCTTGGTCGCTATCGCGGCCCCGATGGTGGCCTCGGTGCTCGTCGCCCTGTTCCCCCGTCCGTACGCCAAGTGGTTCAGCGTTTTGGGTGCCGCCGTCTCGACGGTCTGCACCATCGCCCTCGCCGGGAATTTCGCTGGCGCCGGCATGCCCGACACGCAGGTCCCCCTGATCTCGTTTGGGCAGACCCTCGTCATGGGATTCACCTTCGATCGCATGAGCACGCTGCTCGCGCCCGCCTTTGTGGGTATCGGCCTGCTTGTCGTGATCTATTCGATTCCCTATATGAGCGAGAATAACCGTGAGCATCCCGACGCACCGCGTCGTCGCTTCTACGCGTACCTCGCGACCTTCATCGGCGCCATGGCCGGTCTCGTGTACAGCTCGACCCTTTTGGGCCAGCTCGTGTTCTTTGAGATCACGGGTGCGTGCTCTTGGGGCCTCATTAGCTACTACATGACGCCTACGGCCAAGAAGGCCGGCATGAAGGCTCTGATCATTACGCATATCGGTGCGCTCGGCCTGTATCTGGGCGCCGCCATCGTGTTTGCCCATACCGGTACCTTCGCCATTACCGCGATTGCCGGCCTCGACGCCAAGCTCAAGGCTATCGTCCTTTTGCTCGTGCTGTTTGCGGCCTGGGCCAAGTCCGCACAGGTTCCCATGTACATGTGGCTGCCTTCGGCCATGGAGGCGCCGACGCCTGTTTCGGCCTACCTGCATGGCGCCTCGATGGTTAAGGTCGGCGTGTGCGTGTTCGCGCGTGCACTCGTCTCTGCCGGCGAGATCCCCGAGATCGTGGGTTGGGTCGCCATTATCGACGCCATGGTCACCATGCTCTTTGGCTTCCTTATGTACCTGCCGCAAAAGGACATGAAGCGTCTGCTGGCCTTCTCCACGATCGCCCAGCTCTCCTATGTGTTCTTTGGTCTGGGCCTTTCGGTCTTTGGCAGCCAGCTGGCCTTCGATGGCGCCGTCTGCCACATCTTTAACCACGCTTTCGCCAAGACGCTGTTCTTCCTGATCGCCGGTTCGTTCTCCTTTACGCTCGGCACGCGTATGCTGCCCAAGCTTCGCGGCATCGTAAAGAAGTACCCGATCTCGGGCGTGGGCTTCGGTGTCGCGGCACTCGCTATTGCCGGCGTGCCGCCCATGAACACGTTCTTCTCGAAGTTCCAGATCATCGCCGGCGGCTTTTCTGTAGGTGCCGGCAACGTCGCGATCCTGGTGCTCGTGTGCATCATGGTCGCCGAGACCGTCGCCACCTTCGCCTGGTTCCTCAAGTGGATGGGCTATTGCCTGCCCGGCGAGCCGAGCGAAGAGGTCGCTGCGGGAGCCCCGCTTCCCCGTGCGATGGCGTTCGTGTTCATCGTGCTCATCATCATGGTCATCGTCAGCGGCCCGCTTTCGGCCAGCTGGATCGGTTAGGAGGTAGAACGACATGGGTTATTCGATCGTCAACATCCTTGGCGGCCTTCTGATCGTCACGTCCACCATGGTGGTCGTCTCCAAGAACATCAAACATGCCATCAACTGGTATGCGGTGCAGTCGCTGGTGCTCGTGGGGCTGCTCGCTACGCTCGGTGCCACCACCGGTGCGCAGGAGCTGCTTATGTGGGCCGGATCTGCCTTTATCACCAAGGTCGTCCTGGTCCCTTATATCCTCAACCGCGCATACAAGAAGATGGGCGAGCCGAGCGACGCATCACTCAAGGCCGGCCTTAAGCCCGCGTGGGCCATCTGCATCATCGCCGTGGAGGTCGCGATTTGCTTTGCCGTCGTGACGCAGATCAGCCTTCCCACGGCCGAGGTCGCAACGCCTGCGCTCGCTATTAGCTTCGCTCACTTCTTTGTGGGCCTCACCTGCATCATTTCGCAGCGCAACATCATGAAGCAGATCTTTGGATACTGCCTTATGGAAAACGGCAGCCACGTGACGCTCGCGCTTTTGGCCCCCACCGCTCCCGAGATCATCGAGATCGGTATCGCCACCGACGCCATCTTTGCCGTCATCATCATGTCCATCGTCGTGCGTCGCATTTGGGACGACTCGCACTCGCTCGATGCGCACGACCTGTCCGAGCTGAGGGGGTAGTCCATGGAAACGTTGATTCTCGCCCTGCTCGCGACTCCTTTGGTGTTCTCGCTGGTCATGGCATTTTTGCCCAAGAACACGTCCTATAACGTGTTTGCCGGTCTCAACCTGGTCTCCGTCGCAGCCGTCCTGGTGCTGTCGATTGTGACGGCCGGTGACGTCCTTATGAGCGGCGACACCGCGAGCGCTCTTGGCCTGTGGTTCCACCTCGATTCGCTGGGCGCCATCTTTGTGCTGCTCATCGGCTTTATCGGTTTTCTTACCGGGCTGTTCTCGCTGCCCTATGTAAAGGCCGATATCGAGGAGGGCTCCATGCCCGCCGAGCGCGCCAAGCAGTATTTTGCGCTGTTTAGCCTGTTTGTGTTCACCATGCTGCTCGCGTGCCTGTCCAACAACATGATCCTCACGTGGGCCGCCGTGGAGGCAACCACGCTTTCCACCGTGTTCCTCGTGGGTATCTACAAGAACAAGACGGCCCTCGAGGCTTCTTGGAAGTATGCGATGGTCTGCACCGCCGGCGTGGCCTTTGGCTTGTTCGGTACGCTGCTCATCTACGCCAACGCCGCCGACGTGATTCCCAACGCCCACGAGGCCGCATTCCTGTCGTGCGTACTGCCGTATGCCGACCAGTTCGATCCGACGCTCATGCGCCTCGCCTTTGCGTTTATCGTGATCGGCTTTGGCACCAAGGCCGGCCTGTTCCCCATGCACACTTGGTTGCCCGATGCCCACTCCCAGGCCCCGAGCCCTGTCTCGGCCCTGCTCTCTGGCGTGCTGCTTAAGTGCGCCATGCTTGTGATCATGCGCTTCTACGGCTTTACCATCCAGGCCGTGGGCGCCGAGTATCCGCAACTTCTGCTGTTGATCGTCGGCACGCTGTCCATTTTGGTGGCGGCACTTTCGATGTTTCGCCAGGACGACCTCAAGCGCCGCTTTGCGTACTCGTCTGTGGAGAACGTGGGCGTTATCGCCCTGTGCCTGGGTATCGGTGGCCCACTGGGTATCGCCGCAGCCCTGCTGCACTGCGTGTTCCACGGTTTTACCAAGACGCTTGCCTTCTGCGTGTCCGGCAACATCCAGCACGCCTTTGGTACGCGTAGCCTGGCTAAGATTCAGGGCGTCGTCGAGGTTGCTCCCGCAACCGCCGCGCTCGCCGTCCTGGCGCTGCTCGGTCTTGGTGCCTTCCCGCCCTTTGGCATGTTTATCTCCGAGTTCCTGACTTTTGTCGCCGGTGTTACCGCCGGTCCTATGTGGCTGGTCGTCGTGGTCGCCCTCGGTCTTACCGTGGCCATCTCCGCGCTCACCCGCATCGCACTCAAGTCGGTATTCGGCCATGCGCCCCAGGGCATGGGCAAGCATGAGGCCCCGGCGCTCATGCTTATCCCCGAAATCATCCTGGCTGTCATGATCTTGTGGTTTGGCATCGCCACCCCGCTGCCCCTCGTGCACGGTGTGGAGACCGCGACCGGCATCGTGCTCGAGCAGAGCACCGAGGAGCTTCACGCGACGCCGATGTACCGCGCTGTGTTCGGTACCGAGACCGCTCAGAGCGAGGTGGAGTAACGAATGATTGAAACTGAGAACAAGGTGTATGCCCGTCGCTGCGAGAGCCATGTCGAGGCCCTGCGCCGCGCCGTTCCGGGCTGCATCGAGAAGGTCGAGTGGCAGTGCGAGGACCAGCTGACGATCACCGTCAAGCTGGACCGTCTGCCCGAGGCCGTCCACTACCTGTACTACGAGCGCTACGGCTGGATTCCCGTGATTGTCGGCAACGACGAGCGCTCCCTGTGCGGCCGTTACGCCGTGTACTACGTCATCTCCATGGAGGGGGAGGACCCCGGCTGGGTTACCGTGCGTGCCGAGGTCGACCCCGCCAAGATGACGTTCCCGTCCGTGACGCCGTTCGTCCCCGCCTGCGTGTGGGGCGAGCGCGAGCTGCGCGACATGTTCGGCCTGATTCCCGAGGGCCTGCCCGACCGTCGCCGCCTGGTGCTGCCCGACGATTGGCCCAGCGGCCTGTATCCGCTGCGCAAGGACTCCATGGATTACCGTTTCCGTCCCGCTCCCGCGAGCGACATGGAAAACTACGAGTTCTTGGCCGACACCAAGGGCAAGGAGACCACGCTCGTCCCCATGGGCCCGTTGCACATTACCTCCGACGAGCCCGGCCACTTCCGCCTGTTCGTCGAGGGCGAGACGATCGTGGACGCTGACTACCGTCTGTTCTACGTGCACCGCGGCATGGAGAAGGTCGCCGAGACGCGCCTGAACTATGACGCCGTGACGTTCCTCGCCGACCGCATCTGCGGCATCTGCGGCTGCGCCCACTCGGTGGCCTATGCCGAGGCCGTCGAGCGCGCCCAGGGCATTCATGTCCCGCCGCGCGCCCAGTACATCCGCGCCATCATGCTCGAGGTCGAGCGTCTGCACTCACACCTGCTCAATATTGGCCTCGCATCGCACTACACCGGCTTCGACTCCGGCTTCCAGCAGTTCTTCCGCGTCCGCGAGAAGTCCATGGACCTGGCCGAGAAGCTCTCCGGTCACCGCAAGACCTACGGTCTCAACGTGATCGGCGGCGTGCGTCGCGACATTTTGGCCGAACAGAAGCTCTCCACGCTCACGACCATCCACCAGCTGCGCTCCGAGGTTCAGGAGCTCGTCGACGTCTTGCTCTCCACGCCCAACTTCATTGAGCGTACGAGTGGCATCGGCATTCTGGACCGCAAGATCGCACGCGACTTCTCGCCGGTCGGCCCGCTCATGCGTGGCTCGGGCTATGCCCGCGACGTGCGCTTTGACCATCCCTTCGACGGCTACGCCGATCCGGACGTCCAAAAGATGCACGCCGCCACGGCCGACACCTGCGATGCCTTCGGCCGTACCGCCGTCCGCATCCAGGAGGTCTACGATTCGATCGACATGATCGAGACCATGCTCGAGAACTGCCCGTCGGGCCCCATCCTCACCACGGATTGGGAGTACACCCCGCACAAGTACGCCATCGGCGCCACCGAGGCGCCGCGCGGCGAGGACGTGCACTGGGCCATGCTCGGCAACAACCAGAAGTGCTACCGCTGGCGCGCCAAGGCCGCCACGTACAGCAACTGGCCGGTCCTGCGCTACATGTTCCGCGGCAACACCGTGGGCGACGCGGCGCTGATCGTCGGCTCGCTCGACCCGTGCTACTCCTGCACCGACCGCGTGACGGTGACCGACGTCGCCGCCAAGCGCGACCATGTGCTCGACAAGGAGCAGTTCGAAAACGTCTGGCGCGACAAGTCGCCGCTTGCGGGCGAGGGCACCATGGCCGCCCCGCTCGATGAGGAGGCGCTCTAATATGCTGAAGCTTTGGAAGGTTAACGCCAAGGCCGGCGACGCGACGGTCAAGTACCCGTTTGCGCCGTTCCCCACCAACAAGGACATGCGCGGCAAGCCCGAGCGCAATGCCGAGCTCTGCATCGCCTGCGGTGCCTGCGGCGTGGCGTGCCCGGCCGATGCCATTCGCATGGACACCGACCTTGCGGCCGATACCATTACCTGGTCGATCGACTACGGCCGTTGCATCTTCTGCGGCCGTTGCGAGGAGGCCTGCCCCATGGAGGCCATCAAGCTCACCGAGGAGTTTGAGCTGGCCGTCATGAGCAAGGACGACCTCACCAGCAAGAGCGTCTACACGCTCGAGCACTGCTCGCGTTGCGGCAAGCCGTTTGCCCCGCACAAGGAAATCGACTACGCCAAGCGCCTGCTGCAAAAGGCCGGCGGCATGGAGGCTATCCAGGCCGCCCGTACCGTCGGTATGTGCCAGGAGTGCAAGCGCGAGCTCGACGCCCTGCGCGCCGCCTCGGCCGTAAAGACCGGCAACGCTGCCGGTATGGCTGCCAACGAGACACTTGCGTCCGGCGAGCCCCAGGGCCCCGGCATGGAGTATCTGGGCGGCCACGGCGTGAACCCGGAGTATATCGACCGCGAGCTCAACCCCGATGCGCCCGAGATTCCCGCCGGTCCGGCGCCGGTCGAGGGCATCATCATGGATTTTGATACGAAGGAGGAGTAACCATGGCCGAACCCACGCTTTTGCCCGAGCGGCTTCAGTACCGCCCGACCAAGATCGAGCTCGACGAGAGCATCGAGAAGGCCAAGGCGACCCTTCTTAAGAAGATCAAGCGCTCGGTGTACGTCTACCGTGTTGACTGTGGCGGCTGCAACGGCTGCGAGATCGAGATCTTCGGTTCCATCACGCCCGTCTTCGACGTCGAGCGCTTTGGCATCAAGGTCGTGCCCTCGCCCCGTCACGCCGATGTGCTGCTGTACACCGGCGCTGTGACGCGTGCCATGCGCATGCCGGCCCTGCGCGCCTTTGAGGCCGCACCCGATCCCAAGATCGTGGTGTCCTATGGCGCGTGCGGCTGCACCGGCGGCATCTTCTACGACAACTACTGCGTCTGGGGCGGCACGGACAAGATTCTGCCGGTCGACGTCTACATCCCCGGCTGCCCGCCCAGCCCCGCGCAGACCATCTACGGCTTCGCCATGGCACTCGGTCTGCTGGACCAAAAGCTCCATGCCGAGACCACGGTGGAGGCCGCCGGCGAGCAGGCCGATATCCTGCACCCCGGCGTGCCGTACAAGCTGCGCGTTGCCATCGAGCGCGAGGCTCGCGCCATGAGCGGATACCGTTACGGCCGCGATTTGGCCAACGAGTTTATGGATACGCTCGAGGGCGCGCCCAAGGGCGATATCCGCGGTGCCATGGCGCTGCTGATCGACAAGCAGGACGATCCGCGCCGCGTTGAGGTCTACTCGGCGCTGCAGGATCTGGTGCTGGCCGGAGGTCGCTAGATGGAGCTCACGGACCGCTCTGGTTACTTTGCGGGCCCCGGCATGCTCGGCGGCTCTTTTGGCGATGCCTCGCGCGCAAGCGACAAGGCCGCCGAGGGCATCGCCGACCCCTGCCTGGGCCATGCGCCCGACCAGGTGGTCTTCTACGAGCTCACGCGTAAGTTTGTGGAGACCGAGGAAGACGTTCCCCAGGAGGCCTGCGACGTGCTGTACTACACGCTCGCCGCGGGCCACCACACCGGCGTGCTCGACTGCTTTGAGCCGCGCCTGTCGGTGCCGGTGGATGTGTTCTATTCGCTCGTCGACGCACTGCCGGAGGGGGAGGCCAAGACCAAGTTCGAGGCCATCCGCTCCTTTGGCGAGTGCCAGCTCGACAAGGCGGCGGTGCCGTCGCTGCTCGAGGTCTGCGATGCGCTGCTCGATGAGCGCGGTTTTCGCGGGTCGGCCAAGGCCGGCATCTCGGTGTTCGACGACGACTTTGGCCTGCATGCCCAGCAGGTCGCGTTCTTAATGAAGTTCCGCGATTTGGTGGAGCGCGTGCGCGATGTGTCGGGCGTGTATCTGACGGGAAGGTTGCAGTAATGGGTCACGTTGTGGATGGACGTGTGAACGGCGCCCCGTTTGAGGGTATCGTACTCACGGCGGGAAGCGTGCTGCGTGCCGACGATGCCGCCGGCCCCGTGCTCTCCAAAAAGATGGAAGACGCACCCATCGCCGGTTGGTACACCATCGACGGCGGGCAAACGCCCGAGGACGACATCATCGAGGTCAAGCGCGAGCGTCCGCCGCGTCTGGTTTTGGTCGATGCCGCCGACATGGCGCTGCCCGTCGGCGCCATCCGCTTGCTCGACAAACGTGACGTGGCCCGCAAGTCGATGTTCACCACGCATTCGCTTCCTTTGTCGATTCTGATCGAAGAGATTGAGCAATCGTGTGATGATATCGTCTTCGTTGGGATTCAGCCGGGCGACACGGAGTTCTACAACCCTATGTCCCCGGAGGTCTTTGACGCCGTCGACGCCGTGTACGACGCCGTGGCCGCCAACGACTTTTCCCACTTTGTCCGCTTGGGGCAGGAGCAATAGGAGCGCTTGTCCCTGCTGATTAGGAAAGAAGTGATTGACATGGCAGATTCCAAGGCGGAGTACCCCGCTCCCGATTGCCTGGCGCCCGCCGCGATCGAGGCCAAGACCGAGGCCGCCGGCGTGACCAAGGCCAACCTGCCGGTCGCAAAGGCCTTTCTGTTGGCAATGTTCGCCGGTGCGTTTATTGCCTTCGGTGGCCTGTTCTTTACCGTGTTCTTGAGCGACAGCACGCTGGGCTGGGGTGCCCAGCGCGTCGTGGGCGGCCTGTGCTTTTGCCTGGGCCTGGTGCTGGTGCTGGTGTGCGGCGCCGAGCTGTTTACCGGTAATTCGCTTATGGTCTGCGCGCTCAAGAGCAAAAAGATCACCCTGGTCCAGATGCTCAAGGCCTGGGTCGTCGTATGGGTCGGTAACTTTGTCGGTGCCCTGTTCATCGTCTTTTTGGTGTACATGGCCGGCATTTACAAGCTCAACGGCGAGGCGGTCGCCAATTCCATGGTGAGCGTCGCCGCCGGCAAGGTGACGATCGACTGGGTGACGATCTTCTTCCGCGGCATCCTGTGCAACATCTTTGTGTGCCTGGCCGTGTGGATCGGTACCGCCGGCAAGACCGTGGTCGATAAGGTCGTGGGCATTCTGCTGCCCATCGCCGCCTTTGTGGCCTGCGGTTTTGAGCACTGCGTCGCCAACATGTACTTTTTGCCCATGGGCGCCGTGATGCATGCATGCGGCTACGGTGCCAAGGTCGCCGGCGCCGATGCGCTCAACGCCGCGGGCATTGCGTTTAACTTGTCCGCCGCCACGCTGGGCAACATCGTGGGCGGCGCGGTTCTGGTCGCGCTCGGCTACTGGTTTATCTACGCCAAGAAGTCCGAGGCGTAAGGTATCGTCTGTTTGACTTTGGCCTCCCGCGGGGCGTTGCCGTGCGGGAGGCTTTTTGGGTCTGGGGCCCGTTGCCGGGCTTTTGGCCTGCTGTGTTTGGCTGATGAAAGGGGTAATCGAGATGGCATCTGCTGTGAAGCGTGACGGTCGCGCCGTGGTGACCACATGCGGGGGATGCTATGCCGATTGCGCCTTTGTGGCACGCGTCGAGGACGGTCGCGTGGTGGCTGAGTTGCCGGTTGTGGGACATCCGTGCGTGACGCGTGCCCTGTGCGCCCGCGGACGGCATCGCCTGGCAATGCCGTTTGACGAGCGCGACCGCATCGTGCACCCCATGCG
>NZ_JBCPDN010000008.1:0-26508 GCF_040915425.1 Collinsella aerofaciens | reverse complement strand
CTACTGGGGCTATCGTCTTATGCATGCGCTGGGTTCGCCCAACGTGTACGGTGCCGATGGCGCCTGCGAGGTAAGCCGTCTCACTGGTTGGGAGCATAGCTTGGGCTATAGCCCCGCCTCCGACCTGGCGCATACCGATTGCATTATGTATCTGGGGCGTTCCATTGTCGATTCGTCGACGATGGGGGCCGTTGATGCACTCAACGATGCGCGCCGGCGCGGGGCGAAGATCATCGTGGTCGACCCCCGGCGCAGCGGCTCGGCTGCGCTTGCCGACCGCTGGCTGCGCGTACGCCCGGGCTGCGACCTGGCCTTGCTGCTGGGCATTGCGCATGTGCTCATTGCCGAGGGCCTGTACGACCACGAGTTCGTTGCCCGCTATACCACGGGTTTTGACGAGCTGGCGCAGACTGCTGCTGTTTGGACGCCCGAGTGGGCCGAGTCGATGTGCGATGTGCCGGCCGCAGAGATCGTCGCCACGGCGCGCGATCTAGCTGCCGCCGCGCCTGCTGCCGTGGTGGACGCCGGTTTTCATGGCGGCATTGGCATCGCGTATGCCAATAGCACCCAGACCGCGCGCGCGATTTGTCTGGTCGATGTGCTGCTGGGCTGCATCGGACACGCGGGCGGTGCCCTCAACCCGCCCACGCCGCTTGCGTTGGGCGATTTGGACCCTGCGCGTTTCGCGACGCCGTCGATGCCGCGTGAGCCCAAGTTGGGGTCCGAGCGCTATCCGCTCGTCGACCCCGAGCGCGGTCTGTGCACGACTATCGGTCAGTCTATTCTGGCCGGCGATTTGCGTGGGCTGATCGTTTACGCCAGCAATCCCGGCGCGGGCTATGGCAATGCGCAGGCTTGGTTGGGTATTTTGCAGTGGCTCGACTTGCTCGTGACGATTGATATTCGCTGGTCCGAGACGGCGCGCGCTTCCGACTTCGTGCTACCCGACGTGACGTATCTGGAGGCCGACCGCGGTGTGGGCACAGTGATGGGCGCCAACGATGCGCGCGTGTTCTACCGCAACGCCGTGCTGCCCGTGCAGCATGACGACACGCGTCCCGGTCGGGAGATTTTTGCCGGTCTGGCGCAGGCGTGTGGCGTGGGCGAGTACTTCCAGTTTACGTCTGACGATCTGGCGGCTGCCCAGGTGGCGCCTTTTGGGATCAATCTGGACGAGCTCAAGGAGCGCGGCTGGGCCGACACGGGTGTTGCGTTGCCGTCGCGTACGGGCGAGCCGGCGATTCCCTTGGATGGCGGCAAAATTGCGCTGGCAAGCGACGTATGGGAACGAGCCGGCATGGGTCGTGTGCCCAACTGGATCGCTCCCATGGTGGAGCCCGGCCCGGGGATGTTTCGCCTCATTAGCGGCAACCGTCCCTTTGAGTCGCATACCTCGCGAAGGCTTGCGGCGGCCGGTGCCGCCGAGGCTGGATCGGACCTGGATGCCGTGCAGATGAATGCCGATGCTGCTGCGCACATGGGCATCGTCGACGGCGAGGTCGTCGAACTCGTGAGCGATATGGGCCGCGACCGCGTACGCGTGGAGACCACGCCCTATCTGCATCCGGCGTGCATCTTTACGTCGGCGGCTCCCGGCGGGCGTTCGTTTGGCGCTGGCGCGGATGGCGCCCAGGCACTTGGCGTCGGCCCGCTCGACCACACACCGCTGCGCTGGGATCCCATTACGGGCGCCGCGCTCACCCAGGAAAACGCCGTTCGCGTGGAAAAGATTGAGCCGCGCGGGGATAATGACGAGTAATTGATTCAGCTGATGTATTTGACTGATCCACGTATTTTTTGAAAGGCCGCACATGAGCGATAGCCAGAACATGTCCGATGAGGTGCGCGCCCGCCTGCGCGCCATTCCTTCCGTCAACGAGCTGCTCGCAGAGTGGCCGGTTGTGAAGGCGGCGGGGGAGACCTGCGACGCGGTGGTCCATGCTGCCGTGACGGCTGAGCTCGACGAGGAGCGCGCCGCGATTCGTGCCGGTGCCGCTCCGCGCTCTAAGCGCGAGCTGGCCTCGGCCATCGAGTGGCGTGCGCATCGCTCCGCGCTGCCGAGCCTGCGCCCCGCCGTCAACGCCACGGGTGTGGTTATCCATACCAATCTGGGTCGAGCCCCGCTCGCGGAGTCGGCCGCCAAGGCCGTGGCCGAGGTCGCTCGCGGCTACAGCACGCTCGAGTACAGCGTGGACACCTGCTCGCGCGGGTCGCGCAAGGAGCATGCCGCGCAGCTCATCCGCTCGCTTACCGGTGCCGAGGACGCGCTGGTCGTTAACAATAACGCGGCCGCCGTGCTGTTGGTGCTCGCAACCCATGCCGCAGGCAAGGAGGTCATCGTCAGCCGCGGCGAGCTTGTCGAGATCGGCGGCAGCTTCCGCATCCCCGATGTCATGGCAGCTTCGGGCGCCAAACTCGTCGAGGTCGGTGCCACCAACCGCACGCACCTGGCAGATTATGAGCAAGCCATCACACCCGATACGGCCATGATCCTCAAGGTCCATCCTTCCAACTATCGCATCGAGGGTTTCCACGAGGAGGTGGGTTCTCGGGAGCTTGCGGCGCTTGCTCACAAGCATGGCCTGCTGTTCTACGAGGACCAGGGGTCGGGCGCGCTGTTGCCCGACGACATCTTGGTGCGCGGAGGCGAAGAAACCACGCCGGCTTCGGTCGCGGCAGGGCTCGATCTGGTGTCGTGCTCGGGCGATAAGCTGCTCGGTGCCGCGCAGGCAGGCATTATCATGGGCCGTCGCGATCTGGTCCAGGCCTGCGGGTCACATCCGCTTATGCGTGCCCTGCGCCCGGGCAAACTGGCTCTGTCGGCGCTCGAGGCCACGCTGCGTATCTACATGGATGGCGCCGATGTTGCCTATCGCGATATTCCGGTGCTCAGCATGCTTACGCTGCCGCAGGCTCATTTGGAGCGACGTGCCCGTAAGCTGCGTGATCGTATGGTCGCCGGGCTCGATAAGGCTGGTTGCCCGTGTGCCGTTGAGTTGGAGATTGTCGAGGAATCGTCGACCCCCGGTGGCGGCTCGCTGCCTACCGTGGAGCTGCCCACGATGTGCGTTG
The DNA here is from genome assembly GCF_040915425.1 of Collinsella aerofaciens. GTDB lineage: Bacteria > Actinomycetota > Coriobacteriia > Coriobacteriales > Coriobacteriaceae > Collinsella > Collinsella aerofaciens_BW. The sequence goes on along the minus strand of NZ_JBCPDN010000008.1, from coordinate 23,436 downwards.
CCGTGCGTCTTGTTGACGAACGCCTGACGGTCGACGCGCTCAAGCGCTCGCTTGTCCAGGACTTTGACACGCCGGTCGTCACGCGCACCTCGCACGACCGCATTCTGTTTGATGTGCGCACGCTCGTTGGCGACCGCGATATCGAGACGGCGGCAACGACGCTCGTCGCGTGCGTTGAGAAGGCGATTGCTCGATGAGTGAGGTTCAAGCGCTGGTGGAGTGTCCCGTTATCGTTGGCACGGCGGGCCACGTCGACCACGGTAAGTCGGCGCTGATCGAGGCACTGACCGGCAAGAATCCCGATCGCCTTGAGGTCGAGCGTCGTCGCGGCATGACGGTGGAGCTTGGCTTTGGTGAGCTGGCGCTGCCGAGTGGCAAGATCGTCGGCCTGGTCGACGTGCCGGGCCACGCGCATTACCTGCGCGCCATGGTGCAGGGCGCCACGGGCATCGACGTCGCCGTGCTGGTGGTTTCGGCCGTCGAGGGCGTGATGCCGCAGGCCCGCGAGCACGTGCACGTGCTGGAGATGCTGGGCGTCACGCATATGGTGGTGGCGCTGACGATGTGTGACCTGGCCGACGCCGAGATGACCGAGCTTGCCGAGCTCGATGTCGATGACTTTTTGTCGGGTACCGTGTTTGCGGGCGCGCCGATTGTGCCCGTGTCGTCTAAGACGGGCGAGGGGATCGACGGGCTGCTTGCGGTGCTCGACGAGCAGGTAAGTGCCTGCTGGGATGCCTGCCGCGACCGTGCCGAGCGCACCGATGCCGCGCCGCGCCTGCCGATTGACCGCTGCTTTACGATTAAGGGCGTCGGCACTGTCGTAACGGGAACGCTGCACGATGCGCCGGTTGCGGTGGGCGACGAGCTGATGGCTTTGCCGTCGCGTGCGGTCTGTCGCGTGCGCGGGATTCAGGTGCATGGCGATACGCCGCGCGCGCTGCCTGGTCAGCGTGTGGCGCTCAACCTAGTTGGTGACGGTGTCGCGGCGCTTGACCGTGGCGAGATGCTGGGCGTGGCGGACCGCTTTGGCCAGACGTTGCGCTTTATGATGACGTTCACCTACCTGGGCCGCGAGGGCACCAAGCCGTGCGTGCTCGAGTCGGGCGCGCGTGTGCATGTGATGGCCGGCACGGCCGAGGTCGTCGGCCGCATCATGCTTTTGGAGGGCGAGGCCCCCATGGCGGTGGGCGAGACCCGTACCGTGCAGGTGCGCCTGGAGGAGCCGCTGCCGCTGTGTGCCGGAGACCATGCCGTGGTGCTGTCGTATTCGCCCGTTATGCTCATCGGCGGCGGGCGCGTGCTGCTTTCGCGCTGCCGTCGCTCGCGCGAGCTTTCTGCCGGTGAGCGCGCACTGTTTGCGGCGCTTGAGTCCGGCGATACCGCGGGCAGCGTGGGCGCTTGGCTGGCGCTGCAGACGCTGCCGGTTACGGCGGTTGATGTTGCCGAGGCGCTCGATCTTGTTGCTGGTGAGGCTGAGGCAGCGTTGCGCGAGTTGGTGGCGAGGGGCGCTGTTTGCGCGCTTGCTGGCTCGGATGGCTCGCTGTATGCAGATGCTTCCGCGCTCGATGCCGCGATGGGTACGCTGGCGGCGACCCTGTCCGCCATGCACGCGGCTGCCCCCAAGGAGACGGGCTTTACGCCCGGCGCCGTTGCCCATGCTGCTTGGCCTACCGCTGACGGTACGGTTGCCGCAACCCTGATTTCCGAGGGCTGCTCGCGCGGCGTGTGCGCCGCCGAGGGCGCCGAGGTGTTCGACCCGCACTCCGCTGCCGCCGCGGCGCGTGTGGTGCGCGAGGCCTGCGAACGTATCGTTGCCTTGCTGGACGAAGCCGGCCTCGATGCACCGACGCTGCCCGAGGTAGGCGAGCAGTTGCAGCTCGATCGCGACACCATGACGCGTGCCCTGCGCGAGCTTTCGCTCAACCGCTCGATCGTGAAGGTCGAGCGCGACGTTGCCCTGTCCGCTGCGGCCGAGGCCCATGCGCGCGAACTCGTCGCCGCCGCCATTGAGGCAGCCGGCGGCGCTGCCACCACGAGCGTGCTGCGCGAGTCCTTGGGCGTGTCGCGCAAGCGCGCCATCAGCATCTTGGAGCACCTGGATGCCGTGCGCTTTACGGTGCTCGACAAGGAAGCCGGCGGCCTGCGCTCCCTGCGCTAGATTGGCTGCTCGGTTTGGTAAAATACCGCCGCACTTGGGAACGGATGGGCTCCGGTGGGCTCCGCGGTCCTCAAAACCGTTGCGAGGCGTGCAAAACGTCTTGGATGTGTTCGATTCACATACGTTCCCGCCATACGCTACCAGCGCTTTTGTGCTCGCGGTCTTGCTGCGTGCCGCAAAGGCGCTGTTTTGTTTTTGCATGGGTTTGCCGTGCCGCTCGCTTTATCGGCGACGGTATTTGGCTTCGCATGCCGGGTTTTGAGCATGCCGATGGGGGTGGTTTGCCGTATGACTACCGTAAGACGGGCTGATCTTTCTTGTGTCGTCCAAGCGGGCGGGCTGTCCTCACGCATGGGCCGCGATAAGGCGCGCATGACGTTTTGCGGCGAACCGCTCATCGAGCGCGTGCTGGGTCGGCTGGCGACAGTTGCCGGCGAGTTGGTCGTGACGACTTCGCGTCCCAGCGAGCTTGCCTACCTTGAGGAGCGCGCGTTTGGCGGCCTGGTGCCGCGAATAGTGTCGGACCTTGAGGGGCCGGCGGGCGCCATGCGCGGCATCGCGAGTTCGCTGACTGCGGCTCGGCTTCCTCTCGCGGCTATCGTCGCCTGCGATATGCCGTTTGTCTCGCCGGAACTCATTGGCGCGCTTGCCAATCGTGTTGAGGCCGAGGCACTCGACGTGTGCGTGCCGCGCGAGGAGCGGGGGATTGAGCCGCTTTGTGCCGTCTGGCGCCGTGACGCGTGTGCGCCGGTTGCCCAAGAGCTGCTCTCCTGCGACCGACAGCGCATTCGCTGCCTGATCAATCGCGTTCAGGCCGGTTATATGGATGAACCGCAGATCGTTAAGGCCGCGGGCTCGACGCTCTGCTTCGAGAACGTCAATACGCCCGAGGAGTTTGCGGCGGCCGAGTTACTCGCCTAGAGGATTGGAGTTGCGATGTCTCACGATATTTGTCCCGACACGGGAGAACCTTGCACTTGCGACGGGTCCGAACCCTGTACCTGCGGTTGCGGTGGTTGTGGACATACCGCGGAAGAGGAAGCGGCCGCCGCGGCGTATCGTGAGGCACACCGTGAAGGCCCGACCGGTGATGCCCTCGATCGCGAACGCAAAATCATCGTTTCGTTCGACAGTACCTTCGATGTGATGGAATGCGAACAGCTGTGTATTGCCGCCGCCGTGCCCGGGCGCATCATGCCGCTGCCCGGCTCCATTACCGCAGGTTGCGGCCTGTGCTGGGCCATGCCGTTCTCGGGCGATGCGCTCGCCGCCTTCCGCGCTGCCACCGAAGGCCGCATAACCCCCGCCGACTACCATCAGCTCGTCCTCTAACCACCAACATCACCACAAAGGTGCCTGTCCCCAATGTGGTGGCTTGGAACACGTGGACGAAACAGGTTTGAAACACGGGTTTTGCATGTCAGGTGCTCAAAAACGCTTCTACCTGCATCGTAACCAAAACGAAACATCTGCTCGTCGGCTTATGCGAAACTTTGCTGCAACAGTGCGATATTATCCATACTCGATAAAGCTCGCGGCGCATGGGGCGCCGCGAACGACACCTTTCTTTTCCACCAATTGGAGGAAGCATGAGCTACACGCAGAAAGTTCTCGACGAGCTCAAGGCCCGCTATCCCGAGCAGCCTGAGTTCATCCAGGCCGCGACCGAGATCCTCGGCACCATCCAGCCGGCGCTCGACGCCCATCCCGAGTACGAGGAGGCCGCCCTGCTTGAGCGCCTCGTCGAGCCCGAGCGCATCGTTATGTTCCGTGTTCCCTGGGTCGACGACCAGGGCAAGGTCCAGGTCAACCGCGGCTACCGTGTCGAGTTCAACTCTGCCATCGGACCCTACAAGGGCGGCCTGCGCTTTAACCCGACGGTCACCCTGGGCATGCTCAAGTTTCTGGGCCTGGAGCAGATCCTCAAGAACAGCCTGACCACCCTTCCCATGGGCGGCGGCAAGGGCGGTTCCGACTTTGACCCCAAGGGCAAGTCCAACAACGAGATCATGCACTTCTGCCAGTCCTTCATGACCGAGCTCTATCGCCACATTGGCCCCAACACCGACGTTCCCGCCGGCGACCTGGGCGTTGGCGGCCGCGAGGTTGCCTACCTGTTCGGTCAGTACAAGCGCCTGACCAACGAGTGGACCGGCGTCCTTACCGGCAAGGGCCTTTCCTTTGGCGGCTCGCTCGCCCGTACCGAGGCCACCGGTTACGGTCTGGTCTACTTTGTGGACGAGTACCTCAAGAGCCGCGGCGACTCCTTCGAGGGCAAGAACGTCGTCGTTCACGGCTCCGGTAACGTCGCTATCTACGCGGTCCAGAAGGTCGCCCAGCTCGGCGGCAAGGTGCTCGCCTGCTCCGACACCCATGGCTGGGTCGAGGATCCCGACGGCATCGACTACACCGTGCTCGAGCATGTCTACAACAAGAAGCGCTCCGGCCACGACAAGGGCGTTACGCTCGCCATGTACGTTGACGAGAAGCCCAACGCCGTGTGGCACGAGGGCGACGGCCGCGGCGTGTGGCAGCTGCCCTGCGACATCGCGCTGCCCTGCGCTCGCGAGAACACGCTGCTGCTCGAGGACGCCCAGGCGCTCGTCGCCAATGGCTGCAAGGTGGTCGGCGAGGGCGCGAACATGCCCACGACCATCGAGGCCACGACTTACTTCCAGAAGAACGGCGTCGCCTTTATGCCCGGTAAGGCTGCCAACGCCGGCGGCGTGCTCGTGTCCGGCCTGGAGATGAGCCAGAACGCCGAGCACCTGTCTTGGACCTTCGAGGAGGTCGACGGCAAGCTCGAGCAGCTCATGCGCGGCATGTTCCACAACGTGGACGACACCGCCAAGGAGTACGGCGAGGAGGGCAACTTCGTCATGGGTGCCAATATCGCCGGCTTCCTGAAGGTCGCCGACGCCATGCTCGCCCAGGGCGTCTGCTAAATCTTCGCTCGATATAGCATCGCAGAAGGCTCCCAGTCATCTTGGCTGGGAGCCTTTTTTGATCCGCATGCGACGGCGGAAATCGGATCATTTTGTCCCGACACGAGCTGTGCCCCCTCGTTTGGTACACTTAAAGGTACTGGACAAGTGAAGAGATGGGGGAGAACGTGCTCAAGTTCGGTACCTACGTCCGTGTTGGAAACGCGGCCGAAGCCTATGAGCTCTTACAGAAGAACCGCAACAACAAGATTGTGGGCGGCGGCATCTGGATGCGCCTGGGTTCGCGTCGCGTGGCGACGGCGATTGACCTTTCGGCCTGCGGACTCGATCAGATTGAGGAGACCGAGACCGAGTTTCGCGTCGGTGCCATGTGTACCCTGCGCCAGCTCGAGCGTCATGCCGAGCTCAACGCGCTTGTCAACCATGTCTTTGAGTTCGCCGTCCACGATATCGTAGGCGTGCAGCTGCGCAACACCGCCACGGTGGGCGGCAGCATCTACGGCCGCTTTGGCTTCTCGGACGTTCTCTCCGCCTTCCTTGCGCTCGATTCCTATGTTGAGCTGACGGGCGCCGGCCGCGTGCCGCTCGCGGAGTTCGTTGACATGGGCTACGTGCGCGACGTTATTGAGCATGTCGTGGTCGTTAAGCACGATTACCGCGCAAGCTATGAGGCCGTGCGCAAGGCCGCGACCGACTTCCCCTCCTTAAACGTCACCGCCGCCTGGTGGAACAACAGCTGGCATGTCACTGTGGGCGCCCGCCCGCTGCGTGCGACCCTGCTGCAGGGCGAGGCATGCGGCCTTACTGCCGAGCAGCCTTCCGAGGACGAGCTTCGCGCCCTGGTCGCATCTGTGCGCGCGCTGAGCTACGGCACCAACCTGTGGGGCTCGGCCGACTACCGCCGCCGCATCTCGGCCCCGCTTGCCGTCCAGGCCGTGCGCCGCGCCGCCGGCATCGAGCTTTCGGCCGCGCTTGCGCACGAGCTCGAGGGCGTGCAGATTCCTAAGTTTGCCACGGACGAGTATTCCTGCCGCCGCGTGCCCGGCGTCGATTCTAGCGAGGTGCGCTAATGGCTGCCAAACTCATCGATCTTTCCTTTACGCTCAACGGCCGCAAGGTCAAGGTTCAGATTGCCCCCGATACCATGCTCTTTGCGCTGCTGCGCGAGCAGGGCTGCGCGTCGGTGCGCTGCGCCTGCGAGACTACCAACTGCGGCCTGTGCACGGTGTGGCTCGACGGCGACCCGGTGCTGAGCTGCTCGGTTCCCGCCGCTCGCGTCGAGGGCCATACCATCACCACGCTCGAGGGCCTCAAGGCCGAGTCCGAGGCGCTCGCCCGTGCGATGGCTGCCGAAGGCGCCGAGCAGTGCGGTTTTTGCGCCCCCGGCCTCATCATGAACGTGCTGGCGCTTGCCCGCGCCGCCAAGGAGGACCCGAGCCTCGTCGCCACGCGCGAGGAACTCTCGCGCCAGCTCGCCGGCAACCTCTGCCGTTGCAGCGGTTACGAGAGCCAGCTGCGCGCCATCGTGCGCTTCCTCAATGAGTCTGGCGTGCAGGTTGGCTTTGAGATGCCCGAGCTGCCCGTCAACGAGACGAGCTCCGACGGTGTCGCGTACAAGCAGATCACCAAGAAGCAGCCCAAGAAGGACTCGAAGGCCCTGCTCGAGGGTCGTCCCGTCTACACCGGCGATATGGTGCCCGCCGGTGCGCTCATTGTCAAACTCAAGCGCAGCCCGTATGCCCGCGCCAAGATCCGCTCCATCGATACGTCGCGCGCCCTGAAGGTGCCCGGCGTCGTGGGCGTCTACACCTATGAGGACGTGCCCCAGCGCCGCTTTACCATCGCTGGCCAGAGCTATCCGCAGCCGAGTCCCTACGACCGCCTAATTCTCGAGAACCTCGTCCGTTACCAAAACGAGGAGGTGGCGATCGTCGCCGCCGAGACCGAGGAGGCTGCCGACAAGGCGCTCAAGCTCATCAAGGTTGACTATGAGGTGCTCGAGCCGCTGCTCGACTTTACCAAGGCGCTCGATAACGACATCGTGGTCCACCCCGAGGGCGACGTGACCTTTATGTTCCCGCAGGGCGGCGACGTTGCTCGCAACCTGGTGTGCAGCGGTACCAGCGATTTTGGCAACCTGGACGAGGCCTTCGCCCAGAGCGACATTGTCTTTACCCGCACTTACACCAGCCAGGCCACGCAGACCGCACCCATGGAGACCTTTCGCGCCTTCGCGACGACCGACGCGTTCGGGCGTATTTCGGTGACCACCTCTACGCAGGTGCCCTTCCACGTGCGCCGCATGGTCGCGCAGTCGCTCGACATTCCGCAGTCGCAGGTGCAGGTCATTAAGCCGCGCATCGGCGGCGGCTTTGGCTCCAAGCAGACGGGCTGCTGCGAGATCTTCGTGGCATTCGTTACCCAGCAGACCGGCCGTCCGAGCTACTGCTGCTACACCCGCGAGGAGACCATCACCGCGGGCAACTCGCGCCACCAGATGCAGATGACCGTTAAGCTGGGCGCCATGAACGACGGCACCATCACGGCCATCGATCTGCACACGCTGTCCAACGCCGGCGCGTACGGCGAGCACGCTACCACGACGATCGGCCTTTCGGGCCACAAGAGCCTGCCCATCTACAACCATGTGAAGGCGAGCCGCTTTAGCTGGGACGCCGTCTACACCAACACCAACCGCGGCGGCGCGTATCGCGGCTACGGTGCCACCCAGGGCCAGTTTGCCGTGGAGAGCGCCGTCAACGAGCTCGCCGACATGCTGCACATGGACCCCGCCGACCTGCGCCTTAAGAACATTGTGCGCGAGGGCGAGATCATGCCGCAGTACTACAACGAGAAGCTCAACGCCTGCGCACTCGACCGCTGCCTGCTGCGCGCGATGGACATGATCGGCTGGCGCGACAAGCCGCTGGCCGTGGACCTGGGCGACCGCGTGCGCGCCCTTGGCTGCGCGCTCACCATGCAGGGCTCGGGTATTTCCAACGTGGATATCGCCGGCATCGACATGCGCCTGGAAGAGGACGGCTTTATTACCATCGGCACCGGCGCTACCGATAACGGCATGGGCGTCGACACGATCCTGGCGCAGATTGCCGCCGAGGAGCTGGGTGTGGAGAGCTCGCTCATTGTGGTACGCGGCGTGGACACCGATGTGTCGCCGTTTGATGCCGGCTCGTACGCGAGCTCGGGTACGTACGTGACGGGACTTGCCGCCAAGAACGCCGCGACCGAGCTGCGTGAGAAGATCTGCGCCAAGGCAGCCCGGATGTGGGGTGTGGACGCCGCCGACGTGGTTTTCGATGGCCAGTACGTGCGTCTTTCCGACGAGCGCGCCGCGCGTGAGCAGAACCGCTACCTCACGCTGCGCGACTTTGCCAACCTGTGTGTCAAGAACATCGCGGGCGGCGACGCGCTCACCTCGCATGCCTCCGCCTGCCTGCCCGTTTCGCCTCCGCCGTTTATGGCCGGTATTGCCGAGGTCGAGGTCGACAAGGCCACCGGCAAGGTGACTGTGGTGGACTATGCGGCAGCTGTGGACTGCGGCACCGTGATCAACGAGGCGCTCGCGCGCGTCCAGGCCGAGGGCGGCATTGCCCAGGGTATCGGCCACGCGCTCTACGAAATAGTTGAGCACGATGACCGAGGTCGTCTGCGCACCGGCAACTTTATGAGCTACAAGCTGCCCACGCGTCTGGATATCGGCAGCATTCGCGTGGCCTTTGAGCCGAGCTACGAGCCGACGGGCCCGTTTGGCGCCAAGTCGATCGGCGAGGTCGTCATCAACACGCCGCTCGCCGCCGTGGCCTCGGCCGTGGCACACGCCACCGGCCACCAGGTCCGTTCGCTGCCGATCACGCCCGAGAAGGCCCTGCTGGGGGAGTAGCGGGTCAGCGAACAAGTCGTACAAGTCGTAATTGGCGGGGCGGGGCAACTCGCCCCGCCTTTTGCACTCGTGGTGAGGTCGTGAGCTTGTAAAAGGTGTGCGTGCGCTTGCCGTTCGTATCTGCTATCATTCCTAGTCTGTGCGCTCATGCGGGCGTGGCGGAATTGGTAGACGCGCCAGATTTAGGTTCTGGTGGGATTCCCGTGAAGGTTCGAGTCCTTTCGCCCGCACCATCGCACTTGCGTCGGCCCTGGCCGTCGCGACACTTTGTTGCATAAAGGTACCAGCACCTCAGATAAGCTGGGCAGTATGAGGAGGAACGTGTTGAACATCACCGCTTCTGACGTCAAGGACGCCAAGCTCACCGCTACGGTCACCATCCCGGCCGCCGACGTCGACGCCGCGATCAAGAAGGCTTACAAGGACACCGCCAAGAAGTACCGCTTCCCGGGCTTCCGTGCCGGCAAGGCTCCCCGTCCGGTCATCGACTCTGCTCTTGGCGCCGAGGCTACCCTCGCTCAGGCCACCAACGACCTGATCGCCGCCAACGAGCCCGCCGTCCTCAACGAGCTGGACATCGTCCCCACCAAGAGCGGCGACTACAAGGAGCTCGACCTCGCCAAGGATCACGAGGACTACACCTACACCGTCGAGTTCTCCCTGCGTCCTGCCGCTGAGCTCTCCTCCTTCGACGCCGTCGAGATCGAGATGCCTCCCGCGGAGGTCACCGAGTCCGAAATCAACAACCAGGTCGAGATGCTCCTCAACTACCGTGCCACCTTCGAGGACGTCGAGGGTCGCGCCGTCGAGGCTGAGGACTACGTTACCGTCGACCTCAAGGCCGTCGAGAACGCCGACAACTTCGCCGCCGAGGGCCGCATGCTCATCGCCGGTAGCGACAGCAACCCCAAGGAGTTCAACGAGGCCCTGATCGGCGCTAACGTTGACGACGTCAAGACTGTCACCTGGACCGACGAGGTCGAGGAGGGCGAGGAGGCCGAGACCCACACCGTCGAGGTCACCGTCAAGGGCATCAAGGTCCGCAACACCCCCGAGCTCACCGACGAGCTCGTCAAGTCCGACTTTGGCTTCGACAGCATCGAGGCCATGCGCGACGCCATCAAGATCGAGATCGAGCAGGACAAGGCTTCCCGCCTCCCGGCCGAGAAGGAGAACCGTTGCGTCTCCGCTCTCGCCGAGCGTCTGCAGCTCGAGGAGATGGACGCCGACTACGAGCAGTCCGTCTTTGAGGAGCTCGGTCAGAACTTCCTGTCCAACCTCGCTGCCCGCGGCATGACGCTCGACACCTGGCTGCCCGCTTCTGGCCTGACCATGGAGCAGTTCATCGGCGACCTGCACAAGCAGGCCAACGACGTTGCCCGTGAGTCCCTGGCGCTCGACGCCCTCGCCCGTGAGCTCAAGATCGAGGTCACCGAGGACGACATCAACGCCGAGTTCGAGAAGGCCGGCGTCAAGGACGTCGAGGCTTCCAAGGCCGAGTTCATCGCCGATGGCCGCATGCCTGCCGTCCGCGAGTCTATCCGTCGCTCCAAGGCCGTCGACCACCTGGTCGAGAACGCCAAGGTGACCGAGGTCGACGAGACCGCCAAGGACGCCGAGTAATTCTCGCCACCTTGCCCGCGAGCGCATGCGTGCGCCCGTGATGGGGTAAAGTTATACACCGGTTATCCGGTTGCTTCGTACGGTGCCAGCCAATGCATAGCATGCGGGCACCGTACGTCTATCTAGAACCAATTTGGTCCGCAAGAGAGAAATGGAGATGCGTATGATCGCCAAGTTCGATTCCGCCCTCGTGCCATACGTTATCGAGCAGACGCCGCGCGGCGAGCGCAGCTACGATATCTATTCGCGCCTGCTCAACGACCGCATCATCTTCTTGGGCGAGGAGATCAACTCCGTCAGCGCCAACCTGGTCGTTGCCCAGCTGCTGCATCTTGAGAGCCAGGATGCCGAGAAGGATATCTCGCTCTACATCAATTCGCCCGGTGGCGAGGTTTACTCCGGCCTGGCGATTCTTGACACCATGAACTTCATTAAGCCGCAGGTCTCCACCATCTGCGTCGGTATGGCCGCGTCCATGGCCGCCGTGCTGCTTTCGGCCGGCGCCAAGGGCAAGCGCTTTTGCCTGCCGCACTCCAAGGTCATGATTCACCAGCCCAGCGGCGGTGCCCAGGGCCAGCAGACCGAGATTGAGATCGTTGCCGAGGAGATCAAGAAGACTCGCCGCGAGCTCAACCAGATCTTGTCCGACGCCTCGGGCCAGCCCATCGAGAAGGTCCAGGCCGATACCGAGCGCGACAACTACCTGACCGCTTCTGAGGCTCTCGACTACGGCCTGATTGACCGTATCGTCACCTCGCGCGATCTCGCCGCGAAGGACGCCTAGGATGGCCGGTAACATGCAGGATAACTTTGACGAGAACGGTAACCCCATCCGCTGCTCCTTCTGCGGAAAAGAGCAGGGGCAGGTTCGCCGCCTTGTAAAGGGTCCGACCAACATCTTTATCTGCGACGAGTGCGTTGCCGCCTGCTCCGAGATTCTGGAGGAGTCGCTGGCTTCGGACTTTATGGACGCTGCCCGCAACGGCAAGCTGCCAGGCTTCCTCAACGACCACGGCCAGGCTGCATCCCAGCCCGCCGTGGACCCCGAGACCGAGGGCTTTGAGCTTGAGGACGACCGTCAGGTCATCACGCACGTGCCGACGCCGCATGAGATCTATGACGAGCTTTCGGCCTATGTTATGGGTCAGGAGGACGCCAAGCGCGCCATGTCGGTGGCCGTGTACAACCACTATCGCCGCGTGATCGAGGGCGGCGCCGCGGTGTCTGCCTTTGACGATGGCATGGGCTCGCAGTTCGACGACGATATGGACGAGGTAGAGCTCGCCAAGTCCAACATCCTGCTGCTCGGTCCCACCGGTACCGGCAAGACCCTGTTGGCCCAGACGCTCGCGCGCATCCTCGAGGTGCCGTTTGCCATCGCCGATGCCACCGCGCTTACCGAGGCCGGCTACGTGGGCGAGGACGTGGAGAACATCCTGCTCAAGCTCATCAACGCCGCCGATGGCGATATCGAGCGCGCGCAGGTTGGTATCATCTATGTCGATGAGATCGACAAGATTGCCCGCAAGGCCGAGAACCTTTCCATTACCCGCGATGTGTCGGGCGAGGGCGTTCAGCAGGCACTGCTGAAGATTCTTGAGGGCACGGTGGCAAGCGTTCCGCCCACCGGCGGCCGCAAGCATCCCCAGCAGGAGCTGTTGCAGATCGACACGACCAACATCCTGTTTATCTGCGGCGGTGCCTTCGTTGGCCTGGACAAGATCATCGCCGACCGCGTGGGCAACAAGGGCGTGGGCTTTAACTCCGAGATCGCCGGCCCCACCTCGGTCGACGAGAACGACCTGCTGCGTCAGGTGCTCCCGCAGGACCTCAACGCCTTTGGCATGATCCCCGAGTTTGTGGGACGTACGCCCGTCGTCACCCAGACGCAGGCGCTCGACGAGGACGACCTGGTGTCGATTCTGACCGAGCCCAAGAACGCCGTGGTGCGTCAGTACCGCAAGATGTTCCAGCTCGAGGACGTTGAGCTTGAGTTTGAGGATGCGGCCCTGCATGAGATCGCCCGCATGGCGCTCGCCCGCAAGACCGGGGCCCGCGGCCTGCGCTCCATCTGCGAGGACGTGCTGCAGCAGACAATGTTCGATCTGCCCAGTGAGGAGGGCGTTTCCAAGGTTGTTGTGACCGAAGCCTCCGTAAAGGGCGAAGAACAGCCCCAACGCATCTACGGCTAAACCAGCCAAAAACATGCTTGCAAATAGCCTCCGACCACCCGCGGTTGGAGGCTATTTTATATATACGCAATAACCCCAACTACCTGTGTTATTCTGTGTGTTTGTTTAAGCCTCAGCGAAGTCATATCAGACTGAAGTAATCGATACCTAAGGGGAGGAATGTAGGCCCGACTTTCGTAGATTCCGCACGAGCCGAAGACCACTTAATGTGGTCTTCGAGCGAGCCCAGGACCTGACCGAGCGAAAATCGGGCCTACATTCCTCCCCGGCGGGACAGGGAGAGATATATGGAAGAGATGCCCAAGAACTACGATCCGTCGACCAACGAGCCGGCGATCCTGCAGAAGTGGCTCGACGGCGGCTACTACAAGCGCCGCGAGGGCGTGGGCGACTGCACCGTCACCATTCCGCCTCCCAACGTTACCGGCAAGCTCCACATGGGCCATGCCACCGACGACTCTATCCAGGACGCTATCATCCGTATGGCCCGCATGCGCGGCAAGTCCACGCGCTGGGTGCTCGGCACCGACCACGCCGGTATCGCCACGCAGACCAAGGTCGACAAGAAGCTCAAGAGCGAGGGCATCAGCCGCCTGGGGATCGGTCGCGACAAGTTTGTCGACGCTTGCTGGGATTGGACCCACGAGTACGGCGGCATCATTGTCGAGCAGATCAAGCGCATGGGCTGCTCCGTCGACTTCGACAACGAGCGCTTCACCATGGACGAGGACTACGCCCAGGCCGTACGTAAGGTCTTCTGCGACTGGTATCACGACGGCCTGATCTACCGTGGCAAGCGCATCGTCAACTGGTGCCCCAACTGCACCACCGCCATCTCGGACGACGAGGCCGAGTACAAGGACGAGAAGGGCCACCTGTGGCACCTGCGCTACCCGCTGACCGAGCCGGTCAACGGCCAGGACTACATCGTCGTCGCCACCACGCGCCCCGAGACCATGCTCGGCGACACGGGCGTTGCCGTCTCCCCGAAGGACCCCGAGAAGGCCGCCTTCGTGGGCAAGACCGTCAAGCTCCCCATCGTCAACCGCGAGATCCCCATCTTTGAGGATTGGCATGTCGACGCCAACTTTGGCTCTGGCTTTGTCAAGGTCACCCCGGCTCACGACCCCAACGACTATGCCATGGGTCAGGCCCACGACCTGCCGCAAATCAATATCTTCGATGAGCACGCGGTGGTCGTCGAAGGCTACGGCGAGTTCACCGGCATGAACCGCGATGAGTGCCGCGAGGCCGTCATCAAGTGGTTCGAGGAGCACGGCCTGCTCGACCACGCCGAGGACCTCGATCACTCCGTCATGCACTGCTACCGTTGCGACGCCGCGCTTGAGCCGTGGCTGTCTGAGCAGTGGTTCGTGGCCGTTGACAAGCTCAAGGGGCCGGCGCTCGACGCCGTCAACTCCGGCAAAGTCACCTTCCACCCCGCGCGCTGGACGCAGACCTACACCACCTGGATGGAGAACCTCAAGGACTGGTGCATCAGCCGTCAGCTGTGGTGGGGCCACCGCATTCCCGTGTTCTACTGCGAGGACTGTGGCTGGGAGGACGCCCTGACCGAGGACACCGACGTGTGCCCCAAGTGCGGCGGCCATCACGTGCACCAGGACGAGAACGTGCTGGACACCTGGTTCAGCTCGCAGCTGTGGACCTTCGCCACGCAGGGCTGGCCGCAAAAGCCGGAGCTGCTCGAGGGCCATCACCCCACGACGGCGCTCGTCACCGCGCGCGACATCATCGCGCTGTGGGTCGCCCGCATGGTCATGAGCTCGCTGTACTTCCTGGACGAGGTGCCGTTTAAGGACGTCGTCATCTACCCGACGATCCTGGCCAAGGACGGCAGCCGCATGTCCAAGTCCAAGGGCAACGGTGTTGACCCCATGGACCTTATTGGCATGTACGGCGCCGACGCCATGCGCTTCAACTTGCTCACGCTGTGCACCAACAACCAGGACGTCAAGTTCGATGCGAACATCGACAAGAAGACCAAGAAGCTTATCGACAGCCCGCGTACCGACCAGGCCAAGTCGTTTGTGACCAAGATCTGGAACGCCAGCCGCTTCCTGCTTATGAACATGGAGGGCTACACGCCCGGCGAGCCCGTCGTTGAGACGCCGGCCGACGCCTGGATGTTCAGCCGCCTGGCCAAGGCCGTGAAGATGGTCACCGAGGGTATTGAGAACTACACCTTTGGCGACATGGCCCGCGGCGTGCAGCAGTTCTTCTGGAACGAGGTCTGCGACTGGTATGTCGAGGTCACCAAGGCCCGCCTGAAGGGCGAGGGCCGTCTGCAGGCGCAGCGCAACCTGATCTTTGTGCTCGACACCTCCATTCGCCTGATGCACCCGCTCATGCCGTTTGTCACCGAGGAGATTTGGGACAACATGCCGGCGAGCGTGCTCGACCTGGACGCCGAGGGCAACGTGGACCGCGCCGAGGCGCTCATGATCGCCAAGTGGCCCGAGCCCGCCGACTACGCCAAGTACGTGGACGAGGACGCCGAGCGCGCGTTTGAGCTGTGCCGCGCCGTCGTTTCCGCCGCCCGCGCCACGCGTTCGCGTTATCGCTTGAGCCCCAAGGCCGAGCTCGACGTGGTCGTGCGCGCCGGTGCCGAGGATATCGAGAAACTCGAGAGCCTGCGCTCGACGATTGAGCCGCTGGCCAACACGGCTTCGCTGGTCATGGGTACCGGCGTTGAGAAGCCGGCCGCGAGTATTGCCGTGGTCGATAGCGGCGTCGAGGTCTTTGTGGTGCTCGAGGGCAAGGTCGACCTTTCGGCTGAGAAGGCGCGCCTGGAGAAAGAGATCGCCGCGGCCCAGAAGGAGCTCGCCGGTTGCGAGAAGACGCTGGCCAACGAGGGTTTTGTGGCCAAGGCCGCGCCTGCAGTGGTCCAGAAGAAGAGGGACCGTGCAGCTGAGCTCAAGGAGATCCTGACGGCGCTGACTGCTCAGGTTGCTGACTTCTCGTAAGGTTTACTCGGGGACGCTTCCCGATGCTTTGCTCTCCGCTGCGGACAGTCCTGCGCAAGACGGACAGCACATTTAGTGCTGTCCTTTGCGTGCGGAACTTGCGGCGAGCAAAGCATCGGGCCGCTCCCAGTTTGTTTACGTGGTTGTTTGCAACTGGTTAGTTAGGGCCACTTGGTTGTGGCCTTGATCTTGCTGCAAGCGGGTAAAGGCTGATTTTGTCAACGCGAGGGGCTCATTATTTTTGATGGGCCTCTTTTTCTGTAATTGGAGACTTTGGGTTATGGCTAAGCGTTCTGGGTCGTATGTCGTTCCTTTCTCGTTTGAGTTGCTTTCGTTTGATGAGGCTGTTGGGCTGGCTGCTGATACGGGGCGGATTTCTGGGGATGTTGGTCCTTTGCTCGAGACGGTTATCGATATGCTCGATGAGCTGGGGCGTCCGGATGAGCATTTTGATTGCATTCAGGTTGCCGGTACCAATGGCAAGACTTCGACTACGCGTTTTTCGGCTGCCATTCTTCGTGGTGAGGGGCTCAAGACCGCGCTGTATACGTCGCCGCAGCTGGTGCGTTATCCCGAGCGCATGGAGGTCGACGGGCACGTTGTGAGCGACGAGGCCTTTGCCCGTGGCGTTTCGGCAGCTGTCGAGGCGGGGCGTCGCGTGAATGCGCGCCGTGTGGCGGCGGGGGAGCGTGCCTATTCCATCACGCCGTTTGACCTGCTGACGGCTGCCGCACTTGTAGTGTTTGCCGAGGCCGCGGTGGATGTTGCCGTGCTCGAGGTTGGCATGGGCGGGCGTTGGGACGCCACGAGCGCGACTGATCCCGTCGCCGTTGCCATTACGGGCATCGGGCTCGATCACACACGTATTTTGGGCGACACGCTCGAGGCCATTGCGGGGGAGAAGGCTGCGGTTATCAAACCCGGGCGCTTGGTTGTTTTGGGCGAGGGCACGCACGAGGCGAGCGTTCAGCGCGTGATGGATGCCCGCTGCCGCGAGTGCAGCGTCGTGCCGCTCGTGGTGAGCCACGCCACGACTAAGGTGCCGGCTCATGTGGGCGACACGGTAGAGTTTAGCTGCACCACGCCGCGTGCGATCTATACGTCGAGCATGGTCAAGCCGGCCTATCAGCCGCAGAATGCCGCGTGCGCGATTATGCTTTGCGAGGGGTATCTGGGTCGCGAGCTCGACCACGATGCGCTGGATGCAGCGCTTATGGGCTGTCCCACACCGGGTCGTTTTGACGTGCTGGGGACCGATCCGCTCAAGCTGATCGATGCCTGCCATAACCCCCAGAGCTGCGAGAACTTTGTGAGCGCGCTGGACGAGATCGATTCGTGCGTGGAGAATCGCCCCACGCTGCTGTGCGCTGCGCTGGCCGACAAGGACGTGGCAGGCATCGTCGACGTGCTGATTCCCGCCTTTCCGCGCGTGGTCGTGACCCAGACCGATTCCGACCGCGCTCTACCGGCAGAAGAGCTCGCCGCACTTGTGGACGCTGACAAGCTTGTTGGCGTGTACCCCAGCGTGTCCGAGGCCCTCACGGCCTTCGATGCCGCAGACGAGCCTTTCGTAGCCGCCGGCACCATCACCCTAGCCGGCGAAGTAGCCGGCCTGCTGCGCTAACCCATCCCCTCATCAGTTGCGGTGAAATACGGACTGTTTTACAAGCCAGAAGCCTCAAACAGTCCGTATATCACCGCAACTCAAAAGCAGCCAATTTGGGACGGGGCTTTTTTGACTACCCTGTGCCCCGAGTTGACTTGCTTGCCACGAAATAGGCTTATTTACTACCTTTTACCGACTACCCTCGACCACACGGAACATTGCGAAATCAAAACAGCAGGTAGATGGCTTGCCGATTTTCAAAAAAGACCCGCATGGTCGACCCATGCGGGTTAAACGTAGTAGATAGGCCGTTTTCGTGGCGCAGCGTTGGCAGGATATGGTAAAGGGGCTGCCCCTTTACCGCATTGCCTAGTCTAGGCGGACTGGGTCGTGGGGGTAGGCGTTGAGAATCTCGACGCCGGTCTCGGTCACCAGGGCCAGGTCCTCGATGCGGACGCCGGTGCGGCCGGGGAGGTAGATGCCCGGCTCGATGGAGAAGGTCATGCCTGGCTCGACAACCTGCTCGTTGACAAGCGAGACGTCGCCCGGCTCGTGGTCCTGCAGGCCGATTGAGTGGCCCAGGCGATGCGTAAAGTACTTGCCGTAGCCTGCGTCCTCAATCACGTCGCGCGCGGCATGGTCCAGGTCACACATACGCACGCCTGGAGCGATGAGCGCTTCGGCGGCCTCGTTGGCGCGGCGCACGATGTCGTAGATGCGCGCCGTCTCTTCGTCCGGCTCGCCCCAAAAGAACGTGCGCGTCATGTCCGAGCAGTAGTTGCAGCGGCGTCCACCAATGTCGAACAGCACCACGTCGCCGCGCTTGAGCACGGTGTCGTCGGGCTCGTGGTGCGGGTCGCCGGCGTTGGCGCCAAAGCTCACGATGGGCGGAAAGCTGAAGCCCTCGCAGCCGTGATTGCGGTACAGGCCGAGCATCTGGTCGGCAATCTCGCGTTCCGTCACACCCTCGTGGACGAGCTTGATGACATCAGCCATCACAGCGTCGTTAGCGGCCGAGGACACGCGCATGAGCTCCTGCTCGGTGGCATCCTTGTGGGTGCGCGCGGCGGTGACGGCAAAGTCACCCAGGAAAAACTCGCTCGCAGCATGGCGCTCCATGAGCGGCATCAAAAAGCCGGAGCGCATGACGGTGTCGATGCCGAGTGGTTTGGTCGGATCGATTTCGCGAGCGATGGCGTCGGCCACGACGTCGGTATCGGTGTGGTAGGCAACTCGGGCATTGTCATACTCGGGCAGCTGATGCAGCGCGTTGACCAAGATTGCGGGCTCGCTACCGCGTGCGAGCAGCACGCCGCAAAAACGCTCGAACATTTCGGCATAAAAACCGGTCAGGTAATAAATCGACCACGGGTCATTTACGAGCAGCTGCGCGCCGGGGTGTTGAGCCTCGAGCGCATCGAGCACGCGCGCCACGCGCTGGTCATCAACATGTGCCATACATCGTCCTTTCGCTAGGGTGCCACCATGGTATCCCAAGCCCGGCACATGGGGACGTTCCTTTTATGCCGGTACTTCGGGACACTCCTTGGCATGGCCAGTCTGGCAAGCGTGCAGGCAAAAGTAGTCATAAGAGGCCCGTCCCAAATGGGCGGTTTCAAAAGTATGGCGGATTACGGGGCTGGATCTGTATTACTTGACCATGGGAAAAATCGCGAAATTAAAACCGCAGGTAGAGGGCTTATCAATAATCGAAAATTGCCGGTATGGATGGGGGTCTCCGAATCAGCCCCGTAATCCGGCATAGTTTTGAAATGGTACTAAAGTAGGCACAAGCTAAATACCAATTCCAAGGATAGTTGCGGTGGAATAGTTCCTGGATGCCGGGGTTTGGCGGAAATCAGGAACTATTTCACCGCAATTGAGGAGGGGTGGGGTGGATGGCGGGGTAGCTAAAAAAGCCCCGTTCTAAATTAGCTACCTAGGCGGGGTCGATCTCCATGCTGGCGATGAGGTCGATGCCCGTTTTGAGGAGGTTGGGGAGGACGACGTCGCCCATGCGGATGGGGGCGTCGACGACGAGGCCTCGGATGAGGTCCATGGCTTGGGCGTGGAGTGCCAGCGGGATAGCTTCGGCCGTGCGCACGGGCAGCAGCGCCTCATCGCCGCCGGATACGGCCACGGTGGTGGTGAGCACGCGCATGGGACAGGTGAGTTCCTGGTGTGCGAACTTGTCGCCGCGCGGGCAGCCGTTGCCAGTCACGGAGCGAACCTCTGCCATGGTACCGTTGGCATCGCGCTCCACCTCTACGGTCAGGAGGCATTCGGATGGGCAGGTGGTGCAGTTGAACTGCAATGTCTCGGTCGCATTCGTGCTCATGGCCTTACGCCTCCTCAACGGGGTCGACGGACAGGACAATCTCGCTAGCATCCAGGTCGAGTGCGCGCTGAATCACCTTTGCCGGAAGCGGGAAGCTTTCCATGACGCTCGGTTTAAACGGGCGGACCTTGCCAGCGAACAATTCCTCGCCGTCAGCGAGAATGCGCACACGGGCGGCGTCGACCGGCCGGCGCACACGGAAGTTGAGTTTGGTGAGTGCCACGGCCGTAATGCGTCCCGGCAGCGCGTAGCCCGCGATGCCGGCAGGGGAGACCGTGAGCTCGCAGCCCGTGCTCGCAGCGCTCGCCCCAGCGTCGCCGCCCAACGCCCACGCCGCCGCTGCCGCACCGGCGCGCTCGGACTCGGTCGTCACGTTGTCGGCCAGGTCGTGTACGTGCAGCACGTTGCCGCAGGCAAAGATGCCAGGCACGCCTGTCTGGAGACTCTGATCCACTACGGCGCCGCGCGTGTGCGGGTCAAGCTCCACGCCTGCGGCAACCGAAAGCTCGTTCTCGGGAATCAATCCCACCGAAAGCAGCAGTGTGTCGCACGGAACAATGCGCTCGGTCCCCGGAATGGGCGCCAGGCGCTCGTCGACTTGGCTCACCTCGACGGCCTCCACGCGGTCGTGCCCGATCACGCGTGTGACGGTGGTGGACAGGTGCAGCGGAATTCCAAAGTCGTCCAGGCAGTTCATGACGTTGCGGCGCAGACCGTTGGCGTACGGCATGAGCTCGTAGACGCCCCCGACGGAAATCCCCTCGAGCGTGCAGCGGCGCGCCATGATAAGCCCGATGTCGCCCGAGCCCAAAATGACGGCGCGCGAGCCGGGCTTGAGGTTCTCGATATTGATGTATCGCTGCGCCAAGCCGGCCGTAAACAAGCCTGCGGGACGGCTACCGGGAATCTTGATCTCGCTGCGCGTGCGCTCTCGGCACCCCATAGCAAGGACGACCGCGCGTCCGGTGAGCTGCAGCATGCCGGCAGGGCTCATGAGCGTGACGGTATGGACTGTGGCGGCTCCCGCGGCCTTGTCCGCATCCAGCGCGCGCACATCCGCGCCCTCGCCCGAATCAATCCCAATCACCATGCTGCCCAAGAACAGCGCAATGTCGGTCGCGCGCACCTGGTCGATAAAGCGCTGCGCATACTCGGGGCCGGTGAGCTCCTGCTTAAAGTGCGATAGTCCAAAGCCGGGGTGAATGCACTGGCGCAGGATGCCGCCCAAGTGTTGCTCGCGCTCCACGATAGCCACGCGCGCGCCGGCCTTATGCGCGGCAAGTGCGGCAGCCATGCCGGCAGGTCCGCCGCCGATAACGACCACGTCGAAGGCTTGCGTAGGTACTGCCTCAACGGCATCGCTATCAATCGTGCTCGATTTGAATTCCGCCATTCTAGCGTACCCCCTTCAAAGGTCCCTCAATGAGCCACGAGCCAGTGTCCTCCAACAGCACCTCGCTGGGGTCACACCCCAGCTCGCGGGCCAGAATCGCCACCACGCGGCTCTGGCAAAAGCCGCTCTGGCAGCGGCCCATACCCGCTCGGCAGCGGCGTTTGACGCCATCGACCGAAACCGCACCCGGGCGGCGTCGGATCGCGGCCATAATCTCGGCCTCGGGCACCGTCTCGCACCGGCAGACGATCTGCCCCCATGCAGGGTCGGACTCAATGAGTTCCTCCTTGCGCGCAAGCGGCGCACGGTCGAAGTCGTCCGGCGCGCGGCGAATCGGGTCCCAGTCGGCCCGTTCGCGCAAAGCAACGCCCGCCTCGCGCATCACGTGCTCCATGCGCTCGGCAATGGCCGGCGCGCTCGCCACGCCTGGCGACTGAATGCCCGCCGCCTGAAACAGCCCCGGCACCACGGCCGACTGTCCAATAAAGAAGTCGTTCGTTCCCTGAATGACCGGACGCCCGCCGGCAAATGCGCGCACCACGCGTCGCGTGTCCAGATCGGGCACCAGCTTGCGCGCGCCGCTCAGCAGCGCGTCGACATCGCTCGCATAGGTCTGCGTGCCGCCCGGCTCGCGCACGACAGCCGTGGCGGTGATCACGGTGTTGCCGTGCACGGTGCCCGTCACGATAACGCCTTTCGACACCGGCGTCGGCACGGGGTAGAGCGGCATGAGCGTGCGTGGCTCCTTGTCCAGCACCACGATGTTGCCCTGACGCCAGACCATCTGGAACTCCTCGGCGCCGGCCATGCGTGAGATGTCCGCGGCGCCGTTGCCCGCGGCGTTGATCAGGTAGCGGCAGCGCACATTGCCAGCGGGGGTCGCCAGCGTAAAGCGCGCGTCGTCGCCCGAGCCCGCGACTTCAATCGCCTCCACCGGCGCGGACCGTATAAACGTCACCCCGTTGGTCATGGCGTTCTCTAGCGCGGCGATGGCAACCTCAAACGGGTCGACAAACCCTGTCGAGGGGCACCACAACGCGCACGTTGTATCGGCACTGGCGCGCGGCTCTAATTCGTGGATGCGGTCGGGTCCGACGATCGACAGCTCGGGCACGCCGTTGGCAAGGCCGTTGCGCCGCAGCTGTTCCAGCTGCGCGCGATCCTCGTCGTTAAAGCCCAACACCATCGACCCGGTGCGGCAGAACAGAAAGCCCAGCTCCTGCGCCCACGCACCGTACAACTCGCAGCCGCGGGCGTTGACCTGCGCCTTTACGGTGCCCGGCGCCGGATCGTAGCCGGCGTGCACCAGACCGCCGTTGGCCTTCGACGCGCCCAGCGCGATATCGTTTGCTGCCTCGATCACGCAAATGGACAGGTCAAATCTCGCGAGCTGACGCGCGATGGCGCATCCGGTGATGCCCGCGCCGACAATCGCGATATCAAACGTTTCTGTCACAGTGCCTCCCAGACGAGTTGACAGGCCGTCAATAAGACTATCCTACGGTTTAGACACCCCCAGCGCGGCGGCAATGCGGCGAACAGCCCCGCAACACCCGCCAACGGCAGGCGAGGGAGACTCAGGACCATCGGTCACCTCGTCTGCCGCCCCGTGTGTCAGAGGTTTGTCTCGTTCTGTAACGGTAAGCAGAAGAATTGGGTTCCAGATGTTACAGATCGAGACGTTTGCCAGACGGACCCTCCGTTCGTCTTGATCTGTAACAGTAAGAGGGGTTTTGGGGCCCTAGATGTTTCTGAAGGAGATTGAAGTCGGGGAGGGACACCTGTGTCTCAATCTGTAACAGTTAGAAGAGAATTCCGCTCCCGCCTGTTACAGATTGAGATGTTTGTGTCCGCGCCAGCCCCGCCCCTAGCCGTGGTCCCATATAAACAAACCCCGTGGTAAACTTGACCAGACTGTTAATATTCCGAAAGGTACCCGTAATGTCCAAGTACATCTCCGAGCTCATGTCGCCGCAGCTTATGGGCGTCGTCTATGCCTTCGTTGGCTTTATCATCGCCCTGTATGTGCTGTCGGTCGTCTATGTGTTCATCGACGCTCGCCGCCGCGGCGCCAGCGCCTACGTGGCATGGGGCATCATCGCCCTTATCCCGTTTGTAGGCCTTATTGCCTACCTGGTCCTGCGTCCGCACTCTTACGCGTCCGACCGCGAGGAGCAGGAGCTGGACATGGCCCTGCGCGAGCGCCAGCTTGCTCAGTACGGCACCTGCCCGCAGTGCGGCGCGCCCATCGAGAAGGACTTCGTCGTCTGCCCGGTGTGCGATACCCAGGTTC
>NZ_JBCPDN010000007.1:4029-45844 GCF_040915425.1 Collinsella aerofaciens | reverse complement strand
GGGTATCGGGTTCCCACATTCATCCGTACATGTACGGATGAATGTGGGAGGTGTTCGGATAAAGTCGATAATCAAGGCCGATGAAGACAAGAGGGTTTCCGATGCAGTTCGCAAGGCCTTTCTCGAGTCCGTCGATATAAAATACAACACAGAACACTCAGACGTCCTCGATAGCTACCGCAGATTCGTTCAGGGACTTGGTATATCCCGCCAGATTCTTGCGCGCGGAGGGCAGGCTGCCTTCGATGTTGTCAACCTCTTCACCACGAACTACGACCTATTCCATGAGATGGCCCTTGAATCGAGCGACTACGCCTATGTCGACGGGTTCTCGAACGCGCTGATGCCCACATTCAGCCCGCGGGAATACCATCGCAGGCCGATTGACCTCGATGAGAGGTTCAGAGACCACTACGAACCGGTGAACCCCTTCTTCCGCCTTTACAAGATGCACGGCTCCATCAACTGGAGGGTCTATGACGGTAACGTCGTAAGGGCCCCAAAGTTTCCCGACATCGCCGACGAATACCAAGGCGACAAACAGCTTATTGCCCCGATGACTTCCAAATATGCCCTAACGCAAGGCACTCCTTATAGCGATATGTTTCGCGAGTTCGTAAACATCCTCGCCGTTCCCAACACCGTTCTTCTGACGTGCGGATTCAGCTTTGCAGACTCGCATATATCGAACCTAATCAGGCAGGCTCTTGCGAGGCCTGACTTCACTCTTCTCGCCTTCGTCGGCAACCCAGCAGAGACCGATATTGGTTCCCCCACACGGGATTTCTACGACAGAGCAGGTGGCGCGAACGCCTATTTCGTATATCCAAGCGAAAGGGATCCGAAGCCCAAGCGTCCGCTGTATTTCTCGGAATTCGCTGACTTTATCGGGCCTGAAATCACCTTCGGAGACGATGCTGCATCTGGATCTCTGGGGCTTGGTGACGGGAATGAATAACGGAGTCCCCAAGCCGGGTTGGCTGATAGGCACTATTTGCTACATGGACCAAGAGAAGATAAGGCTCCGCGCGTCGCGTTCCGACTTTTCCGATCGTATGCTCAATGGCGAGCCCAGGCATTTGAACGGGCTCAACCAGTACCTCTTCGCCTACCTCTCCATATCTACCAAGGTTATCTTCCGCGTGGTTTCCGCAGAAGAGGCCGAGAGACCGTATTCCGACCAGCCGTCGTCGAGGTTTAGTACGAGCTACATCTTCACAGCCACCCCCATTGGGGAGATTGAGAAGTCTACCTACGTTCCCGGCGTAGTAGACCTCCCTATGGTCGGTTCCAATGTCTACGCTTGCGATGAATCAATCCTCAAGAAGGTCTTTTGCGTACGGGAAGGAGTCGAGATTGGGTCTCTCGCTGGATACGATTCGGTAAGACCCACTTTTGATATCGATTCTCTGTTCTCTGGTCATCTCGCTATTCTCGGTAATACCGGCTCGGGAAAGTCCTCAACCGCGCGGCTCCTGCTTGATAGAGTAGCGTCGCTCTTAGATGCCGAGAACGCGTTCGATGCAGAGCCCCGATTCATCGTCTTCGACCTGCACGGTGATTATGACTTTCTCACGCGCGGCGGTTACGGCTGCACGAGACGAATCGATGCCGATGAGTACCACCTCGCGCCTGGAGAGTTGTCGATGGATGACTGGTCAGCTATTCTCGACCCCTCGCGACGCATCCAGAAACCTCTGCTTGAGAGGGCCGTGAGATACTCCCACCTCAACGAGGAGGGCAAGAAGAAGCTATTTGCAGCCTTCGCATATACCGCAATTCGGGACACGAGCATCGATAGCCACGCAGCGAGGAAGTTTCAGGTCTCAAAGTATTACCAGCCGATCGAGAAAGACCTTGACGCGATTCGCGGACAACGATCTGAGCCCCACTCTCGTGCTCGGATTGCTCACAATTTGCTAGCGTCCTTCAATTTGGATTACGGAAACATATCGAAAGATGTCGTCGAAGGGCTTGAGTCCCTTTTGAAGGAGTTCATCGAGGATGAATACATGTCCAACGGCCTTCCCAATGTCGAGCGCATCTTGTGCAGCTACGAGAAACCCGAAAGGGAGGTCTCAATCTCTGACGTCGTCGATGCGCTTGACTTCGTGTTCGATGAAGAAGAAGTGCGGGGCAACCGTCAGATAAGGTCGTATTCAGAGGGGCTGGTTACTCAGCTTAGAAACCTTAGGGAAAGGTATTCGCATGACCTCTTCTCACTTGAGCGGGGCGAGTCAATTGCAGCCCTCTTAAACAAGTGGCGTGGCATTCTTGTGCTAGACGTCTCTCAGATAATCGACGAGTCGGGACTGAAGTTGTTCTCCCACTACGTTGCGCGTACACTCTTTCAGGCTAGTCTAGATGCGGGAAGAGGTTCCTCAACACCCGTCTATCTCATTTTTGACGAGGCGCATCGCTATATCAGGGATGCAGACCTGACAGACGACTCAGTGTTCAATCGAATTGCACGGGAGGGCCGTAAGTTTGGCATTTACCTTACCGCCATCAGCCAAATCCCCAGTGAGCTTTCCCGCGTCGTGCTCTCTCAGACGGGAACCTTCATAATCCACCGCATTCAGAACTCTTACGACCTCGATTACGTTCGCCGCAATATCCCTTCCATATCAAATGGCCAGGTCATGCGCCTTCCCGCATTCGCCCCGGGAACCGCGACCGCGCTGGGAAGCTCCATTACGGTGCCCCTTGAACTACAGATAGACGATGACTTTGCCGACGAGACGCCAACGATCCGGATGATGAAGAGCAATCGGATTCGATAAAGCTATTTGTGGCCGGCCCGGAGAATGCCCGCAACGGAGACGTTGTGGGCATTTCCTTTTGCCCGCTCGGGGCACGGGAGTCATACGTGGGTGAGTAGGATGGTAAGCCGCAGGGCAGCAAGGGCAGCCGGAGGAGCCGCAGGAGCAGGCGCCGCAGGTAGAGGCGGTGTCGAACTACTGCGAGCTTCTCAACCGGCGGGACGCGCGCTACGCCTAGCAACAAGCCAGAACAAGCACAGTAATTTTCAGCGCACCATACACGCACTCGCTGCTAAGGTTCGGCCCCAGCCACGGATCACCCGTCAAGAAGAACTCCAGCCAGTGCTGCATAAACAGTGCCTGCTCGCGCTTCCAACGGCGCAGCTTTTCCTCGCTGGCCTCTTCCCTGCTGCGCGAAGTGAACTCGTAGTGGTGCAGCTCAGCATAAGGTGTAAAGATGGTGCGGTAGCCCCCATACGCGCAGGCAAAAATCCGCATCGTTAAAACCGACGGCAAACTTCTCGTCGCAGCCTTCAACCCGTTCATAAACGTCGCGACGGACCATCTGGCAGGCGCCCGTAACGGCGCTGAAGTTGCCCGGGTGCACGGCACGGGCAAGATATCCCTCGCGCTTTGCCGAAAAGTCCCAGTTGGCATGGGCAAGGGCGCCGCGCACGCCGACCACAATGCCAGCTAGCTGAACCAGATGGCCAGCAAAGTAGAGCTTGGCACCCACCAAAGCCCATTACTTGCTCAGGATGACCAGGAAGGTCAAGAGAAGTAGGAGAAGGATAATCATATCCATCTGACTACCCCCTGCCTTGTAGAACCGCGGCCCGGAATACAGCTGGCTTCGGAGAACAAGGCAGAGGACGACACACCGCCGCGTCCAGCTAATATTTAAACAGAAATACGTACGCATGTTCGCGTTTCGTGGTACACTGTATCTACCAGAATAAGACAGAGTGAAAGTCGCTTCGGAGGCCCCCAATGGTACGAAGCGCCGGCGTCGCGTGCCCCGACCCTGGCTTAGCCGGCGCACGCGACGCCGACTGACCGGCGGGATGCCGGTTGAAGCTACGCAATACCGGCATGTTGAAACCACTCGTCCTCCGGCGTGCGGATCATAGCATGTCGACTAAACCGAAGGGGCATACATCATGGACAATTCCAACGCAAGCCAGCAGATCGCTTTGTACGAGGACCCCGACCACGCAGTCCACCTTGACGTGCGCGTCGACGGCGATACGGTCTGGCTAACCCAGCAGCAGATGGCGACGTTGTTCGGGCGCGGAGTGCCGACTATCTCCAAGCACATTCATTCCGCAGCAAAGGAAGAGCTTGCCGGAATTCGAACTATTTCATTTTTTGAAATAGTTCGCTTAGAGGGAACAAGAACGGTCAAACGTCAGGTCGAGCACTACAACCTCGACATGATCATCTCGGTTGGCTACCGCGTGAAGTCTCAGCAGGGCGTGTACTTCCGCCGGTGGGCAAATGGCGTGCTCAAGCAGCATCTACTCCAGGGATACTCCATCAACCAAAAGAGACTCGAGGCGCTCGGAACGGTCTTCAAGGTCCTCGAGAGGTCGAGTACTCCGGAACTCTCCGGTGCGGCAGAAATTCTACAGAAGTACCTTCCGAGCCTGACTCTGCTCGATGAATACGACACGGGAAGGATGAAGGCGCCCCAGGGCAACGAGCCCAACTGGGAGCTCGGTTACACCGAAGCCCTCGAAGTCGTCCGCAGCCTACCGTTCTACTCGTCGTCCACCCTGTTCGGACGAGAGCGGGACAACCAGTTCGCCGGAATCATCAGCGCCCTCTATCAGGGCTTTGGCGACCAAGACCTATATCCCTCCGTTCAAGCAAAGGCCGCCAACCTTCTCTACCTCGTAGTGAAGGACCATCCATTCTTGGATGGCAACAAGCGCTCTGCAGCGGCGCTCTTCATTCACTTCCTCGACAAGAACGGGATACTGCGCAACGGCGAAAGACTCCGCGTGGAGGGCAACGCGCTCGCGGCCATGACGCTCATGATTGCCCTCTCTGACCCAAGCGAGAAGGACTCCATGGTTACGCTGGTGGAGAATTTCATCGCGTAGCGCCTTCGCCCGAGCACCAGAATCGACGTTCCTTCATATAGCAGATGCAAACGAGGAAAGAGCCATCAAAGTAAGGCACCGTCATGGCGAGGGAGGTGCCGCAATGAGTCGTTCCATGAAAAGCCATATAAGCCTACAATTGTCATCAGATGTAGGCTTATATGGCTTTCGAGGGGAGGTCGGCATGGTGATCACCTACCGGGAGGCGCTGGCTGAACTCGGGAGCAGGTACCGCGTTCGCAAGGCGGTGTCGGAAGGGACGCTCCACCCCGTCGGCCGAGGGATGTACTCGACCAACCGGGACGAGGACGCCCTCGCCGTGATCGCGAAGCGCTACCCCGGGGGCATCCTGACCGGGCAGACCGCGCTCTACGCCCACGGGCTCGTGACCGCGCCCCCCGACCGGATCGACCTGGCCACGAAGCGCGGTGGGACCAAGATACGCGACGCCGCCGTGCGCCAGCACTTCATCCCGGAGGGATGGCTGGGCGTCGGGAGGTCGACCGTCTCGGTGGACGGGACCGAGCTTGCCGTTTACGACCCCGAGCGCATGCTCCTCGAGCTCATGCGCTCGCGCAACAAGCTGCCCTACGACCTCTACCGGGAGGCCGTCGCCTCGTTCCGCAGGCGGTCGGAGCGGCTGGACATATACAGGCTGCAGGACTACGCGGAGGCAATCCCGCACGGCGAGGCACACCTCGAGCGCGCCATGGAGGAGGTATTCTGATGGACCTGAACGAGATGAGGGCGCGCTACGAGCGCGAGGAGGGCTACTCCTGCCTCAACGCGACCGCGCGCGTCTGCCAGGACGTGATCCTCTCAAAGCTGGCGGCATCCGGCATGCGCGACCGAGTGACGGTCAAGGGAGGGGTCCTGATGTGCGCGCTGTCGGGGAGCGGGCGCCGCGCAACCCAGGACATAGACCTCGACTTCGTGCGGTACCCGATGACCGACGCCTCCATTCGTTCCTTTGTGTCCGCCCTCTCGAACCTCGGCGACGGCGTAACCGTCCGCATCGCCGGCGAGATAGAGGAGCTGTCGCAGCAGGACTACAAGGGCAGGCGCGCCAACCTCAAGGTCAGCGACGGGCGCAGCACGTTCGACACGAAGTTCGACCTGGGGGTCCACGCGAGCGCTGCGATGGAGCAGGACGAGCTGTGGTTCGACGTGGCACACCGGCAGGAGGGCGTCTGCCTGCTTGCGAACTCGAAAGAGCAGGTGTTCGCCGAGAAGCTCAAGTCCCTGCTGCGCCACGACATCCGAACGGCCCCGGAAACTCGTTTCATGGAGCGTTTCATGGAAAATCCCCCCCCCAATCTAGCAACGGTTCAGAGTCTACTAGATTGGGGGGGACGCGAGCCAAGTCGACAAGGGCAGTTAACCGGCGGCTATTCATGCCTCGATTTAGAACCGCTCGAGAATCTCCGCGGCGTTCTCTCGCAGATAGATATCTAGGTCCGGCACGGCAAACTGCACGTAGCCCCTCTGCGGAGCTTGAATAACCTCTCTTTGAAGCAGCTTAGCCCTAATAGAGCTGACCTCATTGGTCTTTTTACCCATGCGTTTAGCAATCTCAGATGATTTGGACTGCTGCTTATCCTCGCACATGGCCAAAAGGTATTTGATATCGTTGAGTCCAAGTCCAGAAATCGCGGGCTCGTGAACAACATCGTGAAAACGAGCCTCTGCCAGCGCAATGCCTTCGGCAACATCGCGCTCGCTCACAATGGCACTTTTGGCACGATGCAAGTTGGCGCGCTGCCAAATGGAATAACCGACCAGTTGCACCAGATAGGCATAGCCCTTAGTGGCCTTAGCGGCTCTCGACAGAAGATCGTCCTCTATGGTCAAACCAGTCGCGACAAAGCTATCGCCCATAGAGAGCGCTACCTCCACCTGGTTGATAGGCGCCAGATCTTCAGGGAGGGCACGACGCAAGAACGTAAGCGCCTTGCCGTTAATAAGATCCATAACGCCGGCGGGTAAGCCGGCAAAGGCAAGTGCGATATCTACTTATATCGGATAATATCGAGTTGTATAAGTCTGTATAAACGTATCGCGGAAGTATCGAGCTATCGTGATGCATTGCAGCAAATCGCCTAGACGCTGCTTTCTTCTCAGCTCATATCGTAAGTAAGTTGAGGACTTCCTAAAATCCATTTTCTAAAGCGAGAAATACTCGCTCTCAGCGGATAAGTTCGGCCCCAACCACGGATCGCCCGTCAAGAAGAACTCCGGCCAGCGTTGCATGAACAGCGCTTGCTCGCGCTTCCA
This sequence comes from Collinsella aerofaciens, assembly GCF_040915425.1. Lineage (GTDB taxonomy): Bacteria > Actinomycetota > Coriobacteriia > Coriobacteriales > Coriobacteriaceae > Collinsella > Collinsella aerofaciens_BW. The sequence goes on along the minus strand of NZ_JBCPDN010000007.1, from coordinate 38,703 downwards.
GCGGCGCAGCTTTTCCTCGTTGGCCTCTTCCCTGCCGCGCGAGGTGAACTCGTAGTGATACAGCTCGGCATAGGGCGTAAAGATGGTGCGGTAGCCCGCCTCCCACACACGAAGGCAAAAGTCAGCGTCGTTAAAGCCAACGGCGAATTCCTCGTTATAGCCGCCGACGCGCTCAAATACGTCGCGTCGCGCCATCTGGCAGGCACCCGTTACGGCGCTAAAGTTGCCCGGGCGCACAGCGCGGGCAAGATAGCCCTCGCGCTTTGCCGAGAAGTCCTGGTTGGCATGGGCAAGTGCGCCACGCACGCCAACCAAAATGCCGGCATGTTGTACCAGATGATCGGCAAAATAGAGTTTGGCGCCCACCACGCCCGCATCGGGACGCTGCAGATAGCCCATCATCTCTTCGATAAAGTCCGGGTTTATGACTTCGGTATCGTTGTTGAGCAGCAGCAAGTAGTCGCCCTTGGCAAGCTCCACGCCAAAGTTGATGATTTGGGAGTAATTGAACTCGCCCGGCCAGCACACAATGCGCGCGATGCCCTTGCCTTCGGATGCTGCAGCCACGCGCTCTGGCAGGGTTTCGTAATACGCAAACGTCTCCGGGGCCTCGCTGTTGTTCTCCACCAAGACGATCTCGTAGTTGGCATACGCGGCCTTCTGGGCGATCGACATTACGCAGGCGTCAAGCGTCTCAATGTGATCCTTAGTGGGAATCACAATACTCACCAGCGGCGCAGGCTCCGGCAGCGCATAGCGCATGCGATAGACAAACGGCGTCTCGGTCTCCTCGACCGTTCCGCAAATGCCCAGCGCGTTAAAGTGGCGCTGAAGCGCAAGGCGCCCGGCCTCGATGGCATACGGCTTGCTATCGGCAGAGCCATCGGCGGTCGACCCCGGATGAACGCGCCAGTGATACAGCACGTGCGCAACATGCTCAAACCGCGCGCCCGCCGCAAGGCAGCGAAGCGTCAGGTCGTAGTCCTGGGCACCCGCAACGTCTTCTGGGGACGTGCCAATACGATCGATAAGCGCCTTCTCCACCATCAGGAAATGCGTCACGCAGTTATGGCTATAGAGCAGGTCGACGTTGAGCCGCGTCTTAAAGACCGGCTGGCCCCACTCCCCCGTTTTCTGGAACATGTCCTCGTCGCAGAACAGGACCTGGGGACGCTCGTCCTCGGCAGCCTTGTTCAGCGCGGCAACATAGCGGAACAATGCGTCCGGTTCCAGGATGTCGTCATGGTCCAAGAACGCGACGTAGTCGCCTGTCGCTCGCTCGATACCTGCGTTGGTGTTGAGCACAATGCCGCCGTTGCCGGGAAGCTCGATGCGACGGATGCGCTCGTCGTTGGCACCTGCCGCAAGGGTGGCCACCGCGTCCCATTCGGGCGAGGCGTCCATAAGCAGCAATTCCCAGTTGTCATAGCTCTGGGCTTGCACCGATTCCAGCAGCTCGCGCAGGTAGACCCGATCAGTCTTGTAGCACGGCACCACAATGCTCACGAGCGGTCTATAGGCAAAGGCCGCCGAAGCGACACGCTGGCACGCCAAATCGCCCGGCTTTGCGCGATGCTGCTCAAACCAACGTCGATAAGCTGCGTCGTCTGCACGCGCGTCCTTCATACGGTTCCAGCTGTCGTCGACCATGCCGTTGTACAGGCGACCATCCATGGCGCAAAACCCGCTTTGGATCCGCTCTGTGGGATCGCTCACGATCGCGACAAAATCTCGTATATCCTGAGGCATCTCAACACTCAGATACGATTTATTGATGCGGCATCCGTTCTGCTGCGGCACATCGACCTGCGATTCAAACACATGCACGGTAACATCGATGGCATTCATATGCGTATCGAAGATCTGGAGCTCAGGCGCGCACTGGGGGTCTCCCGCCCAGGTAACCTCATAGCGCCACACCGCGCCGACGTCTGCCGGCAAATAGCGAATGGCATCGATCTCGTAGCGGCCGCAGTGTTCGCCACGCTGCGCATCGCGGATAAGCGCGCACAGCGCAGGCTTTGCTTTGTAGTTAATCTTGGATTCCAATTTGGCCACGCGGCTATCGAGGCGAATAGAGCCCAACCTTTGGCCACCGGATGCAAAAACGGCATCCATCGACGAGCCATCCAAAAACGGAAGCACCAAAACGGCGAGCTCGCGCTCGTAATCGGAAACAGAAGGGCATAGCGCCAGCACACGGCCGTGATCGACCGGGAGCACCAGTGACGGCAAACAAGAACCGCTCGTAGTCGCATGGGCAAACGCCTGAGAGGCCTCCCGCTCAATAAGCGCGGCGACATCCTGACCGGCAAAACGAAGCAGCACAAAAAGACGGCCCTGGCTGCGGCAAAGTGCCAAACGCTTGATACTCATCTACACTTCTCGCTTTCCCAGGGCGTTCGCTGCCACGCGCTTGCAGGCACCCAGGCGCCCAAACCTCAAGACATCGTAATCGAACATGAGCTTTTTGCACGCACGGACATTGGGGGCCTTGCTGGTAAGCGCCGCACGCACCATAGCAGCAACAGAAGGAGCGCATTGTGCGAGCGCAGCATCGCTGCCCACGGCAGAACCGGCAAGCGCCGTGGCAACGGCAGCAAACACCTTGCCGCAATCCGTACTCAACAGCCTGAGCGCATCGTACAGCACCAGATCGCAGAGGAAGTACGCCAGGTCATCGGCATGCTGAGCATCGAGACCGTCGCGCTGCCAGTCAGCCAGCACCGCAGAGTAAATCTTCACGTGCTCCAGCAGACGCGTCTCGTCGTCGTAGCGCATGGTGTCCATGAGCGAACCCTTGCGCGCCACGCGGTAATCATACAGCTTGTTCGAGATAAGCGCGGTCTTGTGCGAACGACCGTACACGGCAAAATCGAAGACCTGGTCCTCGCCATACTTAACGGTTTCGTCGAACACGATCCCGTTGCCCAGCAAAAACTCACGCTTGCAGGCGGTGCGCCATGCAAACGGGCGAGATGCTTCCTTAAACAGTAGGTCGGAGCTATAGCCTTCAAACGACACATCGCGCGGGCTCAGCACATAGTTAAGCCACGGATACCCCGCCTCCAGCGGATACGGGTTCGCGCCAAAGGTCAAAACGTCGCAGTCCTCGCACTCAAAGGCATCGACGATCACGCGGCATGCATCGGGCGTAAACCGGTCGTCGGAATCCAAAAACGTGACGATAGGCGCCGTGGACGCGGCGATGCCTGCATTACGTGCACTCGACAGGCCCCCGTTTGGCTTATCGACCAGCGTAAAGCGCGCATCCTTTTCGCAATAAGCGGCCGCAATATCGCGCGAGCCATCCGGTGAGCCATCGTTGACCAGCACGCCCTCCCAATCGGGCATATCCTGCGCAAGCAGGGAGTCCAGGCACCAGGCCAGGCACTCCTCCACTTTATAGATGGGAACGACAACGGAAATCTTGGGGGTAGCCATAGTCAAGTGCTCCTACTGTTCGAACGGAACGTCATCGGGGTGCGGGTTGTCGCCGTAGGCGTGCTGATACGTCAGCACGCGCCAGACCAGCAGCAGGCCGCCAATCTTAAAGTAATGCTTAAACGTATTGAGCTTGCCCGGCTTCTTAAAGTCAAAGCGTGAATCGATATAGGCGCGGGACGACTTGACCATCAGGCGCAAGTCGGTCTCGCCACGCGGATCGAACAGCGACAGGTCAAAGCGACCGGCATCCCAATCGGCCTTGAGCTCGGGAGATGCCTTCTTCCAAAACTGCTCACGCAGCTCATCGACCAGGCGCTCATCATTCCAACGGTACGTATCGACCTTCATGCGCATTAAAATCCCCTGGAGCTGAGCCTTGAGCTCGGGACGCTCATCCAAAAAGCGCTGCATCTCGGCATATTCGTCGCATACGCAAAACACCTTGTTGGGCGAATTAACGGAGCTCTTCTCGTTATCCTGGCGATAGCACAAAATGGGGTCCGCAATAAACGCGGCGCGCTCGGCGCAAGCCCAAACCTTAAAGTTAAAGCCTGCGTCCTGATACGAGGCACCCGGCGTGGGAAGGAACCGAATCTGATTGTCGATGAGGAACTCGCGCCGATAGATGGCAGACCAAATGGAAGGCTTGCGGTAGAAGATACCCGGGCGATCGACGGGGCGATACGCGGCGCCCGTCATATGCTCGTCGATGATCCCAAACAGCTCACGGCGCTCGGTGGGCGTGGACCAATACAGGTAAAAGTCGCCCTTAACCACATCGGCATGCTCAGCATCGGCCTTGGCGACCAGCTTTTGGAGCGAATCCTCAAACATAAAGTCGTCGGACTCAAGGATACCCACGTACTCACCGCGTGCCATCTCCAGGCCGCGGTTCATCGAGTCGCCGTAGCCGCTGTTAGCTTTGTCGATCATCTTTACACGGGGGTCGCGCTCCATGTACTCGCGGATGATATCTGGCGAGCTATCGGTGGAGCCGTCGTTGATGCAGATGATCTCGATGTCCTTGAGCGTCTGCGCCACGGCGGAATCGAGGCACTCGCGCAGGTAGCGTTCGACATTGCAAATGGGGACAAGCAGCGAAACTTTAGGGGTATCAGAGTTCTGCAAGAGAACCTCCTGTTGAATAGCGTGTAACAGGATTATTTTAGCAGCCGAGTTGCGGCGGGCGACAGCGCTTGGAATTAGATAAAGCGCTCCAGGCAGGCTTTGAGACCGCGAGTCGAAAGATAGAACAGCGTGGCATCTGCCATCGAAACGCCCGAGGTCGCTGCAACGAGCTTGTGGGCAACACGGCGAACGGCGCCCTTAGCAGGCATATCCGCCCACTCCGTTCCCATAAACGTCGTGAAAGCCCTGTTGACGCGAGCCGCCACGCGATGGAAGTCATCGGCATCCAAGCGCGCCAGGTCGAACACAATGAGGTCCAAAAACCAAGTTATCAGCTCGCCGGGGCACAGGTCCAAAAGACCGTAGGCCGCCCAGTCCTCCAAGACCTCCTCGAGCATCCTCATGTGGGCGTCAAGCTTTTTGGCGCGAGCCTCGGCACTGTTGAACTCGTGCGTCGCCGATTCACTCTCCATCACGTAGTGGTAGAACTTGTCCGGCATGACGACGGTCTTGCGGGCAAGCGCATAAGCCGCAAATTGGAAGACGACGTCCTCGCCCAAAGCCAGACCGGGGGCGAAGCGAATGCCTTCGCGATTGAGCAGCTCGCGCGAAAAAGCCGCACGGCAGGCATAGGGCTGCGCATTCGAATGGAACAGCAGTTGGGGATCACGGGCGCCAAAGATACCAGCTTTGGGACTCATGAGTTGCTGGACGCGTTTGGGGGCAGCATCGGCAGGTTCACAGACGCCGCCAAAAACGGCGGCCTCGGCATCTGCAGACTCCATGGCATGCAGCACGCGCTCGACCGTCTGCGCATCGATGTAATCGTCGGCGTCCACAAAAAAGACGGTCCCGCCCACGGCGGCATCGATGCCGGCATTTCGAGCACACGAGACGCCCGCGTTTTCCTGGTCAATCACCAGTACGCGATCGTTGGCCTGCGCAATCTGGCGCAAAACGTTCAACGAATCATCAGTCGAACCGTCGTTGACGCAGACAACCTGAATCGAACGCTCAGACTGGGCCAACAGCGAATCGAGGCATCGCTGAATGGAGCGCGCAGAGTTGTAAACGGGGACGACAATGGTAGCTTTAGGACACGAGGCCTCTCCCATGCCGACCTACCCCCTCAGCGATTCGATGAGGAAAGCGGCGACCACGCCTGGGCCTCCAACCGAGGCGTAATACTTAGCACGCCCCAAGGCACCATCCGTCGCAAAGCTCGGATGCTCGTCAACCCAGCCCTCAGGATCTTTGAGGATAGCAGCGAGATTTGCGCGCTTCCACGGCTTGAGGTCATCAAGCGAAAAGTCCCCGGCGTCCAAGGCCGCTTGGAACTCCTTGGCCATCTGAACCAGGAACTCCTTATAGAACTTGGGCGCCAGGCGCACGTAGTTCCACATGTACGAATCGTACTTAATGAGCTGGTTGAACTTGAGCATGCGCGCGACGTCGCCGCTTGCGTGGCCGCGGGCATAATCCTCTCGAATCCAACGCTCAATCTCGGCATACTCGGCATTGACGCAAAAGACCTTAGCCGAAGAATTGACCGAAGAATTCTCGTTGTCCTGGCGATACGACAACACGGCATCATGCAGGTAAACAGCCTTATCGGCGCACGCGATCACCTTAAAGGCGAATGACGTGTCCTGAAAGGATGCCCCCGGAGTCGGCAGGAACGTAATGCCGTTGCGCTCAAGAAAATCGCGACGGTACACGGCCGACCAAATCGACGGCTTTTGCTTAAAGAACTGCGTCGTATCGCTCGGGTGCACTGGCTTGCCACAGTCCTTGGCTTTAAACATCTCGTGCAGCGAACGGCGCTCCTCGGGCTTAGACCAGTAGAAATCAAAGTTCGCCTTCGCAAAGTCGGCATTATTGCTATCGGCGGCCGAGACAAGCTTTTCGAGTGCGTCGGGTGCCATAAAGTCATCGGACTCCAAGATGCCCACGTACTTGCCACGCGCCATCTCCAGACCGTGGTTCATCGAGTCGCCGTAGCCGCTGTTGGCCTTGTCGATCATCTTGACGCGCCCATCGCGCTCCATATACTCGCGGATTATCGCCGGCGAGTTGTCGGTCGACCCGTCGTTAATGCAGATGATCTCAATATCCTTGAGCGTCTGCGCCAGGGCGGAATCGAGGCACTCGCGCAGGTAGCGCTGAACATTGTAAATGGGAATAAGCAGCGACAGAACAGGGCTGCCAGAGGCGTTAGTAGACAAATGTGCTCCTTAGGAAATACCTGTCGTTTCATGGTATCAAAGGGTCAGCGCGCCAGCAGGCGTTTATATAATCTATGGAGCCTCTTGCGGGCAAAGCAGCCCCACGTCATGCGGCGGGCCCATGGCAGGTTCCTGCGTTTTATTCAAAGCTTGCCGCTAAGGTGCGCCGAGCCTTTACAATAGGACAGTCCCAAGGACGTATTCGATAGCTTCCGTGCAGCGCTCGCCCGCCGCGCGTGAAAGGATATATTGCCCCATGCCTTCAACCCTTCCCGCCCCCATCGATAAGCTCGCCATCGTCGTCGTTACGTACAAGCGCCAGGAACTCCTGGCAAATTTGTTCGACTCCATGACCGAGCTCACGGCAACGCCCTGGCGCATCGTGATTGTCGATAACGAGAATTCGCGCGAGACCGAGGCCATGTGCACCGCATTCAACGAGCGCCTGGCCAACCTGTGGGGCATCGACACCGAGCAGCCTGACGCGCAGGGCGGCACCGACCGTGTCATCTACGCCCCGCAGCTCGAAAACGGCGGCGGTGCGGGCGGCTTCTCCGCCGGCACTAAATGCGCCTACGACCTGGGCGCCCAGTGGTTCTGGGTGATGGACGACGACGTGCTCGTCATCCCCGAAGGCATCGAGCGCTTGGCCAAGTGGACCGACCGCTACGATGTCATCCAGGGTTCGCGCCTAGACTTTGACGGCGGCGCCTTCTTTTGGCAATACCAACTCATCCTTTCGCTCGGCATTCCCAACCCAGTCGCCAAGTGGGACTTGGGTCCAGAGGGTTATCGCGCCATGAACCAGCTGTGCTTTGAGGGCGGCATGTTCTCGCGCCGCGTGGTCGACAAGATTGGCCTGCCCGACGCGCGCTTCTTTATCTACGGCGACGATGCCTGCTACGGCTACGTAGCCAGCCAGCACTTCCCCGCCGCCGTGGTCGCCGACGTGGTGCTCAAGCGCGCCCGCGCCGTCTCCAACTGGGATATCGCCGGCAAGCGCCAGCTCAACTCCACGAGCGACACCAACCGCTACTATATCATGCGCAACCGCGGTTATCTGGCCCGCTACATGCAGATCTATGGCGACTATCACCCCATGCTGTTCCGTCTGGGCAACGCCGCGACCTTCTGCAAGGAGTTCATTCGCCTGGCCGCCGTTGACAAGTGCTTTAAGACCGGTATTCCGGCGCTGCGCCGTGGCATGAAGGACGCCCGCAAGATCGTCAAGGATCCTAACTGGAAGCCCATGCCGCCTATGAAGAACACCGAGTAACGGAAGCCGGAAACACCTCGGCGCTTAAAGCCGCTGGCACACCGCCGTCACACGCCGCCCATCAAAACCGAACCCCCAGCGCATGCGACCCACGCCGGGGCGCGGCACACGGATATCGTCGATGCCGTCGCGCTCTATGTCGAGTAGCGACTGCACGGCCAGCAATTCCAACCCCAGCGCATCCACATCGGGGTCATACATCATATTGATCGTTATAAGCGGGCGCTCGTCCAGCATGCCAATCGTGTCTGCTACGTCGAGCACAGTGCCCGTAGGGAAAACCTGGATGTCCCAGCGACTCGCGCCACACTTTCGCCTCGAGGCAGGATTGGCATAGCCCGGCAAGCCAAAGCAGAGCCCCTGCAAGAGCAGATGATATGGCAGCGGCGTATCTGGGTCGGTCTCACCGATTCCCGCATCCCCCAGGATGCGACTTAGCGCCCGCCTCACGGTATCCTCGTTCCCACGGCACAGCCCGTCGCGAAACGCATCGACGTCTCGAATGTCTTCGGCAGCGCACTCAAACCACTCAACAATCACTAGACGCAAGGCCTGGCGAAGCTCGTTATTGGGCAATCGCAAAGCACGGAGCCGATCGCCATGCTCTGGCTCCTCAGTCATATCCGTCGTGAGAAAACCGGACAGATACAGCGCTGTCCACATGCCATCGTCAGGCGAGACATCTGGCTCTGCAGTGCCCAAACAAAGCGGGACCTCAGCACACCCATGGGCCTCGAGCAAATCAAACAAGACCGAAAGGCGGTCGAGATTCCACCCGGCAACTACCCTACTCAGGCAATCCGCATACCCATACAGATCGGCGCGCACAGGCGCCGTGCAACCTCGGTCCAGAAAACCGATCACACGCGCTGGACTCGAGCAATAGGCCCTACCAAACCGATATCCCTCGAGCCATTCACGCTCATCATCAAGGTATTCCTCGCGCCCAGCATGATTCAACAGAGCCTGGACCTCGGCATCCGAAAAGCCGAACCAACGGTCACACCACGTCGAAAGCGGCGTCGTCAGATAATACGAGCAGCCGTGCAAAGAAAGCGCCGCTTCGGCAGGGCCGGGACACTCCCCCATCAGACATGCAAAGCGTAGCGAATGGCCCGCGGCAGCAATGGCGTCAAACAGCACACGGTCAAGTAGCCCTGCCGGATCGGCGCCGGAAGCGCCCCTTGCGCTCGCACGGCCCAACCACGCCGCGTCGTACCCATCAACGAGCAATACAACTTGCTCATCGCAGGCAATCTCCAGCAACTCAATGAGCACGCCAAGCACCGAGGCGACCTCGTCCTCGCTCGCCGCGCCACGCGCAACACGTTCGATGTGACGCACCTTATCTCGAGCTAAATCCGGGGCCTCCAAGAGCGCCAACAAGCGAGCGCACTCGCCCGAAAGGGCATCGCGCACGACGCCGGCAACAGCGGCGCCACGCCTCGCAGCGCCAGAAAAGTCCAGCGATATCACCGGATAGCAAGCGTACTCATCCCGATAACGCCCGCCGTCCGCATCCCAAATCTGAGCATCGGCAAACGAGCTCCGACCGGCGCGACCGACCGCAGGACGCTCCAGAAAAGCCCTGAGCATCGACAAGTTCATGCTCTTGCCAAAACCCTCGGGTCGACAGCACACCACAACGGACGCGTCGCAGTCCAACATATCGGCAATAAACATGGTCTTATCGATCAGCATGCAACGACCAATGGCATCGGCATAGTCGTGCATGCCAATGGGCAAAACCGCATCGTCGGCACAGCCGATCAAGCGCACGCCAAAGCCAGCAGCACAATCAACATTTGCCTGTTCAGACACCAAAACGTTCCCCCTAAATCGCAGCACGATGCCAATTGTAATGACCGCATCGCATGTACCGATGACGCCGCGCAAACATATCGGGCAACGGTAGCAACAAGAGGTGTGAGGGGGCACAACTAATCGTTGCACAACAAAACGGGGCCCGACGCATTCGCACCGGACCCCGTCCCAACTCTTTAGTTATCTAGCAACCAAGAGGCTACTCCTCCGAGCCGTCCTCCCCAGAAGCTTTCTTCTGCTGATCGAGCTTATGCTTACCACTTACGATAGACGTAGCGCCCAGTGTGGCCAAGCTTGCACTGGCAAGGCTCGCCATAACGATAAGGTCGCCCGTCTTGGGCATGTTACCGCCAGATGACTTGGTCGTTGTAGCCGTCGTGGTTGTAGTGGTCACCGTCTTGGAGTCATTTTGCTCTTGGACCTGGTTGTCAGCACCGCTCTTGTCGTTGTCTTCGGGCTGTTTCTTTTCGCCCTCGGTCTTACCCTCGTCCTTCTTCTGAGTGGACTTGTCGTCCTTCTCCTCAGAGCTAGAACCCTTATCAGATTCGGTCTTCTCGGAAGCCTTGTCCTTGGAGTCGCCCTTTGCGGCCTCGGTCTTTTCCGTGGAAACCTGATCAGAGTTGTCCTTGTTCTGGGTCGAGCCGTTATTGACGCCAGCCATCAGCGAAGAGCCCAGCGTAGAACCAAGCTGCACGGAGAAAGAAGGCTTCTTGTCCGGCGAAGCAACGGGAGCGTCCGGCGCCTTATTCGAGTCGTCCTTGGAAGCATCGGAATCAGGGGTCGTGTCAGAGCCGGAGCCGTTGTTAGAGCCGGTGTCAACGGACGAATCGCTCGAGCCGGTAGATGAGTTAGAGGTGTCAGCGCCGGTCGAACCAGAAGCGTCGCTGTCCGTATTGCCGGCAGAGCTTGAAGGCGAATCGCCCGCAGCAGAGCCGTTCGAATCGGAGCCGTTCGAGGTAGAGCCGTCGTTGGTAGTGCCACCAGCAGAGCCATTACCGTCAGCATCGGTCGAGGGCGCATCCATCCTGTCATCGTTGGCATCGTCACTCGAGTCGTCATTCGAATCAGGTGTCGGCGAGGGCGCCGGCGTAGGCTCGGGCTGCTCGGGCTTGTTGTCCTTCGCAGCGGCAGCCTCGTCCTCGGCGATATAGACCAGGCAGTCCTTTAGCTCGTTGCGGTAGCGGTTCTTCCAGCCCTCGTGGTACTGGGGCTGGCTTGCATACTTGGTCGCCACGTTATTGACCAAGCTGTTGGAAAGCGCCGTCACAAACTCGCGGTCGGACATATCGTTAGAAAGATTCGCCCAGCGGAAAAAGTCCCTGCAGCCACCAGTGCCGCACATGTTGGTAATGCTCCACACCATGCCCTTGACGCAATCGGCGCGGCCCGAAATATCAATACCCAGGCCGCTCTTGAGCCACGCCTCGGTCACCGCATAGTACGAGTTGTACGCATACGCATCCTGCAGAGCCGAAAACTCAGCAGGGTCGATGTTGTAAGCGCCCTGGAAGGCCTCCTGCGCAATACGGCCCAACTCGGTGAGCTGACCGTTCTCGTACATGGCATTGCTCGTGTTGGAAATCTCGCTGCCGCGATCAACCGCATCCTTGAGCATGCAGTATTTTTCGGGGTTGTAGTTGTAGGCCTGCTTCATAAACGGGATGAGCGACCAACGACGGTCGAACTGGTAATAGCCCAGCGCGTTATAACCGTCGCCATACGAAAAGCCCTGGTTGTAATTACCATGGCTCTCGTACTTGGTAAAGTACTTCATCTCGGGAGTCACGTTGACAAACGAAACGCCCTGGACCGACCTCAGCACGCCCGAGAAAGACTGCTGGGTGTAGAGACCTTTGTCGATATCGGTGGCATCCGAGGCAACGCCCGGCGTGGGCTCCTCGGCAGCGGCGGGTGCCGGCGCGGAAACGGCGCCAAACGAAAGCGCCAGCGTCAGGCCCGCGACAATCGCGGAATGCTTGGGCTGCATAAGATCCTCCCTGCATTGGTGTAGTTAAAGTGCAGTTTGCAAAGATAAAAATAAGTATTGCAGCTCGCCCGTTGTTACACAACAACCCCTCGGTAAACGGCAACAACCCTCCGCGAATTCTTAAGGAATTGCGGTCAACCTACAGCTTAATGTCGAAGTTGATCTCGGGGACGGCGGCCAGGTCGGCCAACGTCACGCCGTCAACATAGTTCTCGATGACCTCGTCCAGGCCGCGCCAGAACTTGACGGTGGAACACAGGTCGCTGCGGGCGCAGCTGTTGTCGATGCCATCGCACGCCACCGGAGCCGTGCTGCCCTCAACGGCACGCAGGATGTCGCCGGCGCGCACCTCGGCCGGGTCCTTGGCCATCATGTAGCCGCCGCCCTTGCCGCGCACGCTCTTAAGCAGGCCCGCCTTCATAAGCGGACGAACCAGCTGCTCCAGATACTTTTGCGAGATATGCTCGCGGTCGGCAACCTCGCGCAAGGCAATCTTGCCCTCGGCGTCGCCCAGCGCCGCGATATAGATCATTAACCGGAGGGCATAGCGGCCCTTGGAAGAAATGAGCATACCTACCCTCCCGTTGTTCCTGGGACAAAATACCAGGCTTGTTTGTCCCAAATCTTATGCGCGCGGGGCAAACAATCCTGATTATTATGTCACGCATCTAAAAAGTCGAGTGAATTAGTCGGGTTTTCCCTTGACTAACGCCGAACCCATAGTAACTTTATTCCGAGAAGATTCCTAGGGTTTAGTACACCTATGAGTACACCATATACAGAGAGGGACAGCATGAGCGCAAATCCGCTGCTTTCCATCGAGGGTCTGACCGCCTCCGTGGACGAGAAGACCATCCTCCACAATGTCAACCTCAACGTCGCCGCCGGCGAGACCCACGTGCTGATGGGCCCCAACGGCGCCGGCAAGTCCACCCTCGGCCACCTGGTCATGGGCGACCCCGTCTACACGGTCAACGACGGCCGCATCGTCTTTGACGGCCAGGACATCACCGAGCTCACCACCGACAAGCGCTCGCGCGCCGGCCTGTTCCTGAGCTTCCAGGCTCCGGTCGAGATCCCGGGCGTGCCGCTGTCGAGCTTTTTGCGTGCCAGCATCGCCGGCCGTCCCGGCCTGGAGATGAAGGGCAAGGAGTTCCGCCGTCGCGTCAAGGAGCTCGCGGCCGAGCTCAACATGGATACCGCCTACCTCAACCGTGAGCTGGGCGTGGGCTTCTCGGGCGGCGAGAAGAAGAAGGTCGAGATGCTCCAGCTTTTGCTGCTGCAGCCCAAGCTCGCCATCCTGGACGAAACCGACTCAGGCCTGGACGTCGACGCCCTGTCAACCGTCAGCCACGGCATGGACGCCTACCGCAAGAGTTGCGACGGCTCCATGCTCATCATCACGCATAACACGCGCATCCTGGAGCACCTGGATGTCGACCGCGTCCACGTTATGGTCAAGGGCCACATCGTGCGCGAGGACGACGCCTCACTGATCCCCTGGATCGACAAGAACGGCTTTGAGACCTTCGAGCGCGAGGCCGCCGAGCAGCGCGCCCAGGCCGAGGCCGCCGCTGCCGAGCAGCAGGCGTAAAGGGGCGACGCAATGACCAAGAACCGCACCGAGGTCGCGGACATCGACCGCAGCCTCTACGACTTCACCTATGGCGAGGAGGGTTTCGAGCGCCTCGACGCCGGCATCACGCCCGACATCGTGCGCGAGATCAGCGCCAAGAAGGACGAGCCGCAGTGGATGCTCGACCTGCGCCTCAAGTCCCTCGAGATCTTCAACCGCTTCCCCGACCCGACGTGGGGTCCCTCCATCGAGGGCCTGGACATGGACAACATCGTCACCTACGTCAAGCCCAACACCGACCAAAAGCACGACTGGGAGTCGGTGCCCGACGACATCAAGAACACCTTTGAGCGCCTGGGCATCCCCGAGGCCGAGCGCAGCTACCTGGCAGGCGTCGGCGCGCAGTACGACTCCGAGCTGGTCTACCACAACATGCAGGACACGGCGTCCAAGATGGGCATCGTCTATTCCGGCATCGAGGAGGCCCTGCACGACCCGCAGTGGGAGCCGCTCATCCACGAGAAGTTTATGACGCTCATCCCGCCCACCGACCACAAGTTTGCGGCCCTGCACGGCGCCGTATGGTCGGGCGGCTCGTTTGTCTACGTGCCCAAGGGCACCAAGTTGGACTTCCCGCTGCAGAGCTACTTCCGCCTTAACGCCAAGGGCGCCGGCCAGTTTGAGCACACGCTTATCATCGTCGAGGACGACGCTGACCTGCACTTTATCGAGGGTTGCTCCGCGCCCAAGTACAACGTAGCCAACCTCCACGCCGGCGCCGTCGAGCTCTTTGTGGGCAAACGCGCACACCTGCGCTACTCGACCATCGAGAACTGGTCCAAGAACATGTACAACCTCAACACCAAGCGTGCACGCGTGGACGAGGACGGCGACATCGAGTGGATCAGTGGCTCCTTCGGCAGCCACGTGGGCTACCTCTATCCCATGAGCGTGCTCAACGGCCGCCGCGCCCGTTCGAGCTTTACCGGCATCACCTTTGCCGGCGCCGGCCAGAACCTCGATACCGGCTGCAAGGTCGTACTCAACGCGCCCGAGACCTCGGCGACCGTCGAGACCAAGGGCATCTCCAAGAGCGGCGGCATCCAGACCTTCCGCAGCTCTATCGTGGCCACGCCCAAGGCCGAGGGCTCCAAGGCAACCGTGAGCTGCCAGTCGCTGATGCTCGACGACCAGAGCCGCTCCGACACTATTCCGGCCATGGACATCCGCGCCAAGAACGTCGACATCGGCCACGAGGCCACCATCGGTCGTATCGGCGACGACAAGGTGTTCTACCTGATGAGCCGCGGTATCTCGGAGGAAGAGGCCCGTACCATGATCGTCAACGGCTTTGCCAACCCGGTCTCCAAGGAGCTGCCGTTGGAGTACGCCGTCGAGATGAACAACCTGATCAAGCTCGAGATGGAAGGAGCGATCGGATAATGAAACAGACCACGAACACCGCTGCTACCACCCTTGAGCAGGTCAATGCGATGCCGGCTGCCACATGGGGCTGGCTGAAGATGAATCAGACCAAGCTCGAGCTCTCTGACGAGCTTGCTGCCGCTCCCGCCGAGACCATTGAGGTCGAGGGCTTGGACGAGCAATTTGCTGGCGTGGCAGACGCGTTCGACGCCGCCATGGACGCCATGGCCGAGCGCTTCCCCGAGCGCCGCGCCTCCGCCCCGGGTGATGCCGCCGACCGCGCCCGCATCACGCCCGAGACCGAGCTCGACGTGCCCGCCACCTCCGTCTACCAGGCCGGTGCCATTAAGCTGGAGGAGGAGCTCTCCCCCGCTGAAGCCTTCGAGACCGGCATGGGCGAGGCTGCCTACACCTACTTGGCCGACCACGCCACCAAGCGCATCGTCATCGATGTGCCCGCATACAAGCACGCCACGGTTACCGTGCGCGTGAGCGGTGTCGATGCAGCCGCGGCCATCGCCGCCATCGACGTCGTCGCCCGTCCCCAGTCGACGCTCGATCTGCTTATTGCCCTGGACTCTCCCGTTGCCGGCCAAGGCGTCGTGGGATCCGTGCTACGCGTGTGCGCCCACGAGTACGCCACCGTCAACGTGGCCTGCACGCAGACGCTCGACGATAGCTGGATCGCGCTCGACGACACCGGCCTGTTCCTGGACGAGGGCGCGCGCGTCAACGTGCAGCACACCGTCCTGGGTGCCGGCGCCAGCGCCACCGGCCTTGCCGGCGACCTGCTGGGCGATACCGCCAAGGTCACCATCGATACTGACTACCTGGGCGCCCGAGAGCAGGTGCGCGACTTTAACTACGAGCTGCGCCACCGCGGTCGCAAGACCGAGTGCGAGATTGACGCCAACGGCGTGCTGACCGGCACGTCCAAGAAGGTCTACCGCGGCACCATCGACCTCGTGCACGGCTGCAAGGGTGCAACCGGCACCGAGCGCGAGACGGTGCTTTTGGCCAACAAGGGCGTCGACAACAAGACCGTTCCCGTCATCCTCTGCGACGAGGACGACGTCGCCGGCAACCACGGCGCCACGATCGGCCACGTCCGCGACGAGCAGCTGTTCTACCTCGCCTGCCGCGGCCTTGACCAAAACGCCGCCGAGGACCTGTTCATTCGCGCCAAGCTGGAGGACGCCGCGCTTTCCGCCACCGACGAGCGCACCCGCGCCGCCGTCGTCCGACTGGGCAACAACCTGATCGACAACTTTGAAGAGGAGCTCGCATGATCGACACCGAGCACGTTAAATGCGATACCTGTACCGCACCGGAGCCTATGGAGCTCGACGCCAGTGACGAGGCTTCGCGCGGCTGGCCCACCGTGGACATCGAGACCAACCCCTACAAGGGCCAGTTCCCGCTGTTCCAGCAGCACCCCGAGATCGCCTTCCTCGATAGCGCCGCCACCGCGCAGCGCCCCGCCTGCGTGCTCGACGCCGAGCGCGACTTCTACCAGCGTATGAACGCCAACCCCCTGCGCGGCCTGTACTCGCTGTCCGTCGAGGCCACCGATGCCATCGCGAAGGTCCGCCAGCAGATCGCCGACCTCATCGGCGCCGCCCAGGCCAACGAGGTCGTCTTCACCCGCAACACGAGCGAGTCGCTCAACCTGATCGCCAAGAGCTTTGCACCCACGGTGCTCGAGCCCGGTGACGAGGTCGTCATCACCATCATGGAGCACCACTCCAACCTGATTCCGTGGCAGCAGGTCTGCCGCGAGACCGGCGCCAAGCTCGTCTACCTCTACCCCACCAAGACTGGCCAGCTCACCACCGAGGAGGTTCTTGCCAAGGTTGGTCCCAAGACCAAGATTCTGGCCGTGGGTCAGGTTTCTAACGTGCTGGGCGTCGAGAACCCGGTCAAGAACCTCGGCAAGCTCGTCCACAAGTACGGCGGCTATCTGGTCGTCGACGGCGCGCAGTCGCTGCCGCACATGCCGGTCGATGTGGATGACCTGGGAGCCGACTTCTTTGCCTTTAGCGCGCACAAGGCCATGGGCCCCATGGGCATCGGCGTGCTGTGGGGCAAGATGGACCTGCTCAGCGCCATGCCGCCCATGCTCACCGGCGGCGAGATGATCGATTCGGTCACCGAGCAGGACGCCGTCTGGGCGCCCGTCCCCGAGAAATTCGAAGCCGGCACGCAGGACGCCGCCGGCATCTTCGCCACGGGCGCCGCCCTTGATTACCTGGTCAACACGGTGGGCTACGAGAACATCCAGGCCCGCGAGCAGGCACTCGTCCACTATCTGATGGGCGAACTCATGCAGCTCGACTTTGTCCAGATCATCGGCTCCATCTATTGGGACAACCACCACGGCGTTGTGAGCTTTAACGTCAAGGGCATCCATCCGCACGACGTCGCGAGCATCATGGACATGGACGGCGTCTGCATCCGCGCCGGTCACCACTGCGCGCAGCCGCTGCTCACCTGGCTGGGCGTCGAGAACCTCGCATGCTGCCGCGCCAGCGTGGCCTTCTACAACGACAAGGCCGATATCGACAAGTTCATCGCCGGACTGCATCACGTTTGGAGCACGTTCAATGGGTAATCTGTACACCTCCACCACGTTTATGGAGCACAACTCGCACCCCGACTACAAGTACGAGATGGATGCCCCCACGCACGAGCATGACGGCATCAACCCCAGCTGCGGCGACGAGCTCACCCTGCAGCTGCGTGTCGAGAACGATGTAATCGAGGAGGCGTCCTTTACCGGCCACGGCTGCGCCATCAGTCAGGCCAGCGCCGACATCATGGCCGACCTCATCACCGGCGAGACGGTCGAGGAGGCGCGTCGTCTGGCGGGGCTCTTCCTCGCCATGATCCGCGGCGAGCAGCTCTCCAAGGAGGACCTGGAAGACCTGGACGAGGCCGCCCAGCTCCAGGACATCTCGCACATGCCCGCCCGCGTCAAGTGCGCCGAGCTCGCCTGGCGCACCCTCGACGGCATGCTCACGGGACAAAATAATCAGTAATAGTTGTCTCAAATCTGAAGAATTCTGTTGGCCGAATCGCTTAACTTTCGCGATTCGGCCATTTTCTTTTCTGCCTTTATTTCGAGCCCTCAGTCTGCGTGTCCACCTGCGCATAAGCGCGCACAATACGAGAAACGGTACTTTTGCCAATCCCCGTATACCGCTCAATCTGACGCACCGTAAAACCGGCATCGTGCAATCCAAAAATAACGGTATCGCGCTGCGCAGGCGGTGCGTCTTTAACCCCATGGAGCGGAGCCCCGAGGCTTTTCGCCAACTTGTCGGCAAAGGCGTGGCGTTCCCACTCTGTCTCTTTCATATCGCGCAGCGCCGGTTCGCCGCCGTCGGGCGTCGAAAGCGAATAGGCAATAAAGCCCTCGGCAGAACCAAAAAGCTCAAGCACGCAAGAAGGATCAGAAAATCCCCTCGCGACATCGGCCGCGTCACCGTCGTAAGCGCACAAATGCTCCGGAAAGCTGCTCCAGGGATAACGCTCAATGAGACTGATGCCCGCCTCCTGCGGATCGGCGTGTACAGAGCGAATAGCCTCCATCACCTGCCAATCGGTATCGAGCGAGCGCCGGTCAAAACGGTTCTGGAACAGATGGCCTGTGCGCCCCGTGCGCTTATTGAACCGCCGCGCGTATGTCAAAAGCAGCCGGTGCATTGCCGCGCTCATCCTGTCCTCGTAATCTGCAAGCACCAAATGCACGCGATTGCCCATAAGACACCAGGCGATAACCGTCACACCCTCCTCGCGGCAGCACTCGCGCATCAGCTCCAAAAACTCCCACCGGTCTTCATCGCCCTCAAAGATGAGCTGCTTGCCCGTACCGCGGGCACAGACATGGTAAAAGCCGGTAACCGTTCTCCAAACGCGCTGCATGGCCCTCCCTTCGCCGGGATCTGCTTGCCATCCAATACAGCACGATTGAAGCGTGCCATCAAAACATTCACGCAAAACAATACACTCGCGCGGCCAAAGGCAGTAAACGGGCGGCGAACGGCACCGTTGCAACAGGTCAACCCCCGCAATGCTTACAAGAGCTGACCAATAGCTTGCCCAAGACGGACCCCCTCTACGGAAGTTCGCGACCACAGAACATAGAGTTAAACCGTTTCAATTAAAACTTCCGGACTTCTCGCTACGAAAACTGAGCCGTTCGCCGAATATTCCGTGCATTTCGCGGTATTATAGGGGCTGCATGTCATGTCCCTTTCGAAGGGTCGCCCGGCAATCGCCAGCCACGACCCCCAGACGGGACGCCAACACGATAGAGAGGAGAGGCATGCAGTACTCACAGGAAGTGGAGAACATGTGCCCCGTTGCCAAGGGTGCATACCACGGCCCCGCACCCATCCCCGAGGAGGGCAAGTGGGTCCAGGCTAAGGAGATTTCCGACATCTCCGGTCTTACGCACGGTGTGGGTTGGTGCGCACCTCAGCAGGGCGCCTGCAAGCTCACGCTGAACGTCAAGGACGGCATCATCGAGGAGGCCCTCGTTGAGACCATCGGCTGCTCGGGCATGACCCACTCTGCCGCCATGGCTTCCGAGATCCTTCCCGGTAAGACCATCCTCGAGGCCCTCAACACCGACCTCGTCTGCGACGCCATCAACGTTGCTATGCGCGAGATCTTCCTGCAGATCGTTTACGGTCGCAGCCAGACCGCGTTCTCCGAGGGCGGCCTGCCCGTGGGCGCCTCCCTCGACGACCTCGGCAAGGGCCTTCGCTCTCAGGTCGGCACCATGTTCGGCACCAAGGCCAAGGGCGCTCGTTACCTCGAGCTCGCTCAGGGCTACGTCACCCGCATGGCTCTCAACGACAAGAACGAGATCATCGCATTCGAGTTCCTGAACCTCGGCAAGTTCACCGACGCCGTCAAGGCCGGCAAGACCCCCGAGGAGGCCATCGCTGGCGCTATGGGCCACTATGGTCAGTGGGAGAACGCTGCCAAGTACATCGACCCGCGCACCGACGAGGAGACTCACTCCGTCGCCAGCGTGTTCCCGGTTCACGAGTAGAAAGGGAGGGAAATAACTATGACTGTTACGTTCGAAGGTTACGAGCGCCGCGCTGACAAGATCAACAAGTGCCTCGCCGACAACGGCATCGCCTCCCTCGAGGAAGCTCTGCAAATCTGCACCGACAAGGGCTTCAACCCGCGTGAGATCGTCAACAACACCCAGTCCATCGCCTTCCAGAACGCCGAGTGGGCCTACACCCTCGGTTGCGCTCTCGCTGTCAAGCGTGGCGCCAAGTCCGCTTCTGAGGCTGCAGCCATCATCGGCGAGGGCATCCAGGCCTTCACCGTTCCCGGCTCCGTCGCCGAGGACCGCAAGGTCGGTCTGGGCCACGGCAACCTGGGCGCCATGCTGCTCTCCGACGACACCGAGTGCTTCGCCTTCCTGGCCGGTCACGAGTCCTTCGCTGCCGCTGAGGGCGCTATCGGCCTGGCTCTGAACGCCAACAAGGCTCGTAAGAAGCCGCTGCGCGTCATCCTCAACGGTCTGGGCAAGGACGCTGCTCAGATCATCGCCCGCATCAACGGCTTCACCTACGTGAAGACCCAGTTCGACTACTTCACGGGCGAGCTCAAGGTCGTCGAGACCATCCCCTACTCCGATGGTCCCCGCGCCGCCGTCAACTGCTACGGCGCCGACGACGTCCGCGAGGGCGTTGCCATCATGTGGCACGAGAACGTCGACATCTCGATCACCGGTAACTCCACCAACCCCACGCGCTTCCAGCACCCCGTCGCTGGCACCTACAAAAAGGAGCGCCTCGAGGCTGGCAAGAAGTACTTCTCCGTCGCTTCTGGTGGCGGCACTGGTCGTACCCTGCACCCGGACAACATGGGCGCCGGCCCTGCCTCTTACGGCATGACCGACACCATGGGCCGTATGCACTCCGACGCCCAGTTCGCCGGTTCTTCCTCCGTGCCTGCGCACGTTGACATGATGGGTCTCATCGGCATGGGCAACAACCCCATGGTCGGTGCCACCGTCGCCTGCGCTGTCGCCGTCGAGGAGGCCCTCAAGGCCTAATCGCGCCCGCGCGATGCTCATATAGTTGAGCTTTGGAGCCGCTACCCACCCAGGTAGCGGCTCTTTTTGTTTGCGCTGTCGCAGGGTAGCTAATGCCGATATATCAGTTGGGGCGAAATACAAGATGTGATGAGATGGAGCGTCAGAGCGTCCATGACGCCCACCTGCCATATTTGCCCTTTACCGATTTGCCGAGTCTTTGCGGCCCCATTGCCGATCACCCGTGCGACAATGCGCCGGACGAGAAAGGAATCCGATGGAATCGACTGATGTACTGGTAATTGGATCTGGCATTGCGGGACTTTGCGCCGCCATCGAAGCGGCACGCACGGGTGCAACCGTCACTGTGGCAAGCGCCGGCAAGACTATGAGTGGATCGAGCTTCTTCCCCGGAACCTGGGGCCTAGGGCTTATCGGACCCGTTAACGAAGACGACGAGCAGGACCTCATCGACACCATCCTGGCCGTCGGCGGCGGCGTTGCCGACCCCGAACTCGTCCAAGCGTTCGTCCACGGCATTCCCCAAGCGATTGACTGGCTCGAGCAAGAGCTGGGCGTTGAGCTCCAGCGTCCGCAAAGCGCCAAGAGTGCTCAACAAAAGCAATTTATCCCCTGCTTTGACCACAAGACGCGCATGTGGCGCGGCCTCACCCGCAAGCCCCTTGAGGACGCTCTGACGACCCGGATCGAGTCGCTCGGCATTCGCCTGCTCCCCCGCCATGAGCTTATCGACCTTGTTGAGGACACGAACGGCAGAATAACCGGAACCGTACTCTACGACCTTACCGAAAATCGAATCGTGCCCTTTGCTGCCAAGGCCACGGTCATCGCAGCCGGTGGCACAGGCGGCCTGTTCGAGCGCAGCCTTACGTCGGCTGATGTGCTCAGTTCCTCGCAGGCCATCGCGCTGGCGCACGGCGCAACACTTACTAATATAGAGTTCATGCAGATGATGCCCGGCTTCATCGAGCCCAGGCGTAACTTGGTCTTCAATGAGAAAACCTGGCGCTACGTGCACGTAGACCAGCCGGTAGATATTGCCGACGACAAGCTGGACGACCTGCTCGAGCAGCGCTCTGGATATGGTCCCTTCACGTCACGCTTGGCCTCCCGCGCTATCGATCTCGTCATCGATCAGGCAGGTGTCGAAGGCCTGGCACTCCACTACGACTTCCCCCGCGAGGATGTCCCAGAGTTTGTGCAGACCTTTGCCACCTGGCTGCAAGACGAGCACGGCATCGCGCCGACCGACGAGATGCGCGTTGCGATGTATGCCCACGCTGCTAACGGCGGCATCAAGATCGATAAGACCGCGCACACGGGCGTTGAGGGCCTCTACGCTTGCGGCGAGGCGACAGGCGGCATGCACGGCGCCGACCGCATTGGTGGCTTGTCAAGCGCCAACGGCATCGTATTCGGACGTATCGCGGGCGCATCGGCAGCCCTCACAGCGCAGAAAGAGCCTGAAGCGGCCCTGAAGACGGATATCACCCTCCCCCAGTACGGCATTGCCACAACAGATGCCGATCGCCTGACACACAGCCTTAGGCACACGATGAGCACCTATTGCATGATCAACAGGACCGAAACAGGCCTATCCGAGGCCCTGCAACAGCTTGAAAGCCTGCAAGACAAGGCCATGGCGCTGAGCAAGCCGCATGCCGATGACAGCGAGATCGCAGCCCTCGCCCGCCTACAGTCGCAGATTCGACTAGCACAGGAAATGGTCAAAGCCATGCGTAAGCGGACCGAAAGTCTCGGATCGCACTATCGAGCGGATTAAACCGGACACCTATCTAAAGCAGAACACAATCAATCGATATCCATGGGCCCCGTGAGCTTGAAGCAGCACGGGGCCCATTCGTGTCCGCACGACAGCGTATCCTTATTCTGAATATAGAGCGGGCAAAGCCCGCATAGAAAATAGACCAGCGAGGAGGAGATATGGACAGCAGGGATATCGAGAAATGGCGTGTCGAACTTGACAGCTACGCCCATGTGGAAGACGGCGTTGAGTATTGGCTCGCACGCGATTTAATGGAACCCATGGGGTACACTCGATGGGAGAACTTCGCCGAAGTTGTTAAGAGGGCAAAAGTCTCGTGCGAAACAAACAAAACTCCAGTTGATTCCCATTTTCGTGACACCACGAAAATGGTAACTGCCGGTGTCGCCGCTCGCGCGGTTAAAGACTACAAACTTACGCGCTATGCATGCTATTTAATCGCACAGAACGGAGATTCAAACAAGCCAGAGATCGCGCTCGCCCAGGCATACTTTGCCGTGCAGACGCGCCGCCAAGAGCTCATAGAGCAGCGCTTCGCAGAGATTCAGCGCTTGCAGGCGCGCCACTCGCTATCCGATTCAGAGAAACAGCTCTCGGGTATTGCGTTCAAACGCGGCGTGGACTCCAAAGGATTCGCGATCATCAAGTCGAAGGGCGATGAGACGTTATTCGGCGGCAGAAGCACGGCGGAAATGAAGCAGCAGCTCGGCGTACCCAAGAGCGCGGCATTGGCGGACAGGTTAGCCGATGTCCTCATCAAAGCAAAGGACCTCACGAACTCGATGACGGCCTTCAACGCCGAGGAACACGACTTGTACGGTCTGGACCAGATCAAACAAGAACACGTCGAGAACAACACGAGCGTGCGTGGCAGCCTCATCGACCGCGGAATTGTTCCCGAGAACCTACCGCCTGCCGAGGATACAAAAAAGCTCGAGCGTCGCGTGAAGGCAGACGAGAAGAAACTCAAGGAGGGTACTGACGGTTTCACCGATCCCCAGGGTAGACTCAATCTGTGAAAGCGGCCGCGCCCTTTCGGGTTCGACCCCATGCGAGGTTAAGAAAAAAGCGACCAGCCTAAGCCAGTCGCTTTAACATGCTTTGGTGGGCCGTCAGGGAGTCGAACCCTGGACCTTGGGATTAAGAGTCCCCTGCTCTACCAACTGAGCTAACGACCCAAAGCTAAAGTCCGTTATGGCGGACTTTAGATGAGATATCGTGTGGTGGGCCGTCAGGGGTTCGAACCCTGGACCTTGGGATTAAGAGTCCCCTGCTCTACCAACTGAGCTAACGACCCGATATCAACACGAAGCAAGAACTGGGGTGGGTAAAGGGACTCGAACCCTCGACCTACGGGACCACAACCCGTCGCTCTAGCCAACTGAGCTACACCCACCGTGTCCTGTGCGCTTCGCGCTCGACTATTATTGCAAGGAACGCCACGCGATGCAAGCCCCAATTTTCAAGAATTTTGAAAAGAGTTTTTCGAGCGCGTTTCGAGCAATTCCCACCGGTTCCATAGGAGTAAACTTGCCCCACTGCAAATCCTTGAAAGGACCGGCATGAAAGAACTCTCCAACCGCACGGCAACATTTACCGATTCGGTCATCCGCCGCATGACACGCATCTCCAATAAGTACGATGCCGTCAACCTGTCGCAGGGCTTCCCCGACTTCGATCCTCCGGCGCAGCTGCTCAACAGCCTGAGCACCATCGCCGCCGACCCCAAGCCGCTCTACCACCAGTACTCCATTACCTGGGGCTCCCAGGCCATGCGCGAGGCGCTCGCCGCCAAACAGGAGCACTTTATGGGCATGCCGATCGACCCCAACCAGAATATCGTGGTCACCTGCGGCTCCACCGAGGCCATGATGGCCGCCATGATGACGGTTACGAACCCCGGAGACAAGGTCGTCATCTTCTCGCCGTTCTACGAGAACTACGGCGCTGACACCATTCTCTCGGGTGCCGAGCCCATCTATGTGCCGCTCAACCCGCCCACGTTCGACTTTGACCGCGAGACGCTCGAGGCAGCCTTCCGCGACAACGACCCCAAGGCCATCGTCCTGTGCAACCCTTCCAACCCTTGCGGCAAGGTCTTTACGCGCGAGGAGCTCACCTTCATCGCCGACCTCTGCAAAAAGTACGACGCCTACTGCATTACCGACGAGGTATACGAGCACATCGTCTACGCGCCCCACGAGCACGTCTATATGGCCACGCTGCCCGGCATGTTCGAGCGAACCATCAGCTGCAGCTCGCTGTCTAAGACGTACTCCATCACCGGTTGGCGCCTGGGCTACACCATCGCCCCGGCCCAGATCACCGAGCGTATCAAGAAGGTCCACGACTTTCTCACCGTGGGTGCCGCCGCTCCCCTGCAGGAAGCCGTTGTCACCGCCCTCAACTTCGACGACAGCTATTACGATGAGGTCCTCGACCTCTACACCGCCAAACGCGACTTGTTCTGCCAGGGGCTCGATAGCATCGGTCTTGAGCATAACGTGCCGCAGGGCGCCTACTACGTCATGATGGACATCTCTGAGTTTGGCTATGACAGCGACCTCGAATTCTGCGAGGACCTCGCATCCAAGGTGGGCGTGGGCGCCGTGCCCGGCTCGAGCTTCTTCCGCGAGCCCGTCAACCATCTGATTCGTTTCCACTTTGCCAAGCGGGATGAGACGCTTAACGCGGCACTGGAGAACCTCAAGTCGCTACGTGATAAAATCAAGCCGCGCGGGTAAGGACGGCCCGGCAACTAAAGCAACCAAAGAAGCCCCGCACCGCCCGCCACGTTGCGAGGCTTCTTCTTTTTATAGCGCTTTCTTAAATGGTTTAGAGCCCTATACTTTAGTCACGGAGCAACTCGTCCCAGAGAGAGGAATACTATGGCAGAACAGCAGCTTATCGGAGCGCTCGAGGCCGGCGGCACCAAGATGGTCTGCGCCACGGGCTATGCAGACGGTACGGTCCTGGAGCGTGAGCAGATCGCGACCACGACCCCGCAGGAGACCGTTGAGGCCGTCAATGCATGGTTTGCGAACAAGGGCATCGCCGCGCTGGGCATCGGCGCCTTTGGACCCACCGCAGTCAACCCTGCCTCGCCCCAATACGGCAAGATCCTAGAGACGCCCAAAACGGCATGGCGCTACTTCGACCTGCTGGGCACCATCCAAAACGAGCTCAATATTCCCTGCGGCTACGACACCGACGTCAACGTTGCCTGCTTGGGCGAGGTCACCTTTGGTTGCGCCCGGGGCCTCACGGACGTGGTCTACCTGACCATCGGCACCGGTGTGGGCGCCGGCGTGCTCTCGGGCGGTAAGCTCGTACACGGCATGATGCATCCCGAGGCCGGCCACATCCTGGTCACGCGCGACCCGCGCGACACCATCGGCGAGCATAGCGCTTGCCCCTTCCATGACAACTGCCTCGAGGGCCTCATCGCCGGCCCCGGCGTTAAAAAGCGCTGGGATGGCAAGAGCGCCGGAGACATGGCCGATGACCCAGAGGCCATGGACCTGCTCGCAGGCTATCTAGCACAGGCGCTCATGACCTACACGCTGTGCTACGCGCCGCAAAAGATCATCATCGGCGGCGGTGTGGCCGACCACACCCCCATCGTGCCGCTCGCACGCAAAAAGTGTGCCGAGATGCTCAACGGCTATATCGTCACGCCCGAGGTCAACGACATCGATAACTACATCGTCAACAACAGCCTCGAGGGCAAGCAGGGCATTATGGGCTGCCTGGCCCTGGGCGCACAGGCGCTTCAGTAGCAGACGCACCCACAGGGCGTGGCGCGCCCGGCAAATCCGACCTACGGAACGACGCCACCACGCCTCATATAAGCCCCTCAAATAAAAAAGGCCGCCTAGGACCAAACAATACGTCCTAGGCGGCCTTTTTAGCGCACATCAGCGACCGTAAGAGATATCGGAGCACAACGCCCGTTGCCGCTCCACAGCAGTCGATCATCACATCGGTGATCATGCCGGCGCGTCCCGGCACAAAGAGCTGAATCGTCTCGTCGATCGAGGGAATCAGCAGCAGGAACACCGCCGTGGGCAGCAGCACGTCAAAGGTGCGCCGGCCCTCAAAATCAAAGGCGTGCGTTGCCAAGATGCCGAGCACCATATACTCGGTAAAATGCGCGCACTTGCGAACAACAAAGTTGGTCACCCATTCATATGGAAGTCCCACGCTGTGCAGGAAACCGCGGATAGCTTCCATGACCGTTAGGCTCAGCGAGCCCGACCCCGAGCCGGGAACCAGCGAATTGCCCCAGATCAAGAGCGCCATCAGGCAGGTTACAACCGCCCATTTTCGATTGATCTTAACCATGCAGAAGTTATGCCTCCGCGCGGAGCGGCGCGAAGCTGGCGGTACCGCCCTCGATAACGCTCAGATAGGCACGGCCCGTACGCTTGGCGGTTGAGGACTGCAGGCGCTCGATCTCTTCCTCGAGGATCTGATTGACGCGCTCGTGACGACGGTTTTCCATAATGCCGGCGGCAATAGCCTCGGCCCGCTCGATGCTCTCGCGCGAGATACGGGCAGTATCCTCGGGGAACACAGCACTGTGACGGCCGACATAGGCGGGGGCAGCAGGCTGAGGGGCAGCGACGGGAGCGGGGGCTGCAACAGGAGCGGGCTCGTCAATCTCATCCAGAATCGCGGTGGCGGCGGCCCACATGTCCTCGTGGCCCGAGTAATCGGCCATGGGAACATCAACCTCGAGCGAGGCGTCCGGAAGGTCGCCGGTGTCGATGCGATCTTGGGCATCAATCGATGCGGTGATGGCTGCAGGCTCATCGAGGTCATCGAGATCGATGTCCACGGCACCGGAGATGATAGGCATGCTGGCGAGGTTTGCATTGTACGGCGCAGCCTCAGCCGCCTGCTGCTGGGCAGGAGCGCCCCAAAGCGAGCTTTCGGCGGCACGGCGGGCGGCAACGGCCTCCTCGTCCGCAGTCATGGCTTCATCAACGTACGAATTGTCGGCAGAAGCGTTCGCGTCCGCCGAGGTAGCGCTGTAGGCGTTATTGGCTGCCGCGTTGGCGACGAGCGCCACGAAAGCCGCCGTGCTGCCCGCAGGGGCGGCCTGGGAGCCAGACACGGCGCGTGCCGCGGCGGCGATGTCGTCGCGATTGAAGGAGCCGGTCTGCCCGCCGTTGGTGAGCTCGTCGATGGCGACTTGATAGACGTCGCGCGAGTGTGCAGGGTCGCAGCTCACCGGCGAATCGTCGTCGAGCATACTGTCGATCATGGACCAAGCCTCGTCCTCGTCCATAGCATCTGCGGCTCGAGCGATGGTAGGGACACCATCATCGGCATGACGGCGCTGGAACGCACCAGTCAGGCCGGAAAGGAATGCCGAGGTAGACTGCTCCGCCTGAGCCTGAGAAGCAGAAGCCGCAGCGTAAGGAGTCGCATCCTGCTGCTGAGCTGGAATCGAGGCGGTCTTGAACTCGCTTTGATGCTGATTGAGATTGGCGGCACCGCCCATGGCATCAGGCTGGAATAGACGCTCTTCACGCTGCGCACGGTACTCGGAAATACCCAGCGAGGCGGCATAGATACCCACGCCCGCCACCGCGCCCACGGCGAAGGGAACCGCACCCGCCACGACCGTCTCGTTCACAGACGAAAACGGCAGCGTCGCGGCATACATAACCACGGGAGCGGCAAGGCCGATCCCGCACGAAAGTCCGGCAAGGACTGCTCGTTGTGTTGCATCAGAAGAAGCCATGAGCTCTCCCCATCTTCCAGCACCCAAATCGCATCATTCAGTTGGCTGCGCGAGAGAAGATGAAGCGGGGCTATGCCCCAAAGCAACGGTATATGGTTCGTTTCATCTGCGTTTTCCGTCGCGAAGCTTAAAAGCTATTATGCGAAACCGCCCTGTCGATTGCAAGCGACGATGTCGGATTGAAACGGGAAACCTGCTGCTTGCCAGTCTTATGGTCAAAAAAGCGCGGAGCGGCAATAAAGAAAAGGGCCGAGGCTCAAAGCCCCGACCCTTTATTGCACTGATGACTATCGCTGCGCGTGGATGACAACCTAGAACGTCTGCTCGTAGTCGCTGTGCTTTTTGGCCGAACGCACCAGGAACTCCTGGTTGGTGTTGGTGCCCTTAAGACCCTTGATAAACGATGCGGCCGCGCGCTCGGTGTTGTTCATGCCGGCAAGAATGCGACGCAGGCCAAAGACAAACGGACGCATCTGCTCGTCAACCAACAGGTCCTCGTTACGCGTACCGGAGGCAACGGGGTCGATAGCCGGGAAGATGCGGCGGTCGGCCAGGTCGCGGTCGAGCTTAAGCTCCATGTTGCCGGTGCCCTTGAACTCCTCAAAGATGACCTCGTCCATCTTGGAACCGGTGTCGATGAGGGCAGAGGCCAGGATGGTGAGCGAGCCACCGTTCTCGATATTGCGGGCTGCGCCCAGGAAGCGCTTGGGCGGATACAGCGCCGCCGAATCGACGCCGCCCGAAAGGATGCGGCCCGAGGCGGGCGCCGCCAAGTTGTAGGCGCGGGCAAGACGCGTGATGGAGTCGAGCACCACCACGACATCGCCGCCCAGCTCCACGATGCGCTTGGCGCGCTCGATGACGAGCTCGGCCACGCGGGTGTGGTTGTCGGCGGGCATATCGAAGGTCGAGGCCACGACCTCGCCCTTAATGGAGCGCTGCATATCGGTGACCTCTTCGGGGCGCTCGTCGACGAGCAGGCAGATGAGGTGCACCTCGGGGTTGTTGATCGAGATGGACTGGCAGATCTTCTTGAGGATCGTGGTCTTGCCGGCCTTGGGCGGAGACACGATCAAGCCACGCTGACCCTTGCCGATCGGCGACACGATGTCGATGGCGCGACCGGTAATGGAGTCCTTGCCGTGCTCCATGCGCAGCGGCTCGTTGGGATAGACCGGGGTGAGGTCACCAAACTTGGGGCGGTTGCGAATCTGCTCGGGGTCTAGACCGTTGACGGTCGTGATTTTGGCGAGGCCGGCGCGCTTGTCGCCGCCGCGCGAAGGACGAAGCGAGCCCTCGATGACGTCGCCCGTGCGCAGACGCGCGGAGCGGATGAGGTAGGCGGGGACGAAGGCGTCGTCGTTGGACTTCATGTAACCGTGGGCGTGGATGATACCGGAGCTGTCCGGACGAATCTGCAGGATGCCCTTGATGTCGCGGAAGCCCTCGGCCTTCGCGGCGGTGACGTAGATCTCCTCGACGAGCTCGGCTTTCTTCTTGCCGGTCGTCTCGATCTCGAACTCCTTGGCCTTCTCGCGCAGCTCGGCGACCTTCATGGCCGCGAGTTCCTCACGCGAAAGCGTGGGCTCGGTGGGGGCGGCGTTGCGCTCCTTGTTGCGCTGTTTGCGATCGCGCTGGCGGTTGCGGCGGTCGTTGTTGCGCTCGTCCTTGCGCTCGTTGCGCTCGTCGTTACGCTTGTGCTGGCGACGGTTGGGGCGAGCGTTGTCTTCGGCCTCGGCGGGCGCGGCGCCATCGGTTGCGACGGCGTCGGCGTTAGCCACAGTATCATCGCTGGCCTCGGCCTTGGAATCGCCCTGCAGCTCGGCCTCGGCCTGCTGCTCGGACGCCTTGGCCTTAGCGGACTTCTTACGACCGCGCTTGGGCTTCTCAGACGCAGGCTGTTCGACGTCCTGGGGCTCGGCGGCGTCAGTCGATGCATCGGCGGTCGTCTCGGCGGAATCCTCGGACGCAACCTTCTTGGCAGCCTTAGCCTTGGACGTGCGCTTAGCAGCAGTGCGACGGCTGCGACCGGGACGGAGGTCGGCGGGCTCGACATCGGCGGGAGCGGCCTCGGAAGTCGTAGCATCCTGGACGGGCGCGTCGGCGGCGGTTGCAGATTCGGCGGTCGCCGCAGCATCCCGAGCGGCTGCAGCTGCGGCTGCGGCCTTCTCTGCCTCGACGAAGGCCTTGGGCTTGCGACCGCGACGGTGCGGGCGCAAAGCCGGATCGACAACGGGAACTTCGCTGGCCTCGACAGGCGCAGCGAGCTCAACAGGCGATGTGCCCTCCCCTGCCGCGGAACGGACCGAAGCCTCAGTGAGCTCGGGGGTTACCTGATCGGCAACCTGCTCGGCCTTAGCAGCCGTGCGACGGCGTGTGCGCGGTACCGGCTTCTCGGTCGGCTGGTCGGCGACAGGGGTCTCGGTGGCGGCAGGCGTCTCGGGCACAGACGGAGCTGCAAGCTCGGTCAGAGCCGCAGCCTCGCGCTCGGCAGCACGACGGCGGGCGCGCACCACCTGAGCCTCGCTAATCTGCGCCAACGCACGTGCCTGCGCGACCTCATCGGAAATCGGCGCCGAGGAGTCAGCTGCAACGGTGCGCTTGACGCGCGTCATGCGCGTGGTACGGCGCTTGGGCTTGGTGACCTCCTCGCCGTCAGCAGCAGGCTTGGCCGTGCGGCGCGTACGCTTGGGCTTTGCCGGAGCAGCCTCCTCACCAGTTGCAGGCACGGCCTTCTCAGCCGTTGCAGGCGTAGGCGTCGAAGCAGCCTTAGGCGTCTCAGGAGCCGAGGCATGCGCGGGCGCCGCGACCTGGTCCGACGCAACCGGTGCAGCGGGAGCGGCTTGCGTCGTCGTTATTTCGTTTTCTTGCTGTTGATCAGACACAGTGTTTGCTCAACTTTCTTTTCAAGCCCTGTGATCACATGCTCCCTGCATAAACCTTCAGGGCGGCTAAACAGTCTAGTTCCGTTCAAAACGACGGACATCATTGATCTGTATCGAGATGATTGCGTCATATACGCAGCGTTAGTGTAACACAACCGCCGCCACCTGCAACTTAGTCATTGGGAACGCTCTTAAACGACTAGTCAAAAGGGGCACTCTTTGGTTTAACACCCACAAATCTGACTGCCTCCGCCAAAACTATGGCGGTTTACTACGATGAATCGCTCAACCGCGACCACTCCGAAACTTGTTGAACTAAAACCGCAGGTAGATGCCCTGCACTTTTTTGCGAAAAGCTGGCGTGGTTGGAATTTCTCATATTCATCGTAGTAAACCGGCATAGTTTCGTATTTCCAGCAGTTCCAAATTCGTCAATACGTCGGCGTTTGCAAAAAGCCCGACCTCCGCATGGAGATCGGGCTTATAGGGCTCAGCAAAGCCGAACCTACACGGTTAAATGACTCGCAGATTACATCTGCTCGGGCGCGGAAACGCCAACAAGGGTGAGCACCAGGGCGAGCGTCACGCGGACGGCGTCGCAAGCGGCCAGACGGGCACGCGAAAGCTCGGGGTCGACGGGACGGCCCTCGCTCGGCAGAACCTGGCAGGCAGCGTAGAAGCTGTGGAAGTCGCCGGCAAGTTCCTCAGCAAAGTGCGTCAGACGGAACGGGGCGCGGTCGCGAGCGCAGCTGGCGATGAGGTCGGTGAGCTCGTTGAGCTTACGCGAAAGGGCGAGCTCGGTCGGGTCGGTCAGCAGCGAGTAATCGACGTTCTCACCGATGGCCTTGGCGGCGACGGCCTTCATGCCCATCTCGTCAGCCTGCTCGGGCGTAACGTCAGCGGCACGGCGCAGGATGGAGCACACACGGGCGTGAGCGTACTGCACGTAGTACACCGGGTTGGAGTTGTCGCGTTTCTTAACGGCCTCAATATCGAAGTCGACCATCTGGTTGGAGCTCTTGGAGATGAGCGTGTAGCGAGCGGCATCGGAGCCGACCTCGTCGACGAGCTCCTGCAGGGTCACCATGGTGCCCTTGCGCTTGGACATACGGACGGGCTTGCCGTTGCGCAGCAGGTTGACGAGCTGGCCCAGCAGAACCTCGAACTTGCCGGGGTAACCCAAGGCGTCGCAGACGCAGCGGACGCGCTCGATGTAGCCGTGATGGTCGGCGCCCCAGATGTCGATGACGTGGTCGACGCGCTGGAACTTATCCCAGTGATAGGCAACGTCGGAGGCGAAGTAGGTGTACTCGCCGTCGGACTTGATCAGGACGCGGTCCTTGTCATCGCCCAGGTCGGTGGAGCGGAACCACAGGGCGCCGTCCTTAGTGTAGAGATAGCCCATCTTGTCGAGCTTCTCAAAAGCGCGGTCGACGGCGGAGGTGCCGGCGGTCTCACCCTCGGTGTCCTTCACATACAGCGAACGCTCGGAGTACCAACGATCGAAGTCGCAATTGACGGCGTGGCAGAGGTCGCGCATGTTGTCGACCATCTTCACATAGCCGCGCTCGCGGAAGCTCTCCATACGCTCCTGCGGGTCGGCGTCGACCCACTTATCGCCGTCGGTGCGCCAGAACTCAGCAGCCTCGTCGATGATGTAGTCGCCGCCGTAGGAGTCCTTGCCCAGAGTCTCGGCAAAGTTGTCCTGATACGGATGGGTCTCGGGGTGCTCGTCGTTCTCGTCGGCAACAAAGGCGTCGCGGTCGGCGATCAGCAGCTTGTGAGCCTCGTCGATATCCACGCCCTGCTTGGCGATGATGTCGGCAAGCTGCATATAGCGCGTGCTGATGGAGTTGCCGAAGGTGTTCATCTGAGAGCCGTGGTCGTTGATGTAGAACTCACGCTGGATGTCGTAACCGGCGTGGTCCATAACGCGGCAGAGCGAGTCGCCCAGCGCGGCCCAACGGCCGTGGCCGATGTGCATGGGGCCGACGGGGTTGGCGGAAACGAACTCGACCTGGGTCTTCAGGCCACCACCGACGTTGGACTTAGCGAAGTCCATACCCTTCTCGCGAGCCTCGCCAAAGATGGCATTCTTGACGGCAACGGAGAGGTAAAAGTTGATGAAGCCGGGGCCTGCGATCTCGACCTTCTCGATCGCGGGGTCCTCAGGCATATGGGCAACGATGGCCTCGGCGATCTTGCGCGGGGCGCAGTGGGCCAGCTTGGCGGACTTCAGGGCCATGGTAGAGGTCCACTCGCCATGAGAAGTGTCAGCCGGTCGCTCGATAGCGCAATCGTCAAGTTCAAATGCGGAAAGGTCGCCGGCCTCCTGGGCCGCAGCAAGCGCAGCGCGTACCAGCTCTTCAATCTTCTCGGGCATAGATCCTCCTTGTGTTAAAGCCCCCGAGCTCTTGGTCACTCGTAGGGCAAAAGCCAGAGTTTGTAGCACTCTATCACAAGCGACGGGCACTGTCGCAGGGTAAAGCTAATAGATATTGCATATGCACAAAAATGACTACAGCTTGTATGGAGTCCCTCAAAGATGCCAGTCTGCCTGCAGATTATGCAGGCGTTGAAAATGCATAAAGGTGTGAATGAGCTGCGTCTGTTATCGAATACTCTTACCTATCAGAGTTGTGTGCTTTTCCTGCATAAAGTAAGGGTTTGCGCACGTCAGCGTGTTATTCTAGACATACGTAAATTCGTATAAGTTGGAGGTAGCATGTTCTCAATCGGTCAACACGTCATTCATCCGGGCCAGGGAGTCTGCACCGTCGTCGGTTTTAGGGACGACACACCGCAGCCCATGCTGCTGCTCGAGACCAAGCAGGGACATGCGCAGACGATCCTCATGTACCCCGTGGCGCAGGCCGACCGTTTGCACGCCGCCATCTCGCAGCAAGATGCCGAGCACCTGCTGAGCCACTATGACGAGCTGGAGTGCGACACCTTTACCGAGCGCAACAGCTCGCTTGAGGAGACACACTTTAAGCAGCAGCTCAAGCTGGGCGCGCCCGAGACGGTCCGCGTGGCAAAGACCATGATGCACCGCATTCGCCAGGCCGAGGAAGCTGATAAAAAACCCAGCTCCTACTACATGCGCGTACTCAAGGAGGCCAAGCGCCGCTCCATCGAGGAGTTCGCCGTGGCCTTGGGCGTCACCGAGGAGGACGCCGAAGCTCGCCTAGCCCAAGCCGCCCTCAACTAACCCATCCGCGCCAAAAACCACCACAAAGGGGACAGGCACCTTTGTGGTGGTTTTCTTGTTCTAGTAG
>NZ_JBCPDN010000007.1:0-3878 GCF_040915425.1 Collinsella aerofaciens | reverse complement strand
CGAGGGAACTATGCGCTACTTTGCGCGCGAGTTCGACCCCGAGAACGAGGAGTTTTGGGGCATCGTCGGTCTGCTGCACGACCTGGATTGGGAGGAGCATGAGGACGATCCCGTGAACCACACCATCTATGCTGCAGAGATTCTTGAGGGCGAAGGTGCGTCTCCCGAGCTCATTCGCGCCATCCAGACGCACACGTCGGACTTCAACACCTCACTACCCAAGCCCGAGCTGCAGATGGAAAAGATCCTGTTTGCCTGCGATGAGCTCACCGGCCTGATCGGCGCTGCCGTCATCATGCGCCCGAGCAAGAGCGTTATGGACTTTACGACTAAGTCGCTCAAGAAGAAGTTCAAGGACAAACGCTTTGCCGCCGGCTGCTCGCGCGACGTGATTTCGCAGGGCGCCGAGATGTTGGGCTGGGAGCTCCCCGAGCTCTTTGACCGCACCATCGCGGCCATGCAGTCCTTCGCCCCCGACCGAGATACCTTCCAGGCCTAACCGTCAACGCCACCTAAAACCACCACAAAGGGGACAGGCACCTTTGTGGTGGTTTTTGTTTGCGCGGGCGTTAGGGACGGACCTGGCCGGTGCCGCGGAGCTTGTATTTGTAGGTGGTGAGGGCCTCGGCGGCAAAGGGGCCACGGGCGTGGAGTTTTTGGGTCGAGATGCCGATCTCGGCACCCAGGCCAAACTCGCCGCCGTCAGTGAAGCGAGTGCTGGCGTTGGAGTACACGGCCGAGGCATCGACAGCATCGAGGAAGCGCTCGCAAGCATCCGTATCCTCGGCAACGATGGCCTCGGAGTGCATCGTGCCGTAGCGGTTGATGTGTGCGATGGCCTCGTCCTCGTTTGCCACGACCTTCACGCTCATCTCGAGCGCCAGGTACTCGCGACCCCAGTCCTCCTCAGTCGCGGCGACGTAGTCATCGCCCTCCACAAGCCCGGCATCGGCGCATGCGGCGCAGGTTGCCTCGTCGCCGTGAATGAGCACGCCGTGGTCATGCAGCACGGTCACGACCGCGGGCAAAAACGCATCGGCCACAGCACGGTCGACCAGCAGCGACTCGGCGGCATTGCACACGCCTACGCGCTGGGTCTTGGCATTAACGATAATGTTGAGCGCCTTATCAAAGTCGGCGGATTCATGTACGTAGATGTGGCAGTTGCCAGTGCCCGTCTCGATCACCGGCACAAGCGACTCGCGCACGCAGCGCTGGATCAGGCCTGCACCGCCGCGCGGAATGAGTACGTCGACGATACCGCGGAGCTTCATGAGCTCGCCAGTGGCCTCGCGGTCGGTGGACTCGATCATCGACACGGCCTCGCGCGGGAAGCCCTTGGCCTCGAGCGCATCGGCCAGCAGCTCGGCGATCATGGCACACGAGTGATAGGCCAGCGAGCCGCCGCGCAGAATGCAGGCGTTGCCGGTACGGATGCAGATGCCTGCGGCGTCGGCCGTCACGTTGGGGCGCGCCTCGTAGACCATGGCAACCAGACCCAACGGCACGCTCACGCGGGTCAGGTCCACACCGCTCGCAAGCACGCGGTGGTCGAGCACGCGGCCCACGGGATCGGGCAGCTCGGCGAGCTTCTCCAAACCGGCGGCCATACCCTCGACGCGCTCGGGCGTCAGCAGCAGGCGATCGAGCAGTCCGGCCGAGGTACCCGCATCGCGCGCGGCAGACATATCGAGCTCGTTGGCGGCGACGATGGAGTCGACACCGTTGCGCAGTGCTGCGGCCATGGTGCGCACGGCCTCCTGGCGCTGCCCATCGCTCGCCGTGGCAAGCGAGGCCGACGCTGCCTTGGCGGCAACGGCAAGATCGTGGACATACGTGGCTATATCGACCGACATGGACGGCCCTTTCTCCTAGAAGTTTGCAACCATGGTAGCCGATTTGCGCATGGCCTCGCCCGCGGCGGTAGAATTGGTCAACCCGAAACACCGCAACGAACGGAAGACTCACATGGCCCTCATCACTTCGTACCACGTCCCCGGCCTTTATGTCGAGGACCACAGCATCGATGTCCCTCTCGACTGGCGCGGCCTTGAGCCAATGCTTTTGGCCGTCGGCAGCACCATGCGCCGCGGCGCCATGCCGGCACCCATCGCCGGCGCGCCCGAGAGCATCAAGCTCTTCTACCGCGTGGTCTGCGCCCCCGACCGCATCAACGACGATCTACCGCTGCTCCTGTTTTTGCAGGGCGGCCCTGGTGGCGAGAGCCCGCGTCCGCTCTCACCCACGAGCGACGGCTGGATTGAGGAAGCCGTCAAACACTTCCGCGTGGTCCTTCCCGACCAGCGCGGCACGGGGCGCAGCAGCTGTGTAGACGGGCGTACGATCGCGGCTCTGGGCGAGCGCGCGACGGCGGCCGGCTCCGATGCCGCACGCTCGCAGGCGGACTTCCTCAAGCGCCACCTCGCCAGCTCCATCGTGCGCGATTTTGAGTACCTGCGCCTGGTGGGCTTTGGCGGTAAGCCCTGGGTCACGCTCGGCCAGAGCTACGGCGGCTTTTTGACGCTGAGTTATCTGTCGCTCTTCCCCGAGGACGTGGCGGCGAGCTTTACCTGCGGCGGCATCCCCCACGTGCCAGCGAGCGCAAGCGAGGTCTACGCGCACACCTTCCTGCGCATGGCCGCCAAGACGCAGCAGTATTACGACCGCTACCCCGCCGACGTCGAGCGCGTGGCAGCCCTGGCCGATGCGCTCGAGGCACAGAAGCCCGTGCTGCCCGACGGCTCGCCGATGACGGTCGAGCGCCTACAGCTCATGGGCAGCGACTTTGGTATGAAGCCGAGCTTTGAGCGCATGCACTGGATTATCGACCACGCGTTTGTTGATGGCGATGGCACGCTGAGCTGCGGCTCCTCGGTATCCGACGGCTTTTTGATGCGCGCATTCGAGCGCACCAACACACGCACGAATCCGCTGTACTGGACGCTGCAGGAGTTCATCTACGCCGACGGCGACACCATGCCCATTCGCTGGGCCGCGGCAGAAGAGAAGGCACACCGCGCCGAGTTCGACACCCTCGCGCGCCCGCTCATGTTTACCGGCGAGGCCATGTTCCCGTGGATGTTTGAGCAGATGCCCGAGCTTATGCCGTTTAAGCCCGCCATGGACCTGCTGATGGAAGACACCAGCTGGGACAAGATCTACGACCCGCAGCGCCTAGCCTGCAACGAGGTGCCACTCCAGGCCGCGGTGTATTTCGACGATATGTACGTCGATTCGGGCATGCAGCTCGATACGCTCAGCCGCGTGGGCAACTCGCATGCCTGGGTGACCAACGAGTTCGAGCACGACGGCCTGCACGGCAGCGCGGTGTTCAAGCACCTCTTCGACGAAGCGCTCAACCGCGGAGACCTGCGCCGGATCTTCTAGCTAAGGAGTGTCCCAAAGTGCCGGCACAGACGATATGAGCAGGACATAAAAACATTGAGAGCCCCTGCTGCATGAAAGACCGCGGATTAGGCCGACAATGGTGTGTGTCTAATCCAACCGTGGCGGCCACGCCGCATTCATGGAAGGGGCTCCCATGCTCGATACTACCACCTTCATCGGCCTCGACGT
The DNA here is from genome assembly GCF_040915425.1 of Collinsella aerofaciens. Lineage (GTDB taxonomy): Bacteria > Actinomycetota > Coriobacteriia > Coriobacteriales > Coriobacteriaceae > Collinsella > Collinsella aerofaciens_BW. The sequence continues at coordinate 302 of NZ_JBCPDN010000007.1, read as the reverse complement.
CCACGCCCGCTCGATAAAGGCCGTCTCCCTCGACGTCATGACCGGGGAGGTACGTGCCGCGACCTTCGGCTACGACGCCGGCGCCGTCGCGGAGTGGGTCCGTTCCGTGGACCCCAGGGCCAGGTGCGTGTACGAGTCCGGGGTCACGGGCTTCGACCTGCAGAAGAGGCTTTCCGGCCTGGGGGTCGACTGCGTGGTCGGCGCCGTCTCGAAGATGATCAAGCCCAGCGCGGACAGGCGCAGGAAGAACGACCGCAACGACGCCGAGTTCCTCGCCCGCATGCTGTCGGTCGGCAACGTGG
>NZ_JBCPDN010000006.1:48426-50526 GCF_040915425.1 Collinsella aerofaciens | reverse complement strand
GGGCGGTCGTGCGGACAGCTTGGATGCGGTGTATGGACAGGGTATCGACTTAGTTCTGCCGGCCTGTCGCAGACCCATGAGCCTTGAGGATGCGCTTGGCATGCAGGAGGCTGTAGCCAATTTGGCGTGCGCAGGCGAGGGGGCTGCCCGAGCATACGATCTTGGACGCATATAGATAAAAATATCCAATCTGACTTGCCTGTCCAGCTCGTTATTTGTAAATATATGTTAATGACGCTGACATTTTACGGTCGATACTATTGTCGTATCACTGGTTTCGTATCCACCCGTCTGTAAACGGGAATTGAATGAAAGGAGCTAGGATGCGCAGGTTGGGAAGTGCGCTTAAGCGCGCGGTTACGGTTAGTGCGGTGTTGGCGCTGACGTTAGGCATGGCCGCCCCGGCGACCATGTCATTCGCAGACGATGCCGCAGGGGACGCCGGACAATCGTCCGCGCTGGAGCAGAATCAGAAGATGGCGACCGAGCTCGACGAGAACCTTGAGACCAAGGTCACCCTCTCGTTCCCGGGCAAGCGCGAGGCCGAGCCGTCCGACGTTGTGTTTGTGCTCGATAAGTCGGGCGCCTCTGCGCAGGAGGACATCTTTGACCAGGCTAAGTCCTTCCTCGAAGAGGTTAAGACAAAGGCTCAGACCGACGGCTTGGACATCAAGGTTGGCGTTGTCCTCTTTAATAAGGTGGGCAATATTCAGCAACCGTTGACTGATGTCGTTACAGGTTACGATAGCATTCTGACGGCGATGAACTCGAGCTTGCGCTCGGGTACCAACATGGACGCCGGCCTTCTTGCTGCAAAGAGCATCCTCGACGCGGATACTGCCGTTAAGGCCGAGAACAAGCACGTGATCCTTATTAGCGACGGTGCAACCTACCTTTACTGCAAGAATGGCGATTACACCAAACCGTATACGAGGTCGTTTGGCGATCCAAAAAAGCAGACGAATCCAGAGACCGGCGTTGCATACCCCAATGGAGAGAACAAGATGGGCGGTATCTGGGAGTCCCACTCGCGCGAGTACAATTTCAAGAACGACTGGAAGAAGTTCTCCGACGGCTCCACCAACTTCATTTTCTCGGAGGCCATGAAGGGCCCCGAGAAGCTCGGCGAGTATCTTGAGTACTATCGCGACCAGTACGAGAACTCTGACAAGAACTGGGCCCAGTACGATTACGAGTACACCGACGCCGCCGCCAGTAAGGGCACCACGAACCCCATCCCTGTCGACGTGAACGCGCCGTGCAACATCGACGTCGCGTTCTGGAGCACGGACGACACGTTCCAGTCGATGGTCAAGGCCGGCTACGACATGAACGTCTACTACAAGAACGCCGCCGACTTTGATGGCCAGGTATTCCTGCAGTACCTCACCAGGAATTCCAACAACGGCCAGCTCGACACCGACTTTGCCGATATCAAGGCCAAGCTCGTGGACAAGATCGCTGCCGGCTCGACGGTCGAGGACTTTATTGGCAACAACTTTGACTTTGTGAACGATGCCAGTAAGATCAGCCTGAATGTTGCGGGCGAGGACCTTGCGCCTGAGAAGATCGACGAGACCACCTATGGCTTTGGCAAGCGTGCGGATGGCACCTATCGCTTCACCCTCAAGTACACGGCAGGGGAGAACGAGAAGCTTGTCTTCACTCTCAACGAGGCCGCGGTGCCCGCTAAACCGGTTGTCCTTACGTACAGCGAGGTATTGGTGAATAAGCCCACCGAGGCCGGCACCCACAGCCTCAAGGTCAACGAGAGTGCAACCCTGTACCCCGTTGACGGCAACGGCGACAAGGGCACGGCAGGCGTTTTCCCGGTTCCGACGGTTACCTACACGGTTGCTGCTCCCGAGCCTAAGCCCGAACCCGAGGTTAAACCCACTAAGCCGAGCGATAAGAAGCCCGTCAGGACGACGAAGGGCGAGAAGGGCTCCATGCCGATGACGGGTGATACCTTCTCAATTCTGCCCGTCATTGGGCTGGTCGTAGCCGGTGCAGCCGTTTGCGTTTCCGGCATTATCCTCAAGCGCCGTAATCGCTAACGGCGCTGACGTCGAACGACGTTTCGCTTCCCAGCGCTTACGC
>NZ_JBCPDN010000006.1:22617-48275 GCF_040915425.1 Collinsella aerofaciens | reverse complement strand
GTAATATATATCGAGCGCCTAGCGCGTTCGATGGGTTCGGATGACGACATGTTCCGAATCTGGTCAGGTCCGGAAGGAAGCAGCCATAAGGAGCCTCTGTCGGGCATCCGAATCCATCGAGCGCGCAGGCGCTTTTTGGTGCCGCGGCTACCCGCGAGTGCCGGCAGGGCGCTTGGTGTCTCGCTGGTCCTCGGCTTCGCCTGCGGGATCGCTCGACTACCAAGCGCCCTGCCGGCACTCGCGGGTAGCCGACCAAAACCGCCTGAAGGGTCACATTTATCTGATAATTGAATCCCTGGCGTTATGTCGCTCGCTGACTGCGTCAAAACAGTGACGGTTTTTACCACCATCCAAGATTCTTCTGTAACGAGTTGCTTACGTATCTTCAGGGCTCTCCGTACTATCATGAATCAGATTGAAGAGAGATGATGATAGGGAGCGCCTATACATGATTGAGCTGCTCAGGCGTTTTGGTGGTAAGTTTCGCCGGTATATGGTGATTGGCCCTGCGTGCAAGTTGATCGAAGTGATCTTTGACCTGCTGACGCCGCTGGTGATTGCCCAGATGATTGATAAAGGTATCGGTGCGCACGACGTGAGTGCCGTCGTCCACTACGGTATATTGCTTGCCGCCATGGCCGTGATCGGCATCTCGTTTACGCTCGTCTGCCAAAAGATGGCGGCGCTTACCTCGCAGGGCATGGGCACCGACATTCGCGGCGCGCTTTACGAGCACATCAACAAGCTGAGCTACGCCGAGCTCGACCGCTTTGGCACGCCGTCGCTCATCACGCGCATTACCAACGACGTCAACCAGGTGCAGCTCGCCGTGGCGCTGGGCGTGCGTATGCTCATCCGCTGGCCTTTCCTGGCGGTGGGCTCCATGATTGCGGCCCTTGCCATCGACCTTAAGCTCGGCATGATCTTTTTGATTTGCACGCCCGCTATCGGCCTGGTGTTTTGGTTTGTTATGGCGCGCTGCATCCCGTACTACAAGCAGCTGCAGGCAAAGCTCGACCGCATCGCGCTTATTTGTCGCGAGGGACTTTCGGGCGCCCGCGTGGTCCGGGCGTTTGTGCGCGAGGGTCACGAGCGTGAGCGTTTTGCCCAGGCGGCCGATGACCAGGCGCGTGTCGCAATCGCGGTGGGCAAGCTCTCGTCGATTCTCAACCCCGTCACGTTTTTGGTGATGAACCTGGGCGTGTGCGCCATCCTGTGGGTGGGCGGCATCCAGGTCAACGTGGGCGAGCTCACGCAGGGCCAGGTCATGGCGTTCGTCAACTACATGACGCAGACCCTGACCTCCATCGTGTATGTCGCCAACCTGGTCGTGGTCTTTACCAAGGCGAGCGCTAGTGCGTCGCGTATCAACGAGGTGCTCAATTGCGTGCCGAGCATCACCGACGAGGGCAACCAGCCGGTTGCGCTACTCGAGCCGAGCGCGATGGGCAACGCTGTTCCGGTTCCCGCGCTGAGCTTGAGCCATGCGAGCTTCTCTTTTGGCGCGGGCGCCGCCAACGCCGTCAATGACGTGACCCTGGAGCTGCCGCTGGGCAAAACGCTCGGCATTATCGGCGGCACGGGCAGCGGTAAGTCGACGCTCGTCTCGCTCATCCCGCGCCTGTACGACGCGGGCGTCGGCAGTGTGAGCGTGATGGGCTCCGACGTGCGCGCCTGGCCGCTCGATCAGCTGCGCCATGTGGTCGCGACTGTTCCGCAGCGCGCGTCGCTCGTGAGCGGCACGATCCGCAGCAACCTAACCTGGCGCGACGAGTCGGCAACCGATGAGGAGCTGTGGGCGGCGCTCGATATAGCGCAGGCCAGCGAGTTCGTGCACAACAAGCCCCAGGGCCTCGACGCCCCGGTCGAGGCGGGCGGCAAGAACTTCAGCGGCGGCCAGCGCCAGCGCCTGACCATTGCGCGTGCCCTGGTGGGCTCGCCGCAAATTCTGATCATGGATGACTCCGCCTCGGCGCTCGACTTTAAGACCGATGCGGCGCTTCGCCACGCCATCCGCGAGCGCAGCGTACGCGGTGCCGCCGCGGGCGGGCTCCCGCTGACCACGGTGATCGTGAGCCAGCGCGTCTCGACCGTGCGCGATGCCGACATGATCTGCGTGCTCGACCACGGATCGGTCGCGGGCCTGGGTACGCACGACGAGCTGTACGCAAACTGCCAACTCTATCGCGAGATTTGCCAGTCGCAGCTTCGTCGCGAGGAGCTCGAGGGTCAGCAGGGGAGCGCGATGCCCGCGTCCGCCCCAAGTTCCGCGTCCGCCCCGGCTGCCCCGGCATCCACTTGCGCAAAGGAGGGCTGCTAAATGAATCCGTATACTTCTTCCGGTTCGGTCGCCACGATGACGGCCAACGTGTCCGGCAACGATAACCTCAACGACCTGGGCGACGGTCCGCGCCAGCCCGGCGACCCCGAGCGTTACCCCGTAGGCGCGGTAACTCGCCGTCTGCTGGGCTATGTTCGCCCGCACCGCGTCTCGTTTGCGGCGTCGTTTGTGAGCGCCGCCATCTCGGTGATCCTGCAACTCTATACGCCCATCCTCATCGGCGAGGGCATCGACCTCATCGTTGCCGCCGGGCAGGTGGACTTTGACGCGCTGCTGCCGCTCGTTACCAAGCTCGCGATTGTCGTGGTGGGTGCGGCGGCCTTCCAGTGGCTGCAGGGCTATTGCGTCAACCGCCTGTCCTACGAGACGGTGCGCGACATGCGCGTGGAGGCGAGCGACAAGCTCAGCCGCATGCCACTCAGCTTTATCGACGGCCATGCCCACGGCGACCTTATGAGCCGTGTGGTCAACGACGTCGACCAGGTGGGCGACGGTCTGCTGCAGGGCTTTACCCAGCTCTTTACCGGCGTCATCACCATCGTGGGCACGCTTGCGTTTATGCTCTCCATCAACCTGACCATGACGCTTGTGGTGGTGCTCGTCACGCCGCTTTCCATCTTTGCGGCCGGTGCCATCGCCAAGCTTTCCAATAAGAGCTTCACTGCTCAACAGCTCATCCAAGGCCAGCTCGGCGGTCATATCGAGGAGTATGTGGGTGAGCAAAAGCTCGTGGACGCCTTCGCCTACGGCCCGCGCGCTCAAGCGCGCTTTGATGCCCTCAACGCTGAGCTCTACACGGCAGGTGAGCGCGCGCAGTTTATGGGTTCGCTTTCTAACCCCGGTACGCGCTTCATCAATAACATCATCTACGCCGTGGTCGCCGTGATTGGCTGCGCGGGCGTGATCACGGGCGTACCTGCGGCGCTCACGGTGGGCGGCGTGCAAATCTTTCTGTCCTATGCTAACCAGTACACCAAGCCATTCAACGAGGTCACCAACGTCATTACGCAAATCCAGACGGCGTATGCCTCGGCGCGCCGCATGTTCGCGTTGCTCGATGCGCGCGAGCAGGAGCCCGACGCTGTGGATGCCATTGAGCTCACTGCCCCGAAGGGCGAGGTTTCGTTTGAGCATGTGGACTTTAGTTATGTGCCCGACCGCAAACTGCTGCAGGATATCTGCATCGATGCCAAGCCCGGTATGCGCTATGCCCTCGTCGGCCCCACGGGCTGTGGCAAGACGACGCTCATCAACCTGCTGCTGCGCTTTTACGATATCGATGCTGGGCGCATCGCGGTCGATGGTCGCTCCTCGCGTGACTACACGCGTGCGAGTCTGCGCCGCGCCTTTGGCATGGTGCTGCAGGACACCTGGCTGTTCGAGGGCACGGTGGCCCAGAACATTGCCTACGGTTGCCCCGATGCCACGCGCGAGCAGATTGTCGAGGCCGCCAAGCGCGCTCATGCGCATAAGTTTATCGTGCAGCTGCCAGGCGGCTACGATACGGTGATCGGCGAGGACGGCGGCACGTTTAGTCAGGGTCAAAAACAGCTGCTGTGCATCGCGCGCGTCATGCTCACCGATCCGGCGATTTTGCTGCTGGACGAGGCAACGTCGAGCATCGATACGCGTACCGAGCTGCAGGTGCAGGCGGCATTCGACGAGCTCATGGCTGGTCGCACGAGCTTTGTCGTGGCACACCGCCTGTCGACGATTCGCAACGCCGATTGCATCCTGGTCATGCGCGACGGCGAGATTGTCGAGCGCGGCACGCACAACGAGCTGCTAGCGGCAGGCGGCTTCTACGCCGAACTCTACCGCAGTCAATTCGCCCAGTAAGCAAGGCGTGGGGCAAATGAATCAGGTTCGTTCGTTCCACGTCTTAAGTATTTGGGGGCTTGCGCTGCGGACGTTTTGTCCTCATCGGTGTCGCCCATGTCGCCAATCGGCAGAAGGTGGTTTACATCTGTCACGTTAGTACTAAGATATTCATCTAATAAATTGCATTAGTGGCTTTAGTTTTGGGGGAAACGAGCAACGTGACTATGACATGCTCTTTGGTGGTCAACAGCAAGAGCGGTAATACCAGGATGGTTTCGGGCGCAATCAAGCGTGCCCTGCAGGCTGCAGGCGTCGAGTTTATTCACGCTGCCGCGCTGAGCGACGATGCGGATGCAGATCAGGTTGCGCTCGAGGCGCAGGGTGCCTGCGCTGCCGATACGGTGCTCGTTGGCTTTTGGTGCGACAAGGGCGCATGCACGCCTTCGGTCGCGGCGTTGCTCTCCGCCTTGCACGGCAAGCGCGTCTTTCTGTTTGGTACCTGCGGTTTTGGTGCCGATCAGAGCTATTACCAGCAGATTATCGATCGCGTGACCTCCAATTTGGCCGATGATACCGAGCTGGTGGGCTGGGCAATGTGCCAGGGCAAGATGGGTCCCGCGGTCAAACAGCGCTACGAGGCCATGCTCGAGCAAGATCCCGACAACGCCCGCGCTAAGTTGCTGCTCGATAACTGGGTCGCCGCAAAGGATCACCCCACCAAGGAAGATCTGGACAACATGGCTGCAGCCGCCAAAAAGGCCGTGCTGGGGGAGTAGCTCCCATCGCTGACGGCGGTCGGTCCATCTTTCTAAATGAAACGTCCTCCCGGGCGTCGGGGCACGAAGTTCCCTGCTCTACAGTCCTGCGCAAGACGAAGGCCACATTAAGTGGCCTTCTTTGCGTGCGGAACTCGCGATGAACTTCGTGCCCCGCCGTCCGGGAGGACGCCTCTTTATTGATGGGAGGCCTGATAGGTCGATGGTTCCGTGCCCGGATGCGTCCAAAGTGGGACGGGCTTTCCGGATGGGCAGGCTTTCGAAAAATGCGTCCCGGAATTTGCCTTTGGAATGGGACGTAGTTTCCCGTTGAGGTGCTTTGCGGAAAGTGCATCCCACTCTGGGCGGTCGAAGTGGGACACACTTTCCCAAAGGCGCTCCAACGGGAAATTGCGTCCCATTATTCGGTCAAGAAACGGGATGCATTTTCCCAATGAGAGCAAAACCGGAAAATGCATCCCACAATCAGCCCTCAAAGTGGGACGCCGTTTCCCAATGAGGCTCAAGCGGAAAATGCATCCCGGAATTTGCGCTCAAAGTGGGATGCGGTTTCCGGTTGAGGGTCTAAGGGAAAGTGCGTCCCAGAATCGACGCTTGAAATGGGATGCAGTTTCCCGATGAGGCACTCGACGGAAAATACATCCCAGAAATGGCCTTTGAGCTGGGATAAGATTTCCGCGGCATCTCGGATTCTCAAAAATGAGACACGCCGTTGGCGAAAATGAGACACGTGATATCGGGCACCGGATGTATCATTTGCAAAAATGAGTCCACTCCACTCGAATAAAGCGAGGTCCCTCATGTACGTTCCACACCCCCGTATCCGTAGGCTGTCGAAAATCCCGCTTGTTGGGACGGCGGCGCTTGCTGCGTTGGTCGCCACGAGCGTCGCCTGCTTCACGGCCACGCCCCAGGTTGCCCAGGCGGCAGACGCGCCCGCAATCACCGATATGACCGAGCAGGATTATCAAGCCCTGGGTCTGGGCACGAGCGAGGACATTCCGGCCGATACCGTTGGCCCCTATTCCACTGATACCCCCACGACGTTTGCCACGCGCAGCGAGGTCTATATGGCAGCTAACGGTAGCCATGGCAATCGCTACACTCTGCGCGACAAGCTCGAGAACGTCGAGCGCGGTGACATTGGCGGCAGCAGCAAACTCACCGATGGCTATGGAAGTGTGTGGGGCGCCGCAAAGTTCTGGCAAAACGTCAACAACTTCGATACGAACAGCGATCTCTACAAGCATAGCGACTACGGTGGCGGCACCTGGTCGTACCTAAGCAACAATGAGTCCTCAACAGTACTCGCCAACGACAACAACGGTTTCTCGGGCATTCACGCCACGAGTGTTGAGTTCTGCAGCGACGCCAGCACGGGCAAAAAGAGCCGCGTTGCCGAGCTCCGTGCCTACGGCGACAGTTCCTCCACGACGATTGACGGCAAGTCATACGCCGGAAAGGTTGAGCTGGTCCTCTACTCGTTTAGCAACGGGCGTACGCGCACTCTCGACACACACCTGCCGGTGACGGTCAACACTAATATGATGTACGAAGGCCGTTTTAAGTACCTGGATGCCGGTTACCTGCAAGAGCACGACGCCGTCTTTGATGTCGAGGCGGGCGATGTCGATGGCGACGGCGTCGACGAGCTTTTTGTCTACGCGGGCTGCTATGTCGACGAGAACGGCGTGCGCAAGGCTGTAGTCGACATGTATGACTTGGAGGGCGGCAACTGGAAGCAAAGCGTCGTCAAAATCGACGCCGGTAACGCCGCGGACTACACCACGCACAACAAGGGCGGGAACGACTCCTGGACGCAGCTTCAGTCAGCTCCTGTCGTTTCGCTAGCGGCCGGCGACCTCGATCGCGATTTTTGCGATGACCTCGCCATCGTGGTCTCGGCACCCTACGGCAAGAAGAATATTGATAAGTCGACGCATTGCGAGCTGTTTTCGTGGGATGTATCCAAGGGTGCGCTCGTCCATGTCGATGCTCTGGGCGACGCGGGCGCAATCTCCCTCTCCGCGAACGGCAAGACCATGGTCGCTGCGAATGCGACGTTCGGCACGTTTGCCGCCTACGATGAAGAAGGAAAGAAGACGGGTGAAACCGTCACGGGCCTTATTCTTGCGGGCTATGACTGGCAACGCAGCGCTTTTGATTACGGCGCTTCTGACGGCAGCAAGGGGCTGTACGGCGCGCTGTACCGCTACGCGTATTTTGACTCGGAGTCTGGCGAGTTCAAGCTTTCCGATTGTAAGGAATACAGAGACGGGCTCCTCGCCTCCTATGGGCTGATGCATGCGCCCAACAGCGCATGGAAGGATAGCGCTCAGGATAAGCGCTATCCGTGCACCTTGGCGCCTATTGCCCTTGCCACTGCCAACCTTGACGGCCTGTCCGAGCAGCTGGCGGTTGACGAGGTGCTCGTGGGCGGCGATGTGTTCCGCGACTTTGCCTGCAACACGGCACAGAGCGGGGCTCAGGGCTTGGGGTCCATGGTCGGAACCATGAGCATGAGCGGTCAGCAATACAACAGCAGCAACAAGCATGACCACAAGGGTATAGAACAGGTGTGGATCAGCGACGTCAAGGCGGGCAGCGTCTCGGGTTCGGACCGCTATAACGAGAGCTTTATCGCCGTGGTGGGCAAGCACCGCGACGAGGACCTGCGCAAGAACGATGACTACTATTGGATGACCGCCTCGCATTTTTCGCTCGACGAGAACGGAAAGGTGCGCCGCGGCGAGGAGCAGGTGATTAGCGAGAGCAACCGTCGCGGCACTACCTACGGCACATTTATCTCGCTCGCGCTGCCCGATGTCGACAACGACAGCGTCAAGATCACGTACAAGGACCGCTACAAGGTCTATACCAACCCGCGCGTGCTTGCCGTGCTGCAGGATGCGCCCTATGTTGAGGATCTGGAGCAGGCATACGGCTATCTGGTGTTGGGCGGCACGTCATACGGAGAGGAAAAGGGCACGGGGACATCCCAGGGCTATACCATTGGCGCCGAGTTGGGCGTTGCCGTCGAGGTGCAGACCGGTCCGCCCCTGGTCGCGATGAATGCTTCAGTCGATTTTGCCGCCGAGGGATGCTATGACTACCGGAGCGAGCGCACGGTCAGCGCAAGCGTAAGCTATGAGTCGCATGCCGGCGAGGGTGACAAGGCCGTGCTCTACACGATTCCGATGGTCTATTACGAGTATGAGATCGAAAATGAGGAAACTGGTGGCAAGGGCGTGATGGCGGCGCCCGTGTCGCTCGGCGCGCAGACCTCGGTCGTTAATGTCGAGGCCTATGACCGCATTGCCAAACAGCACAATATGACGCCGCTCAGCTACTTTTTGACCAACCGGTCGGGAGAACCCGGAACCTATCAAACGACGCTCAACGGCGAGACTCCCGTTGGGGATTCCTTTGGCCTGGGCAAGCCTGGCGTAACGCGCGCCTACACGCACGATGGGTTTAACGGCGCCGCCGCGCAGTCGGGGGCGAGCATTGAGCAGACCATCGAAGTCGAGGAGGGCAAGGAGCAGGAGCTCGAGCTCGGCTTGACGCTGAACGGCAGCGTTGTCATGGGCGCGAAGCTCGCAAAGCACGAGTTGTTTGGCGGCCTGTGCTTTGGTGCCAACGCCGGCTTTACTACGGGTAACTCCTCGAGTGAATCGACCGAATACGGCGGCACCGTCGACAACCTGCCCGAGGCCGCGCAGGGCAAGTACGGTTTTGTGTGGCGTCTGGGCGTCAACGCGGTGGATGTCGACAAGTTCGAGGCAGACTCGGGCGACAAGCTCGGCACCAAGGACACCGACCAGTTCTGGATCGTGGGCTATGACGTTAAGGACGTCGAGATGCCCGACGCGCCGGCCGTGACGGGCTTTACGGCAAACGCCGTCGATTCGACCAGCGTTACGTTTAGCTGGGACGATGTACTCGCAAACAAGAGTGGCTTTAGCTACGGCGTGGGCATGCTGCAGAGCAATGCGGCGGATGCGGTCGTCAATAGCTGGAAGATTGCCGACAACACGCAAACCTCGCTCAAGTGGGATGGGCTGCAGCCCAATACGGAGTATCGATTCGCCATCGCCGCCGTTAAGAATGGATCCACGACCGAAACAGGTATTCGCTCGGCAATCATCACGGTCAAGACCATGCCCGATGGCATGACGATGACCGTGAGCGGACCTGCGGCGGATGCTGCGGAGGGGTCGGATCTTGGATACGACTCTTCGGTTGAGCGCGCGGCGGGAAGCCACCTGACGCTCTCGGCGATTGGCCATGTGAAGCAACTCGGTGCCGACGATAGCGAAACAGGGCTGGCACCGACCTATATGTGGTACCGCAAGGGCCGCGGCGAGACAGAGTTTAAGCTCGTGGGTGCCGATGGCAACCTCGCGGCTGGAACGGCCTCAAAGCTCGAGATTGACCTGACCGCAGACGATGACGGTGCGCAGTATTACTGCCACGTGGGATACAACGACGTGGGCCTCGACACCGGCACGACGCTCGTGAATATCGAGGCCGAGGAGACGGCGCCCACAACGGTGAACGCCACCCCGATCCGCACGCGCCGCCTGTTCTCACAGGCAAGTGCGGGCGCCAAGAAGTTCCTGGACCATACGCTGGTAAACACCGCCGGCCCAACCGATTCCGAAGGCTCAAAGGACCCCGAGACTCCTGAGACCCCGACGAACCCGGACAAGCCCAAGTCCGACAACGGAGCTAAGACCGACACCAAGGTCAAGACTACGACCACAGCGAAGAACCTCGCAAACACCGGCGACCAAACATTCGCCCTAGTCGCCACCGCAGCAGCAGCGGGAGCAACGCTCGTAGTGATAGCCCTCATCATGCTGATCAAGCATCGCAAGACCCACTAGCGGCCAGTCGAACATATCGACAAACCAAAAAACCCGGGTAGCCAAAAAACAGGCCACCCGGGTTTTCTGTTGAGTGGAGACTCCGCAAGCGGAAACTGCATCCCACAATTAGCGCCCGGAACGGGACACATTTTCCGTCAAGCCCTCATCCGGATAATCCATCCCAGTTTGAGCGCCCAGACCGGGACGCACTTTCCCAAAGAGTCCTCAACGGGAAACTGCGTCCCATAATTAGGCCGAGAAATGGGATGAACTTTCCCAATGAGAGCCAACCGGAAACCACGTCCCAGAATCAGCCCCCAAAGTGGGACGCACTTTCCCAACGAGCCTCAACCGGAAAATACATCCCGGAATCCAGCTGAATAGTGGGACACACTTTCCCAATCGGGTCCCAAGCGGAAACTGCATCCCATTCCAGACAAGAATTCCGGGACACACTTTCCGCAAACAAAGAAGGCCACATAACGTGGCCTTCAACTTATATATGTTCGGCGATACACCCAAGACAAGCCACGCCCCAACATCAGGGAGTCTGTCCAGGCGGAGGCATATAAGGTTCATCGCGAGTTCCGCACGCAAAGAAGGCCACTTAATGTGGCCTTCGTCTTGCGCAGGACTGACCGAGCAGGGAACCTTACGTTCCGCGTCGCCGGGCAGACGAACCAGTTAAGACGCGCTGCTACTTGATCTTGGTCGTGCCCGGTGCCAGGTTGGGGTCGGTCTCGTTGGCCTCGGTCTGGAAGTGCTCGGTGTACACGTTCTTGCCGTCGCGGAACATCTCGTAGTATTGCATCTTGGCGTAATCATCGCGCGCCTTGGTTGCGGCTGCGGCAGCGGCGTCGTCACCGGTGACGTTGGAGGAGAGCGCCCAGCGCAGGCTGGCGTCCTCGTAGCCCACCGAGTTGATGGCGGGCAGCGACTCGCGCAGCGTCATGTGCGCTTTCTGGTAGTCGGTCAGCGGTGCGCCGATCAGCTGCATCAGCTGGGTGGACAGGTAGTTGGTGGACAGGTCGTCGACCTCGCTCATCTGGTCGCAGCCGGCAACGTCGTAGTTGGCCCAGATGATGTAATCGGTCTGCCACAGGCGCTCCTGATGCGTGGCGTCGTCCTCGCCGGTAAACCACTTATCGTTGAACTTGGACGGGAAGAACGGCTGGTGGTCGCCCCAGAACACCACGACCACCTTACGGTCGAGCTTGCTCAGGGCGTTGAGGAAGTAGCGAAGCGCCTGATCGGACTGCTCGATGCACGAGACATACTCGTCGACATCGGAGAGCGTGCCGTCCTCGACGGTCTTGGCGTCCAGGTCGGTCGTGTCGATGTTCAGGTGCATCTGCTTGTCGACCGGCAGCAGGCCCGTATCGTAGCCCGAGTGGTTCTGCATGGTCACGTCGAAGATGAACTGCGGATCGGCGTTCTGGTCGAGCAGCTCAAGAATCTTGTCGTAGGTAGCCTGGTCGGTCACCATGCCGCGCAGGGTATCGGCGCCCTGGAAATCGTTGATGGACAGGAACTGGTCAAAACCAAAGTCCTTGTAGACGTTCTCGCGGTTCCAGTTGGTCGCGTGGTTGGGGTGCATAGCCGTGGTGGAATAGCCGAGCGATTTGAACTGCTCTGCCAGGTTCCCGGTCGTCTCCATGTTGTAGATGGTGTAGGGGTACACGCCCGAGCCCAGGTTGGCCATGGAGTTGCCGGTCATAAACTCAAACTCGGTATTGGCGGTACCGCCACCGTAGGCGCTCACATAGAGCTTACCGCGGCTGAGGCAGTTGGACAGGCTCTTAAAGTACTGCGGACCCTCGTAGCCGGCGCGCATGTTCTGGTAGATCGACAGATCCGAGAAGGTCTCGTTCATGATGGCGATGACCGTGGGCTTCTCGCTGTCGAACTGTTCCTTTGCGGCGGCGCGCTCGTCGCTCTTGGCCGCGTCGGACTTGTCGTAGGTCTTGGCGTACTTTTTGAGCGTGGCTTTGGCATCGTCGACGGAGTAGTCGGCGGGTTTGGGCGGCTTGATGGACTGCGCTGCGCTAATGAAAGCGGGCAGGTAGCCCTCGCGCCAGTAGCTCTCGAGCGGGCGCCAGGTGTAGACGGTGATGCCGAGAGTGTTGTAGTAGTCGATGAGCGTGACGTGTGCGGTCACGCCGCCCAGGCACAGCACCGCCACGAGCAGGTTGGTGAGCAGCATGCGCTTGGCGTTGGCGGCGCCCTTCTGACGGTGCGGTGCCACCAGGCCGGCGTACTCGCATAGCAGCATGGCGATGGCGGTAAAGCCCATGGACAGCACGCAGAACAGTGAGATCGAGAAGGTGTAGCCGGTGCCGGCGACCGCGGCGGCGGTGGAGATGGCCGAAAGGTCGCCCGGCTGGATGGGCATGGATTTAAACGTGATGACGAAGAACTCGGCAATGCCCAGGACAAAGAGGGCAAAGGCCAAGACCGCGGGGGCTGCGCCGTGGCGCTGGAACAGGAAGAACAGGCCGACCATGAGCGTGGTGATGATGGCCCACTCGAGCAGGATGCACAGGGGGTAGACCCAGGTAAAGTCGTGGTTGGACGATACCTCCATGCCCAGCAGCGCAAAGACGCCGGCGAGCAGCAGGCACAGGACGGCGGCGACGAGCGGTTTGCCCACAAAGGCGCCGCGCAGGCGGGCGAGCTTGCCGGTGGGGGCGGGGGCGTTGGGCCCGGCGAACGCAAAGACGCGCGGGGCGATGCGGTCGCGGGCGATGCTGGCCCAAGCGCAGCCGGTGAGGATGGCGTTGGTCAGGATGAGCATCACAAAGGCGAGCGGCTCGTTTTGCGCGACGAGGCCAATAGCGCCCCAGACGGTCAAAAAGAGCTGGAACAGGCCGAAGGCGACGCTCCAGGCGAAGGCGCCCTTGGCAACGGTGCCCGACTGAGCGCGAATGGCCTTGGCTTCGCGCAAAACAAGGTAGACGGTCGCCGCAAGACCGACGAGCGAGATGGCGGCAGCGAACATGCTGAGACTCCTCACAAACTTAAAACCTACGAAAGCGGGGGTTTACCCGATTGTTACCAAGATATGCGCAGCATTTGAGGGTTGCGCACAACAACCAGCCATAATAACGCGCACGTGTGGCGGTGTGGCGTAATGTAGTGGCGACCTGCGCGATAATGGACGGGAATTACACGGAAACGTAAAGGCTTCTTAAAGAATTAGCGAGGATGAGGCAATGAACGAGCAGGTTTGCACCAAGGCTGTGGATACGTGTGGCTATCCGGTCGAGACGACGGGCAATGCGGTGCTGGACACGTTGGAGCACCGTTCCTCCACGCGTGCCTTCGCGCGTGATGACGACGACCGTCCCGTGGCGGTGACCGACGAGCAGCGGGCGGCAATTTTGCATGCGGCGAGTCGCGCGCCGTCGGCGGGCGCCATGATGATGTATTCCATCGTGAGCATTCGCGAGCAGGCTACGCTGGACCGCCTGGCCGACCTGTGCGACCACCAGCCCATGATCGCCAAGGCGCCCTGGGCACTAATATTTGTGGTCGACTATGCCAAGTGGATCGATCTGTTTGAGCACGTGGGCTGCTTTGAGCCCGAGTTTGTCGAGCGTACGGGCAAGGCGCCCCGCCGCGCGCCGGGTTTGGGCGACTTTGCCATCGCGGCCCAGGACGCCGTGATCGCTGCGCAAAACGCCGTGGTTGCCGCCGAGGCCCTGGGGCTGGGGAGCTGCTACATCGGCGATATCGTCGAGAATGCCGAGGAAGTTGCCGAGCTGCTGGACTTGCCGCCCTATACCATGCCGCTGTCGATGCTCATCATCGGCACGCCCCGTAAGGAGCGTCCGGCCATTGCGCATCCCGTGGTGAACCTGGTGCACGAGGAGCGCTACTGCCGCGCCGATGCCGCGACCATGGACGCGCAGGTGGCCGAGATGGACGCGATGTTCCGTCCGCATGCCCGCGAGGTGGGGGAGCGCGTCGTGGACATCTATACCCGTAAGCACACGAGTCCCTTTATGGCCGAGATGAGCCGCTCCATGGAGTGGTGGTTCAAAAATTGGCTTGGAAAATGACGAATGTGACAAAGGGAAAGTCCCTTTGTCACATTCCATATCGCCGAGGTGGCTTAAAGGCTGTATAAATGTTTATCTAGCTGGGAAAACAGTGCCATTCAAACATGGGCCGATTACCTATAATTCCTTCGAACATTAAAGTTGGGAGGAAACCGGCTTATGGAACAAAAGGCCAAGGAGGCAGCTTCGCACGCTGCGATTCCTGTGAGCATCTCGGCGATGCTCGTCACGCTGGGCGTGGTGTACGGCGATATCGGCACCAGCCCTATGTATGTAACCAAGGCGCTCGTTGCCGGCAACGGCGGCATCGGAAGCGTCACGGAGGAGTTCGTGCTCGGCGCGCTCTCCCTTGTCGTGTGGACGGTCACGCTGCTGACCACCATCAAGTATGTGCTCATCTCGCTGCGCGCCGATAACCATGGTGAGGGCGGCATCTTTGCCCTGTACAGCCTGGTCAAGCGCTGCGGCAAGTGGCTCATCATCCCCGCCATGCTGGGTGGCGCCGCGCTGCTCGCCGACGGCATCCTGACACCTGCCGTTACCGTTACCACGGCCATCGAGGGCCTGCGCACCATCCCGGCGGTCCATGCCGTGCTGGGCGATGACCAGGGTCGCGTCGTCGCCATTACGCTCGCCATCATCATCGTGCTCTTCTTGGTACAGCGCATCGGTACGGCCAAGATCGGTCACGCCTTTGGCCCCATCATGACGCTGTGGTTCCTGTTCCTGGGCGGCACGGGTCTGTTCTTTGTTTTCCAGCACCCCGCCGTGCTGCTGTGCCTCAACCCGGTGCGCGGCATCGCCTTTTTGCTGAGCCCCAACAACCACGCGGGCATCATGATTCTGGGCAGTTGCTTCCTCGCCACCACCGGTGCCGAGGCGCTCTACTCCGACATGGGCCACGTCGGCCGCGGCAACATCTACGCTACCTGGCCGTTCGTTAAGTGCTGCCTGCTGCTTTCCTATATGGGCCAGGGCGCTTGGCTTATGAACAACGCTGCCAACCCCGAGCTCATGGGCATTGCCGACCTCAACCCGTTCTACCAGATGCTCGCCCCGGGCCTGCGCCCCTTTGCCGTAGGCCTTTCCACCGTTGCGGCCATCATTGCCTCGCAGGCGCTCATCACCGGCGCATTCTCGCTGGTGTCCGAGGCCAGCCGTCTGGACCTCATGCCGCACATGCAGGTCTTCTACCCTGCCGAGACCAAGGGCCAGCTCTACATCCCCATGGTCAACAACGTCATGCTTGTCGGCTGCGTCATCGTGGTGCTGCTGTTCCAGAACTCGGCGCATATGGAAGCCGCGTACGGCCTTGCCATTACGCTGACTATGATGTGCACCACGCTGCTGCTCTTCTTCTACCTGCACGAGGAGCGCAAGCTCAAGGTTGCTCCGTGGATCTTCGCGGCCTTCTTCCTTTTGCTCGAAGGCTTCTTCTTCGTGAGCTCGCTCACCAAGTTCTTCCACGGCGGCTATTTCACCATCCTCATGGCTGCACTCATCATGGGCATTATGGTGTGCTGGTACAACGGCACGGCGGTCGAGCAGCGCCAGTTTACGCTGCTGCCGCTGCGCAGCTACCTGCCGCAGCTCAAGCGCCTGCGCGACGACGACCGTTACGAGCGCATGAGCGACAACGTCGTGTACCTGACCAAGGACACCCATACCGACTACATCGACCGCGATATCGTCTATTCGATCTTGGACAAGCATCCCAAGCGTGCCCGCGCCTGGTGGTTCGTGAATGTCGAGACCATGGACGAACCGCACACCTTTGCCTATTCGGTCGAGACGTTCGGCACCGACTACGTGTTCCGCGTGCACCTGTACCTGGGCTACAAGATCAACCAGCGCGTCAATGCCTACCTGCGTCAGGTTGTTCAGGACCTGGCTGCCACCGGCGAGCTGCCGCCGCAGACGCATGACTACTCGGTCTACAAGGATCCGGGTAACATCGGCACGTTCAAGTTCGTCCTGATCCGTAAGCTTCTGGCGCCCGAAAGCGATGTGGAGCCCAGCGAGCGTACGGCCATCACGCTCAAGTACATCATTCGCCGCGCCGCCGGCACGCCCGCGCGTTGGTACGGCCTGGAGAACTCCAACGTGAGCTTTGAGTACGTGCCGCTGTTCACCAAGTTCAAAGCCGTGAACAAGATGCAGCGCCTGGCCCCCAACGAGCGGCCGTAGACGTCGGCGGCTACACGGAGTTGGTTTTTGATGGATAAGCATGAGGCCGGGGAGGTAAACATGGATACAAAGGCGCTCGATGGCCGTGAGGCGGTGGTCGAAATGGTGCGTGAGGCGCGTGCCGACGCCGCCGAAGATCGGTTTTTGACGAACCGTGCCAACATGGATATGGCCGACCGCGTGATCTCGATCGTGGCACTGGTATTTGGAGCGGTGTGCGTGTGTGCCCTGCTCGCGCACGTGCTGTTTGTCTAGCGACCGCCGGTTGCAAAGGCTATACACTTGGAACCACCACAAGGGAAACCACCACAAAGGTGCCTGTCCCTTTGTGGTGGTTTTTGTTTTTGAGAGAGGGGCGGGGCACTGATGGACGTCCGTACGGACGGCGATATTGCCGATAGCTTTTGGTGGCGGCGCACAACGCTGACGCGCCGCACTCCTCTGTATGACGCCTGCGTATCGGTGGGGCTGCTGGTCGCGGCGACGATTGTGGGTGCGCTGCTCGACCATCCGGGTCTCGCGCCGAGCATCATGATCGTCTATGTGTTCGCCGTTCAGCTGTGCGCATTCTTTACCTGGAGTCGCCTGTATTGCTTGCTGAGCTCGGCTGCCGCCGTGGCGCTCTACAACTTCTTGTTTGTCGACCCGCGCTACTCGCTGTCGCTTATCGATCGCGGCTATCCCGGCATGTTCTTCATCATGTTCGTGGTCTCGCTTGTGTCGAGCTCGATTGCGTTGGCCCTGCGCCGCGCCTTGGCACAGGCCGCCGCCAGCGACCGCCGCACGCATATGGTGCTCGAGACCAACCGCATGCTGCAGCGGTGCGCCGACGAGCAGCAGATCGTTCACGCCATGGCAACGCAGCTGGCGCGTCTTTCGGGCTGTCCGGTCGTGTGGTACAGCGCCGACGCCGAGGGCGATGACCTGCTGCCGCGCGCGACTTACACGGCCGTGGGCGATGCCGCACCGGTGCACGAACTGGCGCCGCAGATGCCGCCGCGGCTCTCGGCGTCCGCCTATGTGGGAACGCCGCTCGACGCCACGTTTGGCGGCTCGGCGTTTTATGGCATCTACCTGACGGTTCGCACAGGCGACGGCTTCGCGCGCTCGGGCGACCCCGCCTCGGTGGTGGGCGTGCTGGCTATCGTTGCCGAGCCCGACGTGCTGACGCACGAGGAGCGAACACTTGCCGATGCCATCGTGAGCGAAGGCGAGCTGGCACTCGATCGCGCTCGCGCCATGGAGGCCCGCGAGGAGGCGGCGGTGCTTGCCAAAAACGAGCAGCTGCGCGCCAACCTGCTGCGCTCCATCTCGCACGATCTGCGTACGCCGCTCACCAGTATTTCGGGCAATGCCGACGTGCTGCTCGATCAGGGCTCGACCGGCACCGCGGTGCTCGATGCCCAGACGCGCCGCGGCCTGCTTCT
Organism: Collinsella aerofaciens; assembly: GCF_040915425.1. Classification (GTDB taxonomy): domain Bacteria; phylum Actinomycetota; class Coriobacteriia; order Coriobacteriales; family Coriobacteriaceae; genus Collinsella; species Collinsella aerofaciens_BW. Next base: position 30,791 of record NZ_JBCPDN010000006.1, on the reverse strand, counting down.
ATCCATTCGCTCGGATGCGCTGTGGCTCAACGCCACCGTCGAGAATCTGCTCGCCATCACCAAGCTCGAGGGTGGCGGTATGCATCTGTCGACAACGCTCGAGCTCATGGACGATATCGTCGAGGAGGCGCTGCGTCACGTGAACCCTGCCGTGCGCGAGCACGACCTTAAGGTGGTGGCGTGCGATGAGCCGGCGCTCGTCAACGTCGATGCGCGCCTGATGGTGCAGCTGGTGGTCAATCTGGTGAACAACGCCATCACCTATACGCCCGCGGGCTCGCATATCATGATTTCGATTAGCGTCGACGATGGACGCGTGGCGTGCTCGGTGGCCGATGATGGTCCGGGCATCGCACCCGAGGACCGCGAGCGGATCTTCGAGTCGTTCTATACCGCCAACCACGGTCTGGCTGACAGTCACCGCAGCGTGGGCCTGGGTCTTTCGCTCTGCCGCTCCATTGCGCTGGCGCATGGCGGTAGCATAGAGGTTGCCGCGGCGGACCCGCACGGCTCGGTCTTTACGATTGAGCTTCCTGCCGCCGACGTTTCGTTTGATAAGGAGTAGCGCTGTGCCGAACCCTGCCGTAAAACCGCTCATCTTGGTCGTTGAGGACGACCCCGCCGTCCGCAATCTTATCGTTGCCGCGCTCGAGGCGCACGGCTTGCGCCATATGGCTGTGGAGACCGCCCATGCCGCTATCGCCGCCGCCTCGTCGCAGACGCCGAGCATTGTGCTGCTCGATCTGGGCCTGCCCGATATGGACGGCGTCAAGGTGGTGGAGTCGGTGCGCGCATGGTCGGGCATGCCGATTATCGTGGTCTCGGCGCGCAGCGAGGATGCGGACAAAATCCGCGCGCTCGATGCCGGTGCCGACGACTATCTGACCAAGCCGTTTTCGGTCGAGGAGCTGCTCGCGCGCATTCGCACGACGCTCAGGCGCCTTTCGTATGCGCAAACGGGCGGCGTTGCCTCCGAGGGCTCGTTCGATACCGGTGAGCTGCATATCGATTTTGATGCCGGCATCGCCACGATGGATGGCGAGGAACTGCATCTGACGCCGATCGAGTATAAGCTCCTGTGCCTGCTGGCGCATAACGCCGACAAGGTACTGACGCACCAGTTTATCCTGCACGAGATTTGGGGCACGGCGACCAAGAGCGACCTGGCGAGCCTGCGTGTCTTTATGGGCACGCTGCGCAAGAAGATTGAGTCCGACCCCGCGCATCCGCGCTATATCCAGACGCACGTGGGCATCGGCTATCGCCTGGTCACCCAAGGGTAGGACGGCGTCCGCCATCCCAATATGAGTTGCGGTGAAATACGGTCTAAATTTGCCTAATTCCAGGCAAAACAGTCCGTATTCCACCGCAACTTTGTTTATTTGCCCTTGGGCTTGCTGGCGTAGAACTTCTTCTTTTTGGGCTTACCTGCGCAGGCAGTCTTGCCGTCGCCGCGCGGCCCTCGGTCGCCGGTCTGCGCGTGCGCGGGCGCCGTTGCGCGAGGCTTGCGGGCCTCGGGGTTACGCAGCTCCTCGACGCGCTCGGCAATTTCCTCGGCGCTAAAGCCGACCTCGGCCATGGCGTCCTCGATGGGCAGGCGGCGCACGATATAGCAATGATGCACCTTCTGGTTGCGCGCGAAGTCCTCGGGAATGGTCTGCGTCGTAATGTCCTCCAGCACGACGCCCGCGCGCGCGAGCTTGCGTGTCTCGGGGCGGAAGCCGCGCAGGTTGCAGCTAAAGATGGCATGTCCGCCCTGTGCAAGCAGGCGAGATACGCCGGCCAAAAGCTCAACATGGTCGCGCTGGACATCCCAGGTGCGGCGGCCCATCTTGGACGAGTTCGAGAACGTGGGCGGGTCGACAAAGATCAGGTCCCAGCGGTTGCGCGTCTGGCGCTGGTCGCGAATCCAGGCGAGCACGTCGTCGCGCACAAAATGATGCTGCGGACCAACAAAGCCGTTCTGGCGCATATTGCGCTCGGCCCAGTCCAGGTAGGTGTTGGAAAGGTCGACTGTCACGGTTTCCTCGACGCCGCCGTCGGCCGCATAGCAGGTGGCGGTGCCGGTATAGGCGAACAGATTGAGGAAGCGGCGTGCCTGTTTGGCGTGCTCGCGCACCAGGTTGCGGGTGACGCGGTGATCCAGGAAGATGCCCACATCCAGGTAGTCGTCAAAGTTGACGGCAAAGGTGAGTCCGCCCTCTTCGATGAGCGGCAGGCGACGGCGCGCGATGTTGGCGCGCTCGCCCGAGCCGGCCTTGCCGGCGCCCTGCTTGCCGTACTGCGAGCCGCCGCGCGAACGCATGCGGGCCTTGGCGTGCACGTGCTCGGCCGGAACATACAGGATGCGCGGCGCGATGGCCAAGATGTCGAGCATACGGGCCTGGGCCAGTGCGGGGTCGATGGTCTTGGGCGCGGCGTATTCGGCGATGACGAGCCAGCGGCCCGGCGTCTGCGGGCAACCCTCGTACAGGTCGATGGCAGCGGAGTAGTCGGGCAGGTCGGCATCGTAGACGCGGTAGCAGCTCACGCCCTCGCGCTTTGCCCACTTTCGACGCAGACGGGCGTTCTTGCGCAGGCGGTTGGCGAACTGCTCGGACTCCGGGATGAGCACGGGCAGCGGCTTGCCGTCGCCCAGGTCGAGCGTGGCGGTAGGTTCGGGCATGAGGGTGTCGGCGGCTTCGCCTTGGGCATCTGCGGTCTGCTCCTCGGCATCTGCGCTGGTCGCAGCTTCGAATGCCGCGGCGGCGTGGTCGAGCGAGGGCCAAACCTCAAGAGCCGCCTCCTCGTTATTGGGCATGACGGCGATCGAGTGCTCGGGCTCGGCGTGGAGCGCGCGGGCCAGCAATCCGTCGCGGGTGAGCGCGGCGACCGGTGCCGCGGCAAGCTCGGGTGCGCGGCGCAGCTCGCCGATGAGCGTCATGGCGTCGTGCATGAGCGAAAGCGGCGTCTCGGTCGTATCCGCGACCACAGCGGCACCGGCGACGGCGCCCGCGTGGTCCAGCACAGTGGCGGACTTGGCGGCGCAAAAATCGACAAAGCGCTTGTAGCCGGTGCACTTAACCATGCGCTCGGCAGTCTTGCGGGCGGCGGGGTCAACATCCACGGCAACGATGCGCGCCTGGCGCTCGCGTGCGGCCGTCTCGCGCTCGCGCGCCTCGGCACGCAGCTGCTCCCACAGGGCGGCGTCGTGCAGCTGCCAGCCCTCAAAGCCCCAGTGCTCGCGTGCGGCGCCCGGAGCGCGGTCGGTTAGGATGTTCACGGCCTCCAGCAGCAGACCGCCGCCGGCGCACGAGGCGTCGACCAGCGTGGGTAGGGCTTCATTCTCGTAATCGTCGGCCGTCAGCTCGCGCTCGCACAGTGCAGTCCAGCCGACCTGCGCCAGCAGCAGAGCGGCGTAGTCGGGACGCAGCACGTGTGCGCCCTCGCCGGCGCGGGTCGCGGCGGGTGGCAGGCGCTTGAACAGCGGGTCGCCCGAAAGGTCCAGGCTGATGCTCGCGCGACGCTGACGCAGCGAAAGCAGTAGGTGAACATCGGGGTCGGCGGCATCGACGTCGGCACGACGTCCCGTGGTCTCGGCCAGGCGGTCGCACAGCGCGTCTTTGGCGCGCAGGGCCGAGAAGCGCGTGTTGCGCAGCTGCTCGGTCACGCCGCGGGCGGTGATGGCGATGGTGGCGCCGGGGCGGACGATGCTCTCCCAGGCGATGTCGTAAACGCTATCGTACAGTTCATCGGCATCCTGCGCCTCAAAGCGCCCGAGTACCACGAACACACGGCTCGCCAGGCGCGACCACAGACAGGCGCGGTAGCCTTCTTCGAGCTCGCCCTCAAATGTAGCGCGGCCCTTCAGCCGGCGAACATGCGAAAGCCCGAGGCGTTTAAGCTCATCGGCGAGTGCGGACTCAAAGCCCTCGGGGCAGCTTGCGTAAAATTCCATGGGTGACCTCTCTGGTTGCGTCGCTCCATTATATGATGGATACTTCGTTTACTCTCGCCCCCGAAAGGAACCCATATGATTGATGCGTGCCCCGATTCCGCCGTGCTCTTTTTTGACGTGGACGGCACGCTGACGTCGTTCGATCCCGACAACATGACCGACAAGGACTTTTCGGCGGTTCACCCCTCGCAGGCGGTGATCGAGGCGTTTCATCGTCTGCGCGACGCAGGGCACAAGGCGTTTATCTGCACGGGTCGTCCCTTGTGGCTGATTGCCGATGGCCTGCGTGCTTTGGAGCCTGCGGGTGTCGTTGCCATGGCGGGCGCCACGCTCGAGGTCGAGGGTCGCGTGGTGCATGAGGACTACTTTGACGAGGACGTTGTTGAGGAGCTCGCGCGTCGCGTTGTGGATGCCGGCATCGAGGTTTTTTTCGAGTCCAATGCTGCGACCTTTGCGCTGGAGCCCGTGGGCGTTGAGCAGTCGTCTCTGATCGGCACGTCTGTGGTGCACAGCGCCGAGGAGATGCGCGTCGACGGCAGTCTGCGCGTGGGCAAGGTATGCCTCAGTGTGCCCAGTTTGGCTCGCGTGACCGGCGATGACGGCTTTATCGATCGCGAGTTTGAGCTGTGCAACACAGGTGGTCAGAATCGCGAGCTGAGCCCCAAGGGCATTGACAAGGGCGTGGGCGTGGCGCGAGCGCTGGCGTATCTGGGCCGCGAGGGAAATGCGCGCACCTTTGGCTTTGGCGATTCGGGCAACGACCTGGGCATGCTCGCTGCCGTCGAGACGGCCGTGGCCATGGGCAACGCCATGCCCGAGGTCAAGGCGGTCGCCGACTACGTGACCGACGATGTCGCACACGACGGCACCGTCACAGCGATGCAGCATTTCGGCCTCATCTAATGAATCCCGCGTTCTGACGTTTGCCCAAACTGCGACTCTTTGCTTTTGCATGCTCAATCGATTTATCAATCCAAACACTGAGGTGTTTATACCGTTCGCCGAGAAGATAAAAAACCGCAGCTCACGCCTTGATAAACGTAGGTAAAGTGTTTAGCAGTTTAACGCCCATGTGCAAGCGAAAGGAATCAGGCAGATGGCAATCAAGGTGTTCGCTGACGGTGCAAACCTCGAGGGCATGCTCGACATGTACGAGAACGGCAACGTTCAGGGTTTCACGACCAACCCGTCCCTTATGAAGAAGGGCGGCGTGACGGATTACCGCGCGTTTGCCAAGGAGGTCCTGGCCCACATCACTGATGTGTCCGTCTCGTTTGAGGTCTTTGCCGACGACGTCGAGACCATGGAGGTCGAGGCGCGCGAGATCGCTACCTGGGCCGAGAACGTCTACGTCAAGATTCCGTGCGTGACCACCAAGGGCGAGTCCACCGCCGAGCTGGTGCGCAAGCTTTCGGCCGACGGCATCAAGGTCAACGTCACCACCATCTTTACGCCTACGCAGGTTGATGAGATGGTCGAGGCCGTCGACGCCGAGACGCCGTCCATCATCTCGCTCTTTGCCGGCCGCATCGCCGATACCGGCGTCGACCCCATTCCGTTTATGACGGAGTCGGTCAAGAAGGCCGCCGCAAAGCCCAACTGCGAGGTCCTGTGGGCGTCCACGCGCGAGCTCATCAACATTTATCAGGCCGAGGCCTGCGGTTGCCAGATCATCACGGTGCCCAACAGCATCCTGGCCAAGCGCAAGAACATCGGTCGCGACCCGTACGAGGTCTCGCTCGACACCGTGCGCGGCTTTGCCAAGGATATCGCCGCTTTGGGCTTCCATATTCTGCCGTAACGCGAACACTGGCTACGCCGCGGGCTGCTCGCCCCGGCCTTTCCTTTCCCTATCGCTCACGCGCTTCGCGAGGGTCGCGCTAGGCAAAGGAAAGGCCGGGGCTGCCGACACGAGCTTGCCGGTAGGTTGGTGATTGGCTTCCATATTATGCCGTGGACAAAGGTACCCCCGCCTGCGCCGTGCAAAATCGAGAGTATTCAGCAAGGTAAAGGCTTTTACCAGTTAATCGAAGCACGGAACAGCCCCCGTTTTGGCTCTAAAAACGCCAAAACGGGGGCTGTTTTTTTGCTTTTTCGTCTCTGAGGGGCATCCGGAACGGCGGAAATTGCAGAATACTCGCGATTTTGCACATTGCTACAGGGGGTACCTTTGCTTTGGCGGTTTACTTGCCCTGCACCATGGTGAGCGAGATCTTCTTGCGGTCGCGATCGACCTTTTCCACCCACACCTTGACCGTGTCGCCGACGCGTACCACGTCGCTCGGGTGCTTGACGAAGCGGTTGGCCAGCTTGGAGATGTGCACAAGGCCGTCCTGGTGCACGCCCACGTCGACGAAGGCGCCAAAGTCGACGACGTTGCGCACCGTGCCCTTGAGCTCCATGCCGGGTTCCAGGTCGTCGATGGAAAGCGCTGAGCGGCTAAAGACCACCTCGGGTGCGTCGTCGCGCGGGTCGCGGCCGGGCTTCTTGAGCTCGTTGACGATGTCGATGAGCGTGAGGGTGCCGCAGTTCAGGTCGCTTGCCAGCGCCGAGATGCTGCCCAGGCGGCGCTCGATGTCGGGCACGCCGCCGCGGCTGAGCTCGCTTGCTTTAACGCCGGCGCGTTCTAGGACGGACGTGGCCACCTCGTAGCTCTCGGGGTGGACGCTTGTCGCGTCGAGTGGGTTCCTGCCGCCGCTAATGCGCAAAAAGCCCGCGGCGTTGAGATATGCCTTGGGTCCCAGCTTGGGGACCTTCTTGAGCTGGCGGCGATCGGTAAAGGCGCCGTTTTCCTCGCGGTAGGCCACGATGTTTTTGGCCACGCTCGGCGTGATGCCCGATACATATCCCAGTAGGCTCGCGCTCGCGGTATTCACGTCGACGCCCACGCGGTTGACGACGTCCTCCACCACATGGCCCAGGGTGCGCGAAAGCTCGGCCTGGTCAAGGTCGTGCTGGTACTGGCCCACGCCGATAGACTGGGGCGGAATCTTGACGAGCTCTGCCAGCGGGTCTTGCAGGCGACGGCCCAGGCTCATGGCGCCACGCACGGTGACGTCCAGGTCGGGATATTCCTGGCTGGCGAGCTCGGAGGCGGAGTACACGGACGCGCCGGCTTCGTTAACGATGGTGTATCGCAGCCCAGGCGCCTGCTCGGCGATGAACTCCGAGACGACTTCCTCGGTCTCGCGGCTGGCGGTGCCGTTGCCGATGACGATGGTGTTGACGCTGTCCTTTTTGACGAGGCGGGCGAGCTCGCGCTTGGTGCCGGCGACGTCGTGGCGCGGCTTGGTGGGGTAGACCACGCCGTGGTCGAGCAGCTTGCCGGTCTCGTCCATAACGGCGACCTTGCAGCCGGTGCGGTATCCCGGATCGAGCGCGAGCACGCGGGCACCGCGCACGGGGCGTGCCGAGAGCAGGCCCTCGAGATTCTTGGCAAAGACGTTGATGGCCTCGGTCTGCGCACGGACGGTGAGTTTGGCGCGGGCCTCGCGCTCAAGCGAGGGGGCCATGAGGCGCTTGTAACCGTCGGCGATGGCGGCGTCAAAGACGGGCGCGAAGACGCCCTGGCGTCGGGGCCAACGGCTGCTGAGGCGTGCCGTGGCAGCGGCGCCGTCGACGTTCACGCGCACGCGGAGCTTGCCCTCGCGCTCGCCGCGGTCGATAGCCAGCACGCGGTGGTTGGGTATACGGCGCAGCGGCTCGTCAAAGTTGTAGTAGGGCTCGTAGGGGGTCTTCTCGGCGGGGTCTGTGGCTTCGACGACGATATCGGCGGTGTTCTGCGTAAAGGCGCGCAGGTCGGCGACGTTCTCGGGGTCCTCGGCCACCGTCTCGGCCACGATGTCCGCCGCCCCGGCGAGCGCCTTTTCGGGCGTGTTGAAGCCGGCGTCCTCGTTGACGTAGGCCGCGGCGGCATCGAGCGCGCTGCCCTTGGCCGAGGCCTGCATGATGATCATGTTGGCAAGCGGCTCCAGGCCTGCCTCGCGGGCCTTCTGCGCGCGGGTCATGCGCTTTTTGCGGTAGGGCTTGTAGAGGTCCTCGACACGCTGGAGCTGCGTGGCCTCGCGAATCTGCTGCTCGAGCTCGGGCGTGAGCTTGCCCTGGGCGTCGATGAGCAGAATGACGTCCTCTTTGCGCTGTTCAAGATTGCGCAGGTAGGACAGGCGCTCGTCGAGTGCGCGCAGGGCGACGTCGTCCATGCCGCCCGTGGCTTCCTTGCGGTAGCGCGAGATAAAGG
>NZ_JBCPDN010000006.1:0-22465 GCF_040915425.1 Collinsella aerofaciens | reverse complement strand
CCCAAAAGGCTGTTTTGGGGCCGCGCCACGAAACAGCCTATCTACTACGTTTTACCCGTAGGGGCTGACCATGCCTGGTTTTTCCGAAAATCGGCAAGTCGTCTACCTGCGGTTTTTATTTCGCGAAATTTGGCATGGTTAAGGGCGATCGGTTAAACGTAGTAGATAGGCCCATTTCGTGGCGAACGAATCAGACTGAGGCGCAAAATGGCCCCCGCCCCAGAAAAATCGTCGGCAAGGTAGCAAAATGCCCCGCGGGCAGGAGGCTGCTCGCGGGGCGAAGAAGAGGGGCTTGTTGGTGGCGGGCCGAGGGGTTCGGCATAGGAGTTTGCCGCGACCCGCCCTAAAGTATTACAGCTCGACGAGCTGGCCGGTCTCGGCGGCCTCCTTGATAGCGTTGAGAAGCGTGAGCGTCTTAACGTTGTCGGCGGGGGTCACGACGGGCTCGACCTCGCGGCGGACAACCTTCACAAAGTGCTTGAGCTGCATCTTGTGCGGCAGTGCCGGGTCGACGGCCGGAATCTCCATCTGCAGCGGCTTATGCCAGTTGGAGGCGCCGTCGTAGGAGAACTGGTGCAGGCGGGGCAGCGACAGGGCGCCCTTAGTGCCGCCGATAAAGTAGGCGTCGGCGTCGAAGGGGCGGTACTGCGGATCCTCGCGAGCGGTTGCCTCCCAGTTCCAGGGGCTGGCGGTGGCGTCGGAGATGGTCATGCTTGCGAGCGCGCCATCGGCAAAACGGACGTTGACCACGGCGGAGTCCTCGGTCTCAAAACCGCGGGCGGCGCTGGACTGCATACCCTGGACGGCAACGGGCTCGCCCAGCAGATAGCGGAGCAGGTCGACGTCGTGAACCAGGTTGACCAGGATCGGGCCGGCACCCTTCTTGCGGCGCCACTCGACATCGAAATACTCGTCGTTCTTATAGATCATGTAGTGGAGGCTCGACACGGTGAGCTTGCCTAGCTCGCCAGACTCGATGATCTCCTTGGCCTTGTTGACGAAGGGGTTGTGGCGACGGTGCTGACCCACGAGCACGGGCACGCCGGCGGTCTCGGCCTCGGCGGCGAAGGCCTGGGCATCCTCCAGGTCGTTGGAGATCGGCTTTTCGATCAACGGCACGATATTGCGCTTCACAGCCTCGCGGGCAACGCCCAGGTGCAAGTCGTTGGGGGTGGCGATAATGACGGCCTCGGGTTTGACCTCGTCCATCATCTGGGCGGGATCGGTGTAAAACGGCACGCCGGCGGCCTCGGCCGTGGCGCGAGCGCCCTCAAAGGCGTCGGCGATGGCGACGAGTTCGGCCTCGGGTTCCTCGGTGACAAAGCGGATGTGGTTGCGGCCCATGGCGCCGGCGCCGATAACGGCAATGCGGACGGGGTTGAGCTCAGACATTTCGACTCCTTAATACTGGTGACCGGTGGGATGCGACAAAGGGGCTGTCCCTTTGTCGCATCGGTAAAACTAGGCGGACTTCTTCTTGCTGTCGGAGACCATCATGTAGACGGTGAGCACGACGGCGATGGCGGCGATCACAATGGCGCCGTAGAAGGACTGCTGGTAGGCGGCGCTGCCGGCCTCGGCGTGATACAGCACGGCGGTGATGGGCTGGCTGATCCAGGTGGAAGCGGCATAACCCAAAAACATGATGCCGTAGTTGACGCCGATGTTGCTGGTGCCAAAGGCGCCACCGGTGAGCGGCGGGTAGATGACGAGCAGGGCGCCAAAGCTAAAGCCGAGCAGGGCGAGCGCCACAAAGAACATGCTCTGCGTAAAGCTCATCGACATGATGACGAGTGCGACGATGGTGACGACAAGGCTGATGAGCAGCGACTTATAGGCGCCGAGCTTGTCGATGATCTGGCCAAAGGACAGACGGCCGACCAGGTTGGCGCAGGTGTTGACGGAGACGACCACGCCGCCGAGGGCGACGGCCGCGGCGCTCGTGGGGTCGGCGAAGAGCTGGACGGCGGCGATGGAGGCAACCTTGCCCACGAGCAGGGTGCCCGCGGTGGCGGCAAAGGCGAAGGTGACGATGAGGACCCAGAAGCGCGGGGTCTTGACCATCTCGCCCGGGGTGAGGTCGCCGAAGGTGCCGGCATGCGCGCCGCCCTTGGGGGCCTCGAAGCCCTCGGGCAGCCAACCGGCCTCAGGGGCCTTCAGGAACAGGGCGGAGGCGGCGATCGTCACAAAGAAGATGACGCCGAGTGCCTTGAGGGCGTCAAAGATGCCCAGGCTCGGGATGAGCAGCGAGGCGAGCACCGGGGACAGTACAGCGGGGCCGGCGGTCGAAGCGGCCAGGGTGATGCCGGAGGCGAGGCCCTTCTTGTCGATGAACCACTTTTGGCCGGTGGTGAGCGCCGGGTTGTAGCCCAGGCCGTTGCCGATGGCGGCGACGAGCGAGAACCACAGGTAGAACTGCCACGGCTCGGTGACGGTACCGGACATGAACCAGCCCAGGCCGTAGCACACGGCGGCGGCGATCACGACGTTGCGCGGGCCGATCTTATCGGAGATGCGGCCGGCGAAGATGCCCGTCACGGCCATGATGGTCTGAAAGACCGGGAAGGCCCAGGTAAGAGCGCTGGACCACTCGGGGTAGACGGCGAGCAGGTTCTTGCTCACGACGGAATACAGCGCGATGGAGCTGATGAAGAACATGGTGACGCACGCGGCGGAAAGCACGACGGCGCGACCCTTGCTGGAGTTGGTGGAAGCCATTGGACTCTTTCTAATCGATACGGGGGAGGGGCAGGCGTATTCGCGGGCCTCTCTGTTAGGTTGGTTTACTGGTCAGTCGGCTTGGCGACGCCGGACTCATCGGACCAAAGCTCGACACCCTTGTTCTTAAGGTAGTTGTCGGCATAGGCTCGGCGGCCGCCGGGCTTGGCGGTGAGGTCGCCCATCATGTTGGAGAAGCCGCCGTCGACCTTGATGGCGTCGCCGGTGGTAAAGTCCGAGCGCTTGGACGCCAGGAACATGACGGCGTTGGCGATATCGCTGACCTCGCCGATGCGGCGCGTGGCGATCAGACGGCTGCGGCTCTTCTCGACCTCGGGGTCGGCGTAGAAGTTGGCCGACATCGGGGTCTTAACGAAGCAGGGCTCGACGCAGTTGGAGCGCACGCCGTAGGGGCCCCACTCGGCAGCCAGCATCTTGGACATCATGTTGACGCCCGCCTTGGTGGAGCTGTACACGCCCGAGAACGTCTCGGGGGAGTGACTGGCGACGGTCGAGATGTGCACCAAGCGGCCCTGGCCGGCCTTGATCATCTCGCGACCAAAGCGCTGCGAGGTGATGAAGTAGCCGGTGAGGTTGACGTTGAGCACCTGCTCCCAGTCGCTCAGCGGCAGGTCCTCCATGGCGGCGAAGCGCAGAATGCCGGCGGTGTTGACGAGAACGTCGACGCGGCCGAAGTCGGCGATGGTGGCATCGACGGCGGCCTGAACCTCGGCCTCGTCGGTGGCGTTCATCTTGTAACCCTCGGCGTGGATGCCAAACTCGGCGGCGAGGTCGGCGGCTGCGGCCTTGACCTTCTCCTCGTCCAGGTCGAGCAGGACGACGTTGGCGCCGTTGCGGGCGAACTCGCGGCAAATCTCGACGCCCATACCGCCGAGTGCGCCAGTCACGGCGCAGACATCGCCCTCGAGCTTGAGCCAATTGCTCATAGGAACTTCCCTTCTTGTGCCTCCCGGTGGGTCGCTCCCATTAATCGACCCACGTGGTTTTCGCTGGTTATCGTATGCTTTGCATTTGCGCAGGTGAATTGCATATTTGTTAGAATGGCGTTAACCGTAGGTTTACACTGTGCGATGCGGTTTTTCCTCAATTAAGCGCGTGGCCTGCGAAAACAACCCCCTGTGGCATCATGTGGCCACAGGCGCGAAAACGGGAGATTGACGTGTACGATCGACGACTTGAGGCCATATCGGCCGCCGCGGAGCTGGGAAGCTTCTCGCGTGCGGCGGCAAAATTGCGCGTGTCGACCCCGGCGCTCGTCAAACAGGTGTCGGGATTCGAGGCCGAGTTCGGCATCACGTTGTTCGAGCGCTCGCATTCTGGTGTTAAGGTGACGCCGGCAGGTGCTCTGCTGGTAGACGATGCACGTTCGATCATGCGGCAGTCCGAGGACGCGCTACGCCGTGCCCGACGCGCGGCGGGCGATGGCGGGGCCGTGCGTCTGGGCGTGTCGATGATGTGCCCGGGGCGCCAAACGCTGTCGATGTGGTCGGGCGTACACGAGCTGGAACCGTCGCTGCGATTTGAGATCGTGCCGGTAAGCGACCTCTATGACGAGCGCGAGACCGTCATGCGCAGCCTCGGTCGCGAGGTCGATGTGGTGCAGTCGAGTTTTTCGACCCCGCGCTGGGGTGACGCCTGCCAAAAGCTTCGCATTGTCAACGTGCCGTTTTATATCGACCTGCCGCGCACGAGCCCGCTGGCGCGCAAGAATCGCATTGCGGTCGCCGACTTGGAGGGTATGCGCCTGCGCGTGCTCCGCCACGGCAACGACGCTATGGACAGCCTGCGTATCGATCTTTTGGCAGACGGCGGCGTGGACGTGATCGATGTGGATAGCTTCGACTTTGCGCTCTTTAACGAGGCGGAGGAAAAGGGTGACGCGGTGCTCACCTGCGGCGCATGGTCGGGGGTGCACCCGGCCTTTGTGGGCGTACCGTTCCTGTGCGGCCGCGAGGTGCCGGTCTTTTTGCACTATCCGCTCGAGCCGACCCTCCAAGTACAAAAATTCATCAACGCCATGGCACAACTTCTCAAATAGCCAAAAGAGTCCCGTCCCAAATTAGCTACCCTTTGCTACGGGTTTAGCGGTCCTCGCGTTGCGGCCCGGCTGCCTCGGCTGTCTTTACGCGGTTCTTGTTGATGTACATGTTTTTGTCGGCCTGGGAAAAGAGCTCGCGCATCGTAGGCGGTTCATCAAAATCACTGGAAAGCGCATAGCCCACCGCATAGCTGATAGGCATGTCGGGATGAGTCTCGGAATACTCGTTCACGTTCGCGCGAACCCGAGCGAGACAGGACTCCACGGCAGCTCGATCGGTATCTCGCAGCACCGCGATAAACTCATCGCCGCCGTCGCGGCCCACAAAGCAGGTCTCCGACGCCACGCGCCCCAGCTGCTGGGCAAAAGAACGGATGTATTCGTCGCCCTTCTCGTGGCCGAAGCTGTTATTGACCGTATGCAGATTGTTAAGGTCGAAGACGCACACCGCAACGGGCGCCTCCGCGGAGACAGGCTGCTCCTGCCCCAAGACCTCCTCGCACTTGTTCTTGTTGGGCAGTCCTGTGGCTTCGTCGAGATAGACTTTGTTCTGCAGTTCGCGATTGAGCGCGGCAGTTCGCACCGCGCGAACAAGTTCGACCGCAAAGGTCGCCACCAAGCCCATGATGTCGATGATCACCAGGCCCTCGAGATAGTTGAGCGCCGACGCCTTCTCCTGAGAGTAGTCCTCTGCGAGTCGCGTAGCATCGTCGCAAATGCCAAAGAACTCCTCGCTCATGGAGATGATGTCGGTGTTCTCATAGCCGACTTCGCGCACGCGGATGATCTCGGTGCAAAGCTCATCAAAATAATTTGCAAGCTCGGTCATCTTTGCCTGATACTCATCGTCGTCGAGACGGACGAGGTTGAGGTCGTCACTTCCGTAACGCAAACCGTTGATGTATGAATCCACGGCTTTGAGCAGGTCATCTTGAGGCTGGCCCGCATCCTCGAGCTTAACGATTCGCTGCGTGGTACCGCGCACCAGACCGGCGTAGTTGACCACACGCGCCGTGCCCTGGATATCGGAGACGAGCAGCATAACATTGATGAAGAAGAAGATGAGAACTGCCGTGAGCACCATCATGAGCAGGCGCACCGCCTGGCCGGCCTTCTTGGCGACAGAAGTATTCACAAGTTCACTCCCCTAAATGACAAAAGAACAGGTAGCACGCAGTGTGCTGAAATTCATGGGTGGTTAACTCTACCATATGGGCCAGCAGCCTCAAACTGCAGCAGACGCTCGTCCAAATTGGCGTGACGCTTGCCTTGTTGTTCTTGACCTGGCCGCGCTATCGGACATGCTTCTGGTCTTGGATCACCATGGGAAAGCTCATCCCGTTTTGTGCGTCTAGAGTGGGATGCGGCTTCCCAAAGGTGCCGTTAGGGGAAATCACATCCCGGTTTATGCCCTTGAAATGGGATACCGTTTCCCGGAGGGGGCCCAGCGGGAAACGGCATCCCATTCTGGGCCCGAAAAGTGGGATACGGTTTCCGGCCGGCATGAATAAAGCCTCCGCAGCTCGTGTGGCTGCGGAGGCTTTATTCGTTGCGGCGCATTGTGTTTGGGTCGTTGAGATGAGTCGATTTGCCCCGAAAGAGGAGGGCATTGACCTTAGGGTCATGCCCGACGAATGAGCGGCAAATCGGCCATCTCGGCGAGCCGAACTACTCCAGCTCAAACGCTCCGGTATAGAGCTGGTAGTAATATCCGCGCTTGGCAATCAGCTCGTCGTGGTTGCCGCGCTCGATGATGCGGCCGTGATCCAGACAGATGATCGCGTCGGAGTTGCGCACGGTGGACAGGCGGTGCGCGATGACAAACGTCGTGCGGCCTTCCATGAGCTTGTCCATGCCGGCTTGCACGATGGCCTCGGTGCGGGTATCGATGCTCGACGTGGCCTCGTCCAGGATCATCGCCGGCGGATCGGCGACGGCGGCGCGTGCGATCGAAATCAGCTGGCGCTGGCCCTGCGACAGCTGTGCGCCGTTGCCGGTGAGCATGGTGTCGTAGCCGTCGGGCAGGCGGGTGATAAAGTCGTCCGCGCCCGCGAGCTTAGCCGCCTTGATGCACTCCTCGTCGGTGGCATCCAGATTGCCGTAGCGGATGTTATCCATCACGGTGCCGGTGAACAGGTTCACGTCCTGCAGCACCACGCCCAGCGAGCGGCGCAGATCTGCCTTGCGGATCTTGTTGACGTTGATGCCGTCGTAGCGGATCTTGCCGTCGGCGATGTCATAGAAGCGGTTGATGAGGTTGGTGATGGTCGTCTTGCCGGCACCGGTGGCGCCGACAAACGCGACCTTCTGACCCGGCTTGGCAAACACGGACACGCCGTGCAGCACCTCGTGGTCGGGCGTGTAGCCAAAGTCGACGTTGTCCATGACCAGGTCGCCACGCAGCGGCACGTATTCGATCTCGCCGGTCGCGCGGTGCGGATGTTTCCACGCCCACATGCCGGTGTGGTGGTCGGCCTCCTCGAGCTGCCAGGTGTCGGGGTTCACCTGCGCGTTGACGAGCGTCACGTAGCCCTCGTCGGCCTCGGGCTTCTCGTCAATGAGCTCAAAGATGCGGTCGGCACCGGCGAGGCCCATGACCACGGCGTTGATCTGCTGCGAGATCTGGCCAATCTGTCCGCAGAACTGCTTTGTCATGTTGAGGAACGGCACCACGACGGCGATGGACAGCGCCATGCCCGAGATGCTCAGGTTGGGCACGCCCAGCGCCAGGAAAATGCCGCCTGCCAGTGCGACCAGCACGTAGAGCAGGTTTCCCAGGTTCATAAGGATGGGCATGAGGATGTTGGCGTACATGTTGGCCTTCTGCGAGACCTCGAAGAGCTTTTCGTTGCGCTCGTCAAAATCGGCCTCGGCGGCAGACTCGTGGCAGAATGCCTTGACGACCTTCTGGCCGTTCATGACTTCCTCGATATGGCCCTCGACAACGCCGAGCTCGGTCTGCTGCGCAATAAAGAAGCGCGCGGAGTTGGAGCCGAGCAGCTTGGTCATAAAGGTCATAAAGGCGACGCCTGCCACAATGACCAGGCACATCCAAACACTGTAGTACAGCATGATAAAGAACACCGTGACGATGACGATGGTCGTCATGAGCAGGTTGGGCAGCGACTGGCTGATCATCTGGCGCAGCGTGTCGATGTCGTTGGTGTAGTGGCTCATGATGTCGCCGCGCTGGTGCGTGTCGAAGTAGCGAATCGGCAGGTCCTGCATGCGGTTGAACATCTTCTCGCGCAGCTTCTCGAGCGAGCCCTGCGTGACGATGGCCATGGCGCGGTTCCAGAACAGCGAGGACAGGATGCCGACGCCGTAGATGCAGGCGAGGGTGGTCACGAGCTGTGCGATCTTGGGCTGTGCAGCTTCCCAATCGCCCGACTGCCACGATTCGCTAATAATCTGCAGGGCGCTCTGAAGGAAGGTCGCGCCGATGGAGTTGATGATGGCGCAGAGCACCACGCCGACGACGACGAGGGGCAAAAGCACGGGGTAGAAGCCAAAGAGCGTCTTGATGAGGCGCGACATGGTGCCACCCTTGCGGTTGAGCGCGCGCTCGGCGGTCGTTGCCTTACTCATGTGCCTCGCCTCCTTCCTTGGTCTGAGCTTGTGTTGCGGATGCCTCGGTGTCGGCTTCGACGGCCTCTTCGCCCTCGGCAGACATCTTGTTCTGCGAGGTGAAGGTCTCGCGGTAGATCTCGCTCGTCTTGAGCAGCTCGTCGTGGTTACCGATCTGCGCGATACGGCCGCCCTCCATGACGATGATGCGGTCTGCGTCCTGCACGGAGCTAATGCGCTGGGCGATGATGAGCTTGGTCGTGTTGGGCAGATAGCTTGCCAGCCCTGCGCGAATCTTGGCGTCGGTCTTGGTGTCGACGGCGCTGGTGGAGTCGTCCAGGATCAAGATCTTGGGGCGACGCAGCAGGGCGCGCGCAATGCACAGGCGCTGCTTCTGACCTCCCGAGACATTGGAGCCGCCCTGTTCGATCCAGGTGTCATAGCCCTTGGGGAAGCCGTCGACAAACTCGTCGGCGCAGGCCAGATGTGCCGCCTCGCGGACCTCCTCGTCGGTGGCGTTCGGGTCGCCCCAGCGCAGATTCTCGGCGATGGTGCCGCTAAACAGCACGTTTTTCTGCAGCACCATGGCGACCTGGTGGCGCAGGGCGTCCAAGTCGTAGTCGCGCACATCCACGCCGCCCACGCGCACGGTGCCCTCGGTGGTGTCGTACAGACGGGCGATAAGGTTTACAAGCGTGGACTTGGCCGAGCCGGTGCCGCCGATGATGCCGATGGTCTCGCCGCTCTTAATGTGCAGGTCGATATCGTCGAGCGCCTGGCGCTTCGCATGCGCGGAATACTTAAAGCTCACGTGGTCAAAGTCGATGGAGCCATCGGCGACCTCGAGCACGGGCTCGGCGGGATCGGCGATCGTGGGCTCGGCGGCCAGCACCTCGGTGATGCGGTGCGCCGATTCGTCGGCCATGGTCACCATGACAAAGATCATCGATAGCTGCATCAGGCTCATGAGGATTTGGAAGCCATAGGTAAAGATCGAGGAGAGCTGGCCCACGTCGAACAGCGTGCCCTGGCTCGTGATGATGAGCTTGGAGCCCAGGTAGATGATGACGACGAACGCGCCGTTGACGCAGATGTTCATCATGGGGTTGTTAAAGGCGAGCAGCTTCTCGGCGCGGGTGAAGTCCATCTGGACGTCGCGTGCGGCGGTCGCGAACTTCTCCTTCTCAAAGTCTTCGCGCACGTAGCTCTTGACCACGCGCATGCCGGTGACGTTTTCCTCGACGGACTCGTTAAGGGCGTCGTACTTGTGGAACACGCGCGAGAAGATGGGACGCACCTTAAAGATGATAAAGAACAGCCCAAAGCCCAGCAGCGGAATGATGACCAGGTAGACCATGGCGACGCTGCCGCCCATGATAAATGCCATGGTAAAGGCGAAGATCAATACCAGCGGCGCGCGCACGGCGATACGGATGATCATCATAAAGGCCTGCTGCACGTTGTTGATATCGGTGGTCAGGCGCGTGACGAGCGAGGAGCTCGAGAACTCATCGATGTTGGCAAAGCTGAACGTCTGGATCTTGTAGAACAGGTCGTGACGCAGGTTCTTAGCGAAGCCGCAACTCGCATGGCTGCAGGTGACGCCGGCAGCGGCGCCAAAAGCAAGCGACGTCAGCGCGATGAGCACCAAAAAGCCCGCGGTGGGAAGCATCTCGGCTACGGTGGTGCCATCTTTGATGGCGTCGATCAGGTTGGCGGTGATAAATGGAATCAGCATCTCGCAGAGCACCTCGCCAAGCACGAGCAACGGCGTGGCAACGGTGACTTTCATATAGTCGCGGATGCTGCCCATGAGGGTTTTAATCATCCAGTTCCTCCCAGGTTACACGGATTTTATCGAGCATTTCGGCGAGGTCCTCGCGCTCGTCGTGGGTGAGCGCACTAAAGGCCTGCTCTCTAAAGCGAATGCGGGCTGCCTGGTCGATGCGGGCGTTTTCCCGGCCGGTCTCGGTCAGGCGAATGGTGAGCTGCCGTCGATCCTTGGGGTTACGGCTGCGCTCGATGAGGCCGTTGAGCTCGAGCTTGGACAGGATCTCGGAAAGCGACCCCGGCTTGAGGTCAAAGTGCATGCCGAGTTCCTGCTGCGACATCTCGCCGCCGGGTTGCTTGGCCAGCAGGCAGATGATGGGCGCCTTGCCGGACACGCCTCCGCCATGAAAATGCATGTAATGGCCGCAAAAGCCCAGGCCATTGAGGATGCGCTTGGCAAGCTTGTCTTCTGAGCTAACCGCTTCGGGTGCATCCGCCGGCTGTGACGGATCGCCGTCGGGCTCGTGCGAACAAAGGTTAAGAGGTTCATCGCACATGAATTAGTGTTGCTCCTTTCTTTAGTTAGGTAGTGGAATTGTTTTGTGCCTAACCAATCTAGGAGCATGAGAAATGAATGTCAAGGTACCAAACTTATTAAGTTACGGCGTTTTGCCAAACGCCGTAACCGCTCGACGCTGCAAACGTTCCTAAGCGGCAATCTGGCGTTCAATCGTCGGGCATGGCCGCAAGGCCTATGCCCCCCATTTCCGAAACCTTTCCGCAACAATGCGCTCTTCGCGACCCTGGCGACCGCTCACAACGCCTCCTGCGCTACACTTAGTCGCACTGTGGCGCTGCTGCGCCGTGCCCGAACCAAGGGAGACCCTCATGAAGAACACTCAGCTGCTGCTGATCAACGATATGTGCGGCTACGGCAAGGTCGCGCTTTCCGCCATGCTGCCGGTGCTGTCGCATATGGGCTACCGCATCCACAACCTGCCGACGGCGCTGGTGTCCGATACGCTCAACTATCCCAAGTTCTACATCCACGACACCACCGAGTACGTGCGCCAGAGCCTCGCCATCTGGGAGGAGCTCGGCTTTGAGTTCGATGCCATCTCGACCGGCTTTATCGTGACCGAGGAAGAGACGCGCATCATTTCGGACTTCTGCCACCGTCGCGCGCAAAAGGGTACCAAGGTGTTCGTCGACCCCATCATGGGCGACAACGGCAAGCTCTATGCGGGCGTGCCCGAGTCCACGATTGGCCTTATGCGGCATCTGCTGGAGTGCGCAGACTACGCGGTGCCCAACTATACCGAGGCATGCCTGCTCACCGATACGCCTATCGCCGAGCAAATCACGCCCGACGAGGCCCGCGCCCTTGTGGACGCCGTGCGCGAGCTGGGTGCCAAGTCGGTGGTCATTACGAGCGCCGTGGTCAATGGCACGAACGCGGTTATCGGTTACGACCATGTGGCGGGGGAGTACTTTACGATTCCCTTTGAGCTCATTCCGGTTTATTTCCCGGGCACGGGCGACACGTTCTCGGCGGTGCTCGTCGGCCGCGTTATGGCCGGTTGGAGCCTTCAGCACGCGACGAGCGATGCCATGCGCGTGGTAGCGGAGCTTATCGAGCGCAATGCCGACCAAGAGGACAAGTCGGCCGGCCTTCCCATCGAGGCCTGCCTGGATGTGATCGACCATGAGTAACGCTGGCGAGAACGGCGCCAGGCCTGCGGGCGGGGGCAAGCCGCTCGGCGCGCCGCGTGGAAAGCGTCCACGTATCCGCGTGAGTTGCGTGGACCAGTTGGGCACATGCCGCTGCCATCACGGGCACAAGCCGGGCGACGTTTTTGACTTCGACCGAGATCGCGGCAAGATGTGCGCCATGGCCTGCCATGTGGGCTTTCCCTATATCGATATCTTGCGCTATGGCGGAACCGTGCCCGGCAACGAGCCTGGTACGGCAAAGTTCTGCTGCCCCGAGGTCGATACGCTGAACGTCTGGCTTGCCGAGATCGTCGACGAATAGTCGAGCGCAATGTGACAAAGGGACAGTCCCTTTGTCACATTCGCCGGTGGTGTTCCTTCTATTGTGCTTGTAATCTCAAATCTCTGCATTTCATCCGATTTTAGGTTCTAAAAACTCTGCATTTCATCGATAATCAAGCGTATAAAACTTTGCATTTCATTTGATGACACTGAGGAGGGCCTATGCTGCGCAGGAAAATAGCGGCAGAGCTGGAGCGTTGGCTGAAGTCTTCCGAGCAAAAGGCCTTGTTCATTACGGGTTCTCGCCAGATCGGCAAAAGCTATTCGATTCGCGCATTTGGCAAAGCCAACCATGCAACCTACATCGAGCTTAACCTCATGGAAAATCGCCAGGCAAAAGATGCTCTTCTCGAGGCGCGGGATGCCGATGATTTCATCAGCAGGGTGACGCTTCTTTCGGGAAAGTCGATTGCGCCAGGCAAAACGCTTGTGTTTATCGATGAGGTCCAAGAAGCCCCCGACATTATGACGATGGCAAAGTTCCTTGTTGAGGATGGGCGCTGCCACTGGGTGTTTTCGGGGTCAATGCTCGGGACCCAGTTCAAGGGCGTCAGGTCCTATCCCGTGGGGTATGTCCACGAGCTTAGGATGTTCCCGCTCGATTTTGAGGAGTTTTGCTGGGCAACCGGAGTGAGCGAGGGGGCTCGCCAAACGATACGTGACGCGTGTATCAGCGAGAGGCCCATTCCTGATTACATTCATGACGCGATGATGGCAAACTTCAGGACCTATACCGTTGTCGGCGGAATGCCGGAGGTCGTGCAGCGTTTCCTTGACACGCAGGGCGACCTTGCCTCTGTTCGTCAGCTACAGTCCGAGCTCAACGAACAGTACCGACGGGATATTTCCAAGTATGCAAGCGGGCGTGCCCTTCAGGTGCAGAGCATCTACGATCAGCTCCCCATTATGCTTGAGGGCGAACACAAGCGTTTCGTGCTCAATTCCATTGACCCCAAGGCGCATTATGAGAAGTACCAGCGAGATTTTGTCTGGCTTGTCGATGCCGGCGTTGCTCTCAAAGCCGATATCGTAACCGAGCCAAAGTCGCCCCTGCTCAAGACGGCACGGCCATCGCAGTTCAAGCTATACCAATCGGATACGGGCATGTTGATGGCGCGCTACCCCGTTGGAGTCGCCCAAGCGGCGTATCTTGATAGCAAGGAGCCCAATCTGGGCGGCATTTACGAAAACGTGGTGGCCCAGCAGCTGGCTGCCCAAAATCGCCAGCTTTACTACTATCAGACAAAAAAGCGCGGTGAAGTGGACTTTGTGGTCGACGGACCGGATGGGACGGCTGTTCCGATCGAGGTTAAATCGGGCTCCTATTACCACGCGCACGCTGCGCTCGGTCATGTGCTTGATACGGCTGAATATGGCGCAAGGCTCGGGATTGTTTTCTCGAGAGGCAACGTTGAGCGCAACGGAGCGGTTCTTTATTTGCCGCTATATGCGACCTGGGCCCTTTCGGATGTTTTGGGCGACTCCTGTGCCGAGGGGATAAAGCTGGAGGTCAAGCCGGTCTAGGGCCAGTCCCGGATGTGACAAAGGGGCAGTCCCTTTGTCACATTCATGAGCGTGGATTTTCTCCCGTTTAGAGCGCGCTTGAACGCTCAAAGTGGGAGATTATCCACGCTCGTTTTATGCCGATGGCGTGGCACGTGCGTCCGCGTGCTCGCTTGCCTATAACTGCTCGAGCATGGCCGTGCAGCCGGCGAGCACATCGCGGTAGGTGGCATCGAAGTTACCGGTGTACCAGGGATCGGCCACGTCGCCGGGACGATCGGTCCAATCGAGCAGGCGCGAGATCTTGCTATCGGGATCGCTGTCAAAAATGCGACGCAGACCGCGCGCGTTCTCGGCATCCATATAGACAATGTGGTCCCAGTCACCATACTCCGCGCGACGCACCTGGCGCGCACGGTGGGCAACGACAGGAATCCCGACTTCACGCAGCTTGGCAACGGTGCCACGATGCGGCGGGTTGCCGATCTCCTCGGTCGACGTCGCAGCGGAATCAATGGCAAACTCCGCCTCGCGTCCAGCGCGGCGCACCAGCTCGGTAAACACGGACTCAGCCATCGTCGAGCGGCAGATGTTCCCATGACAGATAAACAGTACGCGTTGCATATGCGGTTTCCTTTCGATCGCCATCATCGAGCTCGAGTATCGCATCTACGCCTGCACCCTCGCCCGCTTGCGCTCCCAGCGAGCCAGCTTAATCGTCACCAGCGTGAGCACCCAGGCCACAAGCGAGAACGCGGCTCCCACTGCGCCCACGTACGCAATGCCAACGCTGCTTACCACGGCGCCGCCTACTGCGGTGCCAAACGAGATACCAACGTTAAACGCCATGGGCTCAACCGAACTTGCGAGTACCATCGACTTGGGATGGCGGCTGCGTGCCACGTCCATAAAGTGCGTGATGCACGACACCGAGAACAGGTACATGAGCAGCGCCAAGCTAAAGACAAAGACCAGCGCGAGCGGCATGGTGCCGCCCACAGCAAACAGTCCGAGTAGCGCCGCAGCCTGCAGCACAAACGTCACAAGCAGCGCCTTCATGCCAAAGCGCGCGTCAATCCATCCACCCAGGATGTTCGAGATCAGGCAGAACACGCCGTAGGCCATAAGCGTGGTACTGGCTTCGACCGTGCCCATGCCCAGCACCTGCTCAAGATAAGGCGTTACGTAGCCGTAGAACACATAGACCGACCCCACGCCAAACAAGAAGATGAGCATGCCGGTGATGATGCTCGGTTCGCGTAGGAGCCCCGCCTGCTCGCGGAAGGTGGCAGGCTCGTCGGTTTGCCCAGCGCGCGGCATAAACGCCACGAGCGCTCCGCAGATCAGAACAGCAAAGGTCAGCGTGCCGTACATGGCCACGTGCCAATCGAGCGTGTCGGCCACAAACTTGCCGATCGAAGTGACAAAGACCATTGCCACGGAAAACGCACCATATACCACCGAGATGGCAAGCGAAGTTTGCTGCGGGGACAGAAGCTCAGGGATGTACGTCACGCCCACGGCGAGCAGTGCGCCCGAGACGGAGCCCAGGACAATGCGCGAGATAAAGAGCACCTGGAAGTTGGGCGCCAACGCCATGACCAGGTTGCCGAGCACAAAGACGATGCTGTAGCACACGAGCAGCTGGTAGCGGCGGAATCGCCCCGTGCTGAGCGCAAGCACCGGCGTCGCGATGGCGTAGACCAGCGCGAACACGCTGATGAGCTGGCCCGCAGTGGCAAGTGATACGCCGAGTTCCGTCGCCAGGTCGCTTTCGATGCCGATGACCACGAACTCGGAGCAGCCGAGCGAGAATCCCAACAGCACGAGCAGCGCCAGGCAAAGATTGGTGCGCGCAGGTGAAAGCGCGGCAGCGGTTGATGCTGTTGTGGACGAAGTTACGGTGGTCAAGGCAGTTGCTCCCATGTTGCGCTATATGAGCTGGATTCAATCCCTGCAACTCTAGCAGAATGTGACAAAGGGACAGTCCCTTTGTCACATTCGCGGCGTGGCTGCCGCCTAAACCGTCACAACATTCGATGAAAATCTCGAAAACGAGGAAAAACGTCGAATGTTGTGACGGTTTTCGTGTCCGGCGCGGGTGAGCTTCGGTGCCGTCTGGGGGTATAAGACTAGCGAGTGTTTATTTGCGAGGCCTAAGGGGCGCCCCGTATGGATATCGATAACTTTGAATGGTGGTATAGCGAGGGTGAGGCTCCGGACGAGGAGTGGGACGAGCCCATGCCGCGTGACGTGTCGAGCGACGAGGACGAGACCGGCAACGACGTCGCCGCCGATTCGGACGCCGCCCTCGACCCCGTCGAGCCCCTGACCTTCGAACAAGCTTGGGCCCAGGCCGAGGCAGACGAGGCCAAGGCCGACGCTACGGCCACGCTCGGCGAGCCAGCCGACATGTCCATCTCGCCGGCAAAGATCCCGCAGCCGCGTCACACCATCGACCCCGACAGCACGGCATCCTTCAGCATTCTCGACGTGCCCGCGCAAGGCGCCCAGGCGCCTGCGCCCACACATCGCCCCGACCTGGCTCGTGAGGAAGACGCGGGCCGCCGTTCTCCGCTCGGCCCCATCCTCATCGCCTTCATGGCCGGCGTTATCGCATGCTCGGTAATTGGTAGCGTTTGGAGCCATGTTGAACAACAGCGAAAAGACGCCGCCAAGGTCGAGATGTCTGTCGAGCAATCGCTCGGTCGTACGCGCTCGGTACATGTGTCGGTCGAGGTCAAGGACGGCGCGACGTGGGACACCGCGCGTGGCGACAGCCAAATGCTCATCCACATCGTGGGGCGTACGCTCAAAGGGCAGACGATTGACGAGTATCAATACGTCAATTCCGCTGGTGACGGCATCGAGCTCAAGCCCGGCGACTACGAGCTCACCGTCGACGAACCGCCCGTCGCCACCGACGGCACGCGCTTCCGCGCCTCAAAGCGCATGGTTCCCGTGAGCTTTAACTCGCAGGCGCCCGATACGGTCGATAGCACTCCGCAGGGCGGGTTTGACCTTTACGCTATTGCTCAATAACTGCGCCTGTCGCTCAACCCCGCCGCCAAGAGTGGGACAATAGCCCTCGACACCGTTGTTTACTTTTGGAGGAAGTAGCATGTCTACCGTCACTACCATCAAGCGCGGCAGCCTCACCGCGGCCATCGATTCCATGGGCGCCCAGCTCACGAGCCTTGCCCTCAACGGCAACGAGTATCTGTGGCAGGGCGACCCCGCCTTTTGGGGCAAGCATGCGCCCATCCTGTTCCCCATTGTGGGCTCGCTGCGCAACAACACGGCGACGTCTGCGGCTGGCACCTGCGAGATGCCGCGCCACGGCCTCGCGCGCATCGTCGAGCACAAGCTGGTCGAGGTTTCGGAGGACGGCTCCTCGGTAACGTACGAGATCACCGACACGCCCGAGTCGCTCAAGGCCTTTCCGTTCCACTTTAAGCTCAACATGACCTATGCCCTGACTGGTGACGCCACACTTACCCAGACCTTTGCCGTCACCAATACCGGCGACGTGGACCTGCCGTTCTCGGTGGGCGGCCACCCCGCGTTTAACGTACCGGCTCCCGGTGCCGAGGATGAGGCATTCGAGGATTACGAGCTGGCGTTTACCGAGGCTTGGACTAATGAGGCTCCCATCATCACGCCCGACGGTCTTATGACGTTCGAGGGTAGTTACAAGGCTCCCGATAACTCGGACGTGCTGCCCATCACGCACCGCAGCTTCGATAACGACGCCATCATGTTCACCGATACCCCGGGCTCCACGCTCACACTGCGCGGCCGCAAGTCGGGCCACGGCGTCAAGATCGACTTTGAGGGCTTTAAGTACATCGGCGTGTGGTCTGCCGCCAACGACGCTCCGTTTGTGGCGCTCGAGCCCTGGACCGGTCATACCACCACGGACACCGAGGACGACGTCTTTGAGCACAAGGTCAACACCA
Organism: Collinsella aerofaciens; assembly: GCF_040915425.1. Classification (GTDB taxonomy): domain Bacteria; phylum Actinomycetota; class Coriobacteriia; order Coriobacteriales; family Coriobacteriaceae; genus Collinsella; species Collinsella aerofaciens_BW. Next base: position 4,834 of record NZ_JBCPDN010000006.1, on the reverse strand, counting down.
TCACCTTGGCTCCCGGCGCTACCGACAAACGTAGCTTTAGCGTCACCTTGCTCTAGAGGTTCCGCCGTTCTGACGAACGGCGGGCCGGTCGACGCTGCGCGCCGCCCAGAGCGACAATTTGTCATTCAAAAGGCATGGCATGACCAGAAGGTCTATGCCTTGCCTTTTTCATGCCAACTTGTTTGCTCTGGGCGGCGCTCGCTGGCATTGCCAAAACATCGACGCTCCCAATGACTACCGTGTGTCTATTAATTTTTCGAGCTTGTACTGCGCTGCTGGTCGCTGGCGTATATCCTGTCTTGTTGTCAGCAAAACGAAATAGGGAAGGCACCAGATGCAATCTCGACAACAACACGGCACGCATGTCCAGCCGGTATGCAGCCGTCGCATCTTTTTGGGTAGCGCTCTCGCTGCGAGCGCTTCTGTCGTCGCCGGCGCACTTGCCGGTTGCCAGCGTCCCTCCACGCTGGAAGTAGTTCAGCCCACGACGGGCGGCGGTCGCGACGACCTGTCCGATTCCGTGATCGGCAAGGACAAGATCCGTATCGGCATGGAGGCGGCCTACGCCCCGTACAACTGGCAGGTCTCCGAAGCCAGCGAGTACACCATCCCCATCGACAACGTGCAGGGCGCCTATGCCGATGGTTACGACGTGCAGATCGCCAAGATCGTCTGCAAGGCCCTCGGCGGCGAGCCCGTTGCCGTCAAACAGAGCTTCTCGGGCCTTATCGACTCGCTCAACAACGGCCAGATCGACCTCATCATCGCCGGTATGAGCGCCACGCCCGAGCGCGAGGAGTCTGTCGGCTTTTCCGACCCGTACTTTATTGGCTACTTTGGCCTGTTCGTAAAAGAGGGCTCGCCCTACCAAAACGCGACCAAGCTCAGCGACTTTAGCGGCGCTACGGTGCTCGGCCAAAAGGACACCATGCTCGATACCGTCATCGACGAGATTCCGGGCGTTGCCCACAAGAACCCGGTCGATTCGGTTCCCACGGTGTTTTCGAACCTGCTGCAGGGCACGTGCGACGCCGTGACCTATAACACCGAGAACGAGAAGGGCTATATGGCCCAAAACCCGGGCATCGTCCCCATTCATTTTGCCGAGGGCGAGGGCTTTAAGCAGGAGGTCGCGGCAAACGTCGGCTGCCGCAAGGGCTCGGACAAGCTGCTTAAGCTCATCGACAAGACACTCAAGGGCATTAGCCAAGAGGAGCGCGACCAAATGTGGGACGCGTGCCTCGACCGCCAGCCGGCATAGGGAGGCAGCATGAAAACCATCAATCGTCTGGCCTCCTTTATCAAGGCCGACCACCGTTATGTGTACCTGGGCACGAGCGTTATCGCGGCGCTCGGCCTGGCGTTTAGCCAGCGCAACCCCACACCGCTGAGCTTCTTGGCTCCCACGGGCGTGTTTCAAGATTGCCTTTGGGCAATCCTGTGGGCGTGGCTCGTCGTGTCGGCGGCGGCGCTGGTCACCAAGCTTATGCACTGGAGCGACTATCGCGAAAAGTCGCCGTTCGCATCCGAGCGTTTCCGTCGTGGAGCACGTTTAGGCAGCTACGTCGTGGTCGCCATCGCGGCAGTTTTCTTTATCGACCGCTGCGTCATGTCGTTTATCGACCTGGTGCAGGTGAGCATTGTCTCGGATTCCAACCCCAGCGACTTTTTGTCGAGCCTGGTCTACATGACCTACAAGAGCGGCGACTTCTTCATTCGCGGTATCGAGATCACCATCGCGCTTGCCACCTTCGGCACCGTCATCGCATTCTTCCTGGCACTGCTCTTTGTGTTCCTGCGTATTCAGACCTTCGACCGCGTGGATAACGATCTGGTGCGCTTCTTTAAGAGTATCGGCCGCGGCTTTGCGACCATCTACTCCACCATCGTGCGCGGCACGCCCATGATGGTCCAGGGCCTGCTCATCTATTACGCGGGCTTCACCGTTTTGCGCGGCATGGGCTTCGAGACCGCTCAGGCCAACCAGATTTGGAGCACCTTCACCGCCGGCCTCGTTACCATCTCGCTCAACTCCACCGCCTACATGATGGAGGTCCTGCGCGGCGGCATCGAGTCCATCGATCCCGGCCAGGCCGAGGCGGCGCGCTCGCTGGGCCTTTCGCAGTGGCAGGCTATGCGCAAGGTCGTGTTCCCCCAGGGCATTAAAAACGCGATTCCGGCGCTCACCAACGAGCTCATCATCAACATCAAGGATTCGTCGGTGCTCTCGGTCATCGGCGTGTTTGACCTCATGTACGCCACCACCACCGTCGCCGGCGTGTACTACCGCCAGATGGAGGTCTACTGCGTGGCGCTCGTGGTCTACCTGATCCTGACGCTCGTGGCGAGCCGCCTGCTCGAGGCCTTTGGCAAAAAGCTCGGCGCCGAGGCTCCGGTCACGCTGCCCAGCTCAAACTAGGCTCAAGACGAGGAGAATTATCATGGCAGATACCGCCATTACCGGCGTTGCGGCCTCCGCACAGACCAATGAGCCGCTCATCCGCGTTGAGGGCCTGCGCAAGAGCTTCGGCTCGCTCGAGGTACTCAAGGGCATCGACCTGTCCGTTAACCCCGGCGAGGTCGTCACCATTATCGGCGCCTCGGGCTCGGGCAAGTCGACTTTCCTGCGCTGCCTCAACCTGCTCGAGACCCCGGACGCGGGCCACATCTGGTTCCACGGCCAGGACCTCACGGCCGAGCGCTGCAACATCAACAAGCTGCGCGAGGACATCGGCATGGTGTTCCAGGGCTTTAACCTGTTCAACAACATGGATGTGCTCGACAACTGCACGCTCGCGCCCGTCACGCTCAAAAAGATGAGCAAGGCCGAGGCCGAGAAGGTCGCGATGGAGCATCTGACGAGCGTGGGGCTCGAGAAGTTCGCGCACGCCGCCGTGGGTCGCCTGTCCGGCGGCCAAAAGCAGCGCGTTGCCATCGCTCGTGCCCTATGCATGAATCCGCAGATCATGCTGTTCGACGAGCCGACCTCCGCACTCGACCCCGAGATCGTGGGAGAGGTGCTCGAGGTCATGCGCAAGCTCGCTGCCGACGGCATGACCATGGTCGTCGTCACGCACGAGATGGCCTTTGCCCGCACGGTGTCCGACCGCGTGGTCTTTATGGACAAGGGCGTGGTCCTCGAGGACGCCGCGCCGGCGGAGCTCTTTGGCAACCCCAAGCACCAGCGTACCCGCGAGTTCCTCTCGCGTTATCTCGAGGATAAATAGCCGACCGCAAACGCTTACGTGGCAGGGCCGCTCCGGTGGGGCGGCCCTCGTCATCACAATCGAAAGGATGTCATGGCCGAGGTTTGGCGCTTCTTTGCGCATGAGGATGATTTTGCCGGTATAGACGAGGCCGGCGCATGCGAGCGCCTGGGCCGTGTGCTGTCGTTTCCGACCATTTCGAGTATGGATGCCGAGGCGGTGGACTGGCAGCCGTTCGACGACCTGCGCGCGTATATGCAGCAGGCTTGGCCGAACGTATTTACGACGGGTAAGGCCGAGCTCATCGATCATTCGTTGCTGGTGACGCTTTCCGGCTCCGACCCCGCACTCAAGCCCGTTGTGCTCATGGGTCACATGGACGTGGTCCCCGTGGTGCCGGGTACCGAGGACGACTGGACGTACGCTCCCTTTAGCGGGCATGTAGACGACACCTACATTTGGGGTCGCGGCGCCATCGATATGAAAGACCAGGTCGCAGGCATTCTCGAGGCGGTTGAGTATGCGCTGGCGCACGGTTGGCAGCACGAGCGCACGCTGCTCCTGGCCTTTGGCCAGGACGAGGAGACTACGCAGTACGGCGCAGGCGCCATCGGCCGCGCGCTCGAGGAGCGCGGCATTGAGCTTGAGTACCTGATCGACGAGGGTGACTACCGCATCGTTCCGGCTGCCGAGTACAGCGCGGGCGAGGGCTGGCTTATGCATGCCGACCTTGCCGAGAAGGGCTATGCCGATATTGTGCTCAAGACGAAGAGTGAGGGCGGGCATTCGTCCAACCCCTACGGCGGCACGTCGCTCGAGGTGCTGAGCCGTGCCATCACCGCAATCTGCGATATCGAGTGGCCGACGCGCGTGACCGACTTGCTTGCCGCCCAACTCGTCGAGTTGGGGCTCTACACGGCCGATGAAATTGCCGCCAACGGGGATGCCATTGTCCGCGAGTGCCTCGCCAGTAAGAAGCTCTATCCGCTGGTGACGACCACCTGCGCGCCCACGCAGATCGAGGGTGGCAGCACCGGCGCCAACGTAATGCCGCAGGATATGTGGGCCAATATCAATTTCCGTATGCTCGAGGGCACGAGCGTGGCCGATGTCGTGGCCCGCTGCCGCGTCGCCGTTGCCGAGGCGGGGCTCGCCGACCGTGTCGAGGTCGAGCTCGGCCCTGGCAGCTCCGAACCCTCGCCGTCTCCGCGCATCGGCGGACCGGGACTCGAGGCGGTTCGCTCCATCGCCGCCCGCTATTTCCGTGATCCAAAGGGGATGGAGGAAAACGGATCATCCGAGCCGTTGGCGATTGTCCCCTCGACCGTGACCGGCGCGACCGACGCTGCCAACTACCAGCGCATTTGCTCCGAGTGCATTCGCTTCTCGGCCTTTGTGGTTGATGACGACGAGTGTGATCGCGGCGTCCACGGCACCAACGAGCGCATCACCCGCCGCGCCTACCTCCAGGGCATCCGCTTCCTCGTCGCTCTACTCCAAACGCTCTAGCCAAAAAGCAAGCCCTTGGTGCAATGGGGTCAGGTTTGTTTGGGTTGATTTCCGATCTCAGCCGAACACATTGAGCAAATAGGCCATTCCCGCACCTAGCCGAACGCCCCCGCGGCCCC
>NZ_JBCPDN010000005.1:31052-58576 GCF_040915425.1 Collinsella aerofaciens | reverse complement strand
GAATTTAAACGGCTGAAAAAGGGGCATCGACCTGCGCCGATGCCCCCAACGTGGACACACATTTTGTCCTATAAGCCGCAAATTGCTCGTATCACCGGTATCGGCGCCACGAGCGTGACCAAGGCAACTGCAGGCTGGAAGGATGCAGCGTGAGGCAGGGGCCGGAGCCAGTCGGTGTGCCGCTTGCATGCGTCATGTCTGTCCCCAATGCGTGAAAACACTCATGTAAGTCTGTCCCCAATGAGTGCAAAAAGGCGCCCTCCGTAGGGGAGAGCGCCTTTGGTAAGTTCTATATGAACGCGAGGTCTTTGACCCGGAGAGTCCGAGGTACTTGTTGGTAAGACCTTATTTAGGAGCGCGCAACCTTGCCGGACTTGAGGCAGGTGGAGCAAACGTTCATCTTGCGACGGTGACCATCGACGACGACGTAGACGCGCTGGATGTTGGGGCGGAACTTACGGTTGGTGACGCGGTGAGAGTGGCTGATGGAGCGACCGGCAACGGGGTGCTTACCGCAAACTTCGCAAACTTTGGACATAACTGACCCTCCTTGGGCGACAAACGAACATGTCGCGTTAACAAACAAGCCTGAACTATAGCACAGAAGCAGCTCACTGTGCGTAATCTACACAGAGATATTCCTCTTTTGGCGATAGTGCTCACGCCACGGCCCTGGACGTAGATCCGATTTGCGTGCAGCAGAGGGGATTATGCCAGCTCGTGCGCGCGTTTTCAAGCTCGTCCCACAAATATATATAGGTTTATGGAGCATTGGGCTCCGTTTACGGATTGCTCTGTATTTATGCTCGCAATTAAGCTCGAGGTTGGCTACACTATCCCTTGACCATTAAAGGGGTACGAGATACCCACATGGAATTACATTGCTGCCAAAGAGCAGCCCTTCCTGTGGGTGTCTGGTCCGCTTTGAGCGGTCGAGCATCTATTTTTTTGACTGTGTCAGCAGTCAAGACATGTGAGGAAGGAGATCGATGGGCACGACTTCCCCCAAGGCGGTCATCATGGACGAGACCGCCGTCAACCGAGCGATGACCCGCATCGCGCACGAGATTCTCGAGCGCAACGAGGGCTGTGAAGACCTCGCTCTGGTCGGCATCGTCACGCGCGGCGACCTTCTGGCAAAGAAGCTCGCCGAGGAGATCAAGGAGATCGAGGGCGTCGACGTTCCGCTCGGCAGCCTGGACATCAGCTTCTACCGCGATGACTATGCGACCAATTTCGCTCCCGCGATCCACGCTACCAACATTCCCTTCAGCGTCGACGGCAAGCGCGTCGTGCTGGTGGACGACATCCTGTATACGGGCCGTACCATCCGCGCCGCTCTCGACGCCGTTATGGACCTGGGCCGTCCGAGCCGCATTGAGCTGGCAGTCCTCGTTGACCGCGGCCACCGCGAGCTCCCCATCTCGCCGGACTTTGTCGGCAAGAACGTTCCCTCGTCGCATGAGGAGAACGTGCACCTATATATGAAGGAAGTCGACGGCCACACCGCCGTCGAGATTAACGACGTCGCGCCGGGTTCCCACGTGGGCTCCGCGCCGCTGGGAGGTGAGTAGTACCGTGGCGTTCAACCATAAGCACCTGATCGACATTACCGAGTACTCCGAAGAGGATATCAAGCTCATCCTCGAGACCGCCAAGGCGTTCTCCGAGGTCAACGAGCGTGCCATCAAGAAGGTCCCCACGCTCAAGGGCAAGACCATCGTCAACATGTTCAACGAGCCCTCGACGCGCACCCGCAGCTCCTTCGAGCTCGCCGAGAAGCGTCTTTCGGCCGACAGCCTTAACTTTGGCGGCTCCTCGACCTCCACGGTCAAGGGCGAGAGCCTTGTCGACACCGTCGAGACCCTCAACGCCTATAAGATCGACTGCATCGTCGTGCGCGACAAACACGCCGGCGCTCCCTACATCGTCACGCAGAACTCGCCCGCAAGCGTCATCTGCGCCGGTGACGGCAAGCACAACCATCCTACGCAGGCCCTGCTCGACCTGTATACCATCTGGGAGCACAAGGGTGATTTCCACGGTCTGAAGGTCGCCGTCGTCGGCGATATCGCCCACTCCCGCGTTTGCGGCTCGCTGATCCCCGCCCTTAAGATCATGGGCTGCGAGACCTACGCCGTCGCCCCCGGCACGCTGCTGCCGCCGTCGCCCGAGGTCCTGGGCTGCGACCACGTGACGAGCGACCTCGATTCCGTCCTGCCCGAGCTGGACGTCGTCTACATGCTGCGCGTGCAGCAGGAGCGCCTCGAGGGTGCCCCGTTCCCGACCATTCGCGAGTACCACAAGCTCTTCGGCCTGACCAAGGACCGCGAGAAGCTCATGAAGCCCGACGCGATCATCTGCCACCCGGGCCCCATCAACCGCGGCGTCGAGTTCGACTCCTATATGGCCGACCACCCGCAACGCTCCGTCATCCTGGAGCAGGTCTACGCCGGTATCTGCGTGCGTATGGCTATCCTGTATCTGCTGCTTGGAGGTGCCGATAATGGCCTTGCTTCTTAAGAATGCCCACGTCGTCGACCCGTCCGTCGAGCTTGACGGTGTCGTTGACGTCCTGATTGACGGCGATAAGATCGCCGAGGTCGGCGAGAATCTCACCGTCGAGGGAGCCGAGGTCCGCGACCTTTCCGGCAAGTACCTCGTCCCCGGCCTGGTGGATATGCACGTTCACCTTCGCGAGCCCGGCTACGAGGTCAAAGAGGACATCGAGAGCGGCACCCGCGCAGCTGCCAAGGGCGGCTTTACCGGCGTGTGCTCCATGCCCAACACCGATCCCGTCACCGATAACGGCACTGTCGTGGAGTTCGTCAAGTCCCGCGCTGCCGAGGTCGGTCACTGCCGCGTCTATCCGTCGGGCGCCATGACCCGCGGTCTTAAGGGCGAGGCCATGTCCGAGATGGGCGATATGGTCGCCCACGGCGCCGTCGCCTTCACCGACGACGGTCGCGGCGTGCAGGGCGCGGGCATGCTCCGCCGTTGCATGGACTACGGCAAGATGTTCGGCAAGGTCTTCATGAGCCACTGCCAGGACGAGGACCTGGTCGGCCACGGCCAGATCAACGAGGGCAAGGTCTCGACCCGTCTGGCTCTCGAGGGCTGGCCGGCTGCCGGCGAGGAGCTCCAGATCGCCCGCGACATCGAGATCGCCAAGCTGACTGGTGCCAAGTTGCACATCCAGCACATCTCCACCGCCCATGGCCTGGAGATCGTGCGTGCAGGTAAGGCCGCTGGCGTTCAGGTTACCTGCGAGGCCACCCCGCACCACATGTTCCTGACCGAGAACGACCTGGATGAGACCTACAACACCTCGCTCAAGGTCAATCCGCCGCTGCGTACCGAGGAGGATGCCGAGGCCATCCGTCAGGGTGTCATCGACGGCACCGTCGACGCTATCGTCACCGATCACGCTCCCCACACCCCGTGGGAGAAGGCCCGCGAGTTTGAGCTTGCGCCCTTTGGCATGATTGGCCTCGAGACCTCGCTGTCGCTCGTACTCACCGAGCTGGTCAACACGGGCAAGATGAGCGTGGGCCGCATGGTCGAGCTCATGGCCATCAAGCCGCGCGAGATCCTGGGCCTCGACCAGGTTCAGGTCAAGGCGGGCTCCGTTGCCGACCTGACCGTGTTCGACCCCTCTGCCACCTGGACGGTCGGCGAGGACGGTTATGAGTCGCGCGCCGAGAACTCCGGTTTTGCCGGCCGCACGCTTACCGGTCGTGCCACCGATGTGTTTGTCGGCGGTAAGCAGACGCTCGCCGACGGCTGCATCTGCTAGCATAGCCTTATCGCTTTTGTGCGCGGTGCCCTTGCGGTGCCGCGCTTTCTGTTCGTTTTGACCATGCAATCGCATGGGGGATTGGAGCGTCTATGCCCACACCTTCCACTGCACGCATGCACGACTTCGAGGTCGTCTCGAACCAGGAGATCGCCGACGGCATCTTCTCGCTCGTCATCTCGGCCCCCAAGCTTGCAAGTGCGCTCAAGCCCGGTCAGTTTGTGAACATTGCCGTGCCCGGCGATGCGTCCTCGTTGCTTCGCGTGCCCCTGAGCTTCTATCGCGCCGACGCCGAGGCCGGTACCGTCGAGCTGTGGTACGCCGTCGTGGGCGACGATACCCGTCGTTTGTCCCAGATGGGCCCTGGCTCCACCTCTAACCTGCTGGGCCCCGGTGGCCGTGGCTGGATGGTACCCGAGGGCACCAGGAAGGCCCTGCTCGTCGCCGGTGGCATCGGCGTTCCGCCTGTACTGTGTCTTGCCGGTATGCTTGCCGAGCAGGGTGTTGATGTGGATGTGTGCCTGGGCTTTGGCACCGCTTCCAAGGCCGTGGGTGTCGATGAGTTCCGCGCGCTGGGCGCCACGGTTAACGTGTGCACCGACGATGGCACGCTGGGCACGCACGGTTTTTGCACCGACCCGGCAGCCGAGCTGCTCGGCGAGGGCGGCTACGACTATGTGGCCAGCTGCGGCCCCGCTGTCATGATGAAGAAAGTCGCCGCCGCTGCCGCCGAGGCCGGTGCGTACTGCGAGGTGTCGCTTGAGCGCATGATGAGCTGTGGCTTTGGCGCCTGCAACACCTGCAATGTCGAGACGGTCGACGGTATGAAGGGCGCCTGCATGTGCGGCCCCGTGTTCGATGCTTCCAAGGTGGTGGTCTTCTAGTGGGTACCGTGAACATGGCCGTCGATTTCGGCGGCGTCAAGATGCAGAACCCCATCAACACCGCAGCCGGTACCTTTGGCTACGGTTGGCAGTTCCAGAACTTCTTTGATGTTTCCCAGCTAGGCGCCATCACTACCAAGGGTTGCGCTGCCGAGCCCTGGCCCGGCAACCCCGCGCCCCGCATGGCCGAGATTCCCGGCGGTATGATCAACTCCGTGGGCCTTCAGAACCCCGGCGTGGCTGCCTTTGCCCGTGAGTCCGGTCCGTGGCTCGAGCAGCTCTCCAAGGACGGTTGCCAGGTCATCTGCCAGGTCGCCGGTCACTCCGTTGACGAGTTTGTCCGCGCACTCGAGATGTATGTTGAGCTGTGCCCCTGGGCTGCCGGCTATGAGATCAACGTGAGCTGCCCTAATATCGCCGCCGGCGGTGCCGCCATGGGCTCTACGCCCGAGGGCGCCTCTTCCGTTATGGCTGCCTGCCGTAAGGTGACTGATAAGCCGCTGTTCGTGAAGATGGCGCCGGTCAACGTCGCCGAGATCGCCAAGGCCCTCGAGGCTGCCGGCGCCGACGGTCTTTCAGTCATCAACTCCATCCAGGGCATGGCCATCGACGTCCATACCCGCAAGTCCCGCGTGGCCAAGCCCAAGGGCGGCCTTTCGGGCCCGCTGTGCCACCACATCGCCGTGCGCATGGTCTGGGAGGTTGCCCAGGCCGTCGATATCCCCATCAACGGTGTCGGCGGTGTCATGACGGGCGAGGATGCGGCCGAGTTTATCCTGGCTGGCGCCACCTGCGTGTCGGTCGGTATGGCCAACTTCGTCGATCCGTGCGCTTCGCTCAAGATCGCGCACGAGCTCGAGGCCTGGGCGGAGTCCCAGGGCGTAAAGGACATCAACGAGCTGGTAGGTGCTTTCGAATGCTAGAGACCGATGCCCGCGACCGTGTGATCGTCGCCCTCGACTGCGACCGTGAGCGCGCACTCGAGCTCGCCCACGAGCTTTCTGGTCATGCCGCTTGGCTCAAAGTTGGCATGACGCTCTATTACGCTGAGGGCCCCGAGATCGTCAAGACCTTTAAGGACCTGGGCTTTAAGGTCTTCCTTGACCTTAAGTTCCATGATATTCCGCATCAGGTTCGCGGTGCTGCCCGCTCGGCCTCGCTTGCCGGTGCCGATCTGCTTTCGGTCCACGGCTTGGGTTCGGGCGCCATGCTCGCTGCCTGCCGCGAGGGCGCCGAGGAGGCGCGCGAGGACCGCGCCAAGCTCGTCGCCATCACCGTGCTCACGAGCATGAACCAGGATGCCTTGAGCGAGATCGGCGTCGAGCCGCCCGTGGCCGAGGAGGCCGCCCGCCTGGCAAAGCTCGCTCAGGCCAACGGCATCGACGGTATCGTGTGCTCGCCGATGGAGGCTCACGACATGCGTGAGCTGCTGGGCCCCGATGCCCTGATCGTGACTCCGGGTGTGCGTCCGGTGGGTGCCGCCCTTGGTGACCAGTCCCGCGTGGCGACGCCTTCCCAGGCTATCGAGCGTGGCGCAAGCCACATTGTGGTGGGCCGTCCCATCACCGGTGCCGACGATCCGGTTGCCGCCTTTGACGCCATCGTCGCTGAGCTGGTCGAAAACGTCGCGTAAAAGATTCCCCTAAGTCACCACTTTTGGGTCTCATTAGCACAAAATAGCCCCTGTGCCTGCGTAAACTTTCCCATCCTTTGTGTGGAATCGCAGGTCAGGGGCTTAACTTTGGGCGCAGTATATTGCACTTTTTGCGGGTATCGTCTAACCTATGGAGCCGCGACTGGGCATTTTGTACGTTCTACGTGCTAAAATGCCAATTATTGAATCAGATATAACCCAACTATTTGGAGGTACGAATGGCACTCCCTCAGCTTACCGATGAGCAGCGCAAGCAGGCTCTTGAGAAGGCTGCTGCCGCACGTCACGCCCGCGCTGAGCTTCGCGAGCAGATCAAGAAGGGCGAGAAGTCCCTCGAGTCCGTGCTCAACTCCGATGACCCCATCGCTTCCCGCATGAAGGTTTCCACCCTCATCGAGTCTCTTCCTGGTTATGGCAAGGCCAAGGCCGCCAAGATCATGGAGGAGCTCGGTATCTCCGCTACCCGTCGCGTCCAGGGCCTCGGCGTCCGTCAGCGCGAGCAGCTCCTCGAGCAGCTGACCAAATAAGTGAGCGCTCAGGATTCCAAGCTCTTTGTGATTTCTGGACCGTCAGGCGCAGGCAAGGGTACGCTCGTCACTCGTGTGCGCGAGCGCCGCTCGAACCTGGGCCTGACGGTTTCGGCTACCACGCGAGCACCACGCAAAGGTGAGGTCGACGGCGTCAACTACTTTTTTCTGACGCGCGAGGAGTTCGACCGCCGCGTGGCAAACGGCGAGTTTGTTGAGTGGGCCGAGGTCCACGGTAACTGCTACGGCACGTTGGTGAGCGAGGTCACATCCAAGCTCGCCTCGGGCGCGTCTCTGATTTTGGAGATCGATGTCCAGGGCGCCCTGCAGGTGAAGGAGCGTTTCCCCGAGGCCGTGCTGATCTTTATCAAGCCGCCTTCGCTTGAGGTGCTCCGCGAGCGTCTAGTCGGTCGCGGTACCGAGACGCCCGAGACGATTGAGCTGCGTATGGCAAACGCCGCCGATGAGCTTGCCCTTGCCGACCGCTACGACGACGTCGTGGTTAATGACGATCTCGACCGCGCGACCGATGAGCTCGTTCGCGTTCTCGATATGCATGAAAGGATCTGAGGTCCGTGTCCGTTGTAAAGCCTTGCATTGACGATCTTCTGGAGAAGACCGATCACAACCGCTTCCTGCTCGCTTCGCTTGCCTCCAAGCGCGCCTGCGACATCAATAGCATGCTGCGTGGCCAGCACAACCGTGTGCTTGCCGTCCAGGATGTCGATGACATCACCATCGGGCTTTCCGGTGCCGATACCATCTCGATGGCTATGGACGAGATTGTCGACGGCGACATCTCTTACGACGAGGCCCGTTACGAGAAGGCGCTCGGCCACAAGGTTGCTGAAGCCTAAATGGCGGCTCGCGTCTGCCTGGTCCACTATCACGAGGTTGGACTGAAGGGTAAGAACCGCGCACATTTTGAGCATATCCTCATGGATAACATCAAGGCGGCCTTGGCCGCCTTTTCCGTGAATGCCGTGTCTCGAATTTCCGGTTATATCCTCGTGACCTTTAACGAGCATCAGGCCGACGAGGCGGCGCGTGTCATTCGCACCGTTCCCGGCGTTGCTCGCGTGTCTTTGGCGTATCACACCAATCGCGACCCCCAGGAGTACTGTGCCGCCGCCGTGAAGGCGCTGCGCGAGTTTGGTTCCTTCGATTCGTTTAAGGTGCACGCCAAGCGCTCCAATACCGACTATGAGCTCACCTCGATTGACATCAATCGTCAGGTGGGCGAGGTGTTGTGTGAGGCCTTCCCCGATAAAAAGGTTCAAATGCACGACCCCGATGCGATGGTGCACGTACTGGTGGTCCAGGGTAGCGTTTATGTGTATGCGCGCTCCGAGCGCGGCGTGGGCGGTCTGCCGGTGGGTTCTGCCGGCAAGGTCGTGACGCTGCTGTCGTCGGGTATCGATTCTCCGGTGGCGACCTGGATGCTCGCGCGTCGCGGCGCGGTGTGCGTGCCGGTACATTTCTCTGGTCGTCCGCAGACGCCCGATACGAGCGAGTATTTGGTGCAGGACATCATCCGTGCGCTTGAGCCGGGTGTCCAGATCGGCCGCCTGTACGTGGTACCGTTTGGCGACTGCCAGCGTGAGATTTCGGTCACCTGTCCCAGCAATCTGCGCGTGATCATGTATCGCCGCATTATGTATTCGGTTGCCGAGCGCATTGCACACATCGAGGGCGCCAAGGCCATCGTTACGGGCGAATCGCTTGGGCAGGTTGCCTCCCAAACGCTTGAGAACATCATGGCCGTCAACGAGGCCGTGAAGATCCCCGTGTTCCGCCCTCTCATCGGTTCGGACAAGCAGGAGATCATCGCGCGCGCCGAGGAGATCGGTACGTTCGATATCTCGACTGAAGCCGCTCCCGATTGCTGTACGCTATTTATGCCGCGTCGTCCCGAGACGCACGCTAAACTCGATGCCGTGCATGAGGCCTGGGAGTTGTTCGATCACGAGGAGATGATCGAGCGCCTGCTCAAGCAGACCGAGTACATCGACTTTGAGAGCAACACGTATAAGGCCCCTAAGACCTTAAAACGCAAACATTCGGAGCTTGCTCCGCGTGAGATTTACCAAGATCACGAGTAAATTTGTGCATAGACCGGCGGTGATTTTGCATCGTCGGTCTTTTGCTATCTGGGCATTTTGCGGCTAAGTGTTCATTTGCTGACGTGTGCCTGAATAAATGGACAGATTTGTGCAAGGTTTTGGTCAGCTTTTGGTTTGACCGCGAAAACCGGTTTTGAAGCATGGCTGTTGCAGGGCTCTTTTCCTGACACGATGTTGTTGGGAGGTTTTGCTATGGCGCAGCGCGAACAACACGAACGGGTCAAAAAGATGGACCGCTGGGCGGACAAGCTGCTCGGTCATAAGGCAGTGGTGATGGCGATGCTGGGCGTCATTGCGATGGCGAGCGGCTTGGCGATGGCGAACCTTGGCGGCGGTGCCGGCGGTGTGTCGTTTGAGCGCACTGATGGTACGGGCTCGTTAGTGGAGCCGGGATCCGGCGATGCTTCGAGCGGAAAGACATCCGAAGGCTCTTCGACTAAGGCTTCTGCCGCGGCAGAGGTCTATGTCGATGTCGATGGCGCCGTTGTGTCGCCCGGCGTATATCGTCTCAAGGACGGCGCGCGGGTGGCTCAGGCGATTGATGCCGCCGGCGGGCTGGCGCCCGAGGCAGACGTTACGGGGCTCAATCGGGCATCTAAGGTCACTGATGGACAAAAAATCCATGTTCCAACGGTAGGGGAGCAGCAGGCGTCCATTGCGGAAGCCGGTGTTGATGGTGGGGTTTCCGCATCATCGGGCGCGGATGGCGCAACAGGCCTAGTAAACATCAATACGGCAAGCGCAGAAGAGCTGCAGACGCTTTCGGGCATCGGCCCCTCTATGGCCCAGTCGATTATCGATGAGCGGACAAAGAACGGTGCTTTTTCTTCGGTTGACGATCTGATGCGTGTGTCGGGAATCGGCGAGAAGAAGCTTGCCAAAATCAAAGATTGCATCTGCGTATGAGTGCGACCGAGCGCGAGCACGTGATGCCTCCGCGGCCCCTGATGCCGTGGACGATGGCCCTGTGTGCCGGCATGTGCATGAGCTGCGTCTTGGTGCTCAACATGGTCGCTGATGCGCTGCTGAGGGAGCGGGCTCCGGCGGTCGGGCCGCTATGGGCCATTCCCGTTGCGGCGGCGGTATTCGTTGTGCTGGCTCAATCTTGTGCGCGGCTTGCCCCTTGGAAGCGGTGGCTGTATGCCGCGTCCGTCGGTCTCGTGGCGGGAGCGGTCGTCTCGGTGTGGTGGGCTGTGGGCACGCTGAGTGCCTCGAAGGCGCTCGATGGTCGAGCGGCAAGCAGCCTCGAGTTTGTCGTGCAGGGTGATCCATCCATAAACGACGACGTGTATTCCTATACCTGCGAGGCACGCGCGGACGGTAAGAACCTGGCAACGGTTCGCCTATCGTTTGACCGTGAGCTCAAGGTCGGGGCGCACGTGCGTGTTATCGGTCGCGTTTCGCGTTTTGAGAACGATGCGTATGGACGATCGCGCGTGCTCCGAGGCGAGGTGCGCAAGGTTCAAGCCGTTCGGATTGTGCCGGTCGATGAGGGCTCTCCGGGGCCGCTGCTTCGGCTGCGAAATGGGCTGCTTGCGTCCATCGCGGCTGCGACCGACCCGGCGCGTGCGCTCATAGCCGGTGTCGTCTGCGGTCGTTCGGCCGAGCTGCGCGCCCAGCCGGCGGGCGACTGGTTTTCGGTGACGGGAACGGCGCATCTTATCGCCGTCTCGGGCAGCCATTTGGCTATCGTGGGGTTTGTAATCGAGGGTTTATTGCAAAAGACTCGGTGCTCACGTGGTCTTCAGCGGGCGATACTGGCGATAACGCTTGTGGGCTACGCTGCCTTTACGGGCGCGTCTCCCTCGGCCGTGCGCGCGTGCTGCATGGTATTCGCGACGCTTGTCGTAAACGGCGCGGGGCGTCGCCGGCACGGCCTTTCGGCACTCTTTGTTACCATGTCCATCTTTGTTCTACTGCGGCCGACGGTGCTGTTCGAGATGGGCTTTCAGCTTTCATGTGCCAGCGTCTTAGCCATTCTGTGCTTTTGCCCCTATGCGACCTACGCTTTGGGCGAGCTGGGTGTGCCATCGGGCGTTGCCAGCATGCTTTCCGTCACGCTGTGCTCGCAACTGGCGACACTTCCCATTACCATTCCTGCCTTCGGTACGTTCTCGCTCATTGCTCCGCTGGCAAATGCGGTCATCGGTCCGGTGGTGAGCGTACTGCTTCCCGTGTCGATCGTGCTGGTTCCCTTTTCGCTCGTGGCACCGTTGCGGACTTGGGCGCTCGTTGTGCCCATGATTGCCTCCCGTTGCGCGCTGTTCTTCGAGCAGCTGTTTGCCGCCGTGCCGGGTGCATCCGTGAGCGTGCCGCCCGATAGCATGTGGATTTACCTAGTGCCGTGTTTGCTGGCGGTTCTGCTGGTCTGGTGGCCGCGTCCCCGTGCACGTCCTATGGCGGTGGGGCTTGCATGCCTGGTGCTCTTGGCTGCGATTCCGTACGCCTACTGGGATCGATTCGCTCCGCCTTCGGTGACGGTGCTCGATGTGGGCCAGGCCGATGCGATTCTTATCCGCCAGGGCGGCGCAGTAGCACTCGTCGACTGCGGGCTCGACGAGCGCGTGGTGGCGGCGTTGGTTCGCAATAACGTGCACCATATCGATGCCGTCTTTGTGACGCATTGGGATGAGGATCACTGGGGTGGTCTGCCTGCCGTGCTCGAACAGTTTTCGGTTGGAACGATTGCCGTGGCGGCGGATGCGCTGGAGGATGCTCCTGCCGGGGTATTGAACCGACCAGGCGTGGAGTATCGGCAGGTGCGCCGTGGGGATACGGTCGATATCGGCTTATTTTGCGCCCGCGTGATGTGGCCATTCGAGTCCGTTGATGGCGAGGGAAATGAGGACTCGCTTGTCCTGCTGCTCTCATATGTTCAGGAAGGCAAGGGCCTGCGCATACTCCTCACCGGCGATGCCGAGCTCGACCAAGAACGGGAATTCGTGCATGAGGTGGGGGATATCGATGTGCTTAAACTTGGGCATCACGGCTCCAAGGTTTCAGTCGATGGTGAGTTGCTGGACGTCTTGAAGCCCGAGCTTTCCCTTGCGAGCGCGGGCGAAGGGAATCGATACGGCCATCCGTCCGATGCCTGCATCGATGCCGTTAAGGAAGCGGGCGGCGTGTTCACGTGCACCATCGAACACGGCGACATTACCGTCACGCCGACTGCGAATGGCTTTGCGATGCGATGCCAGCGATCGTGACGACGTCGTTGGCGTGTGGTGGGCCCCTGGGCTAGAATGGCACGGAACGAATACGAAGGCCTGCGGGAGGGGAGCGCAATGTCCGAAACCGGTCTGCTGCCGGCATATCTGATTGTCGGTACCGACGGAGTCAAGCGCGATCACGCCGTCTCGCGTATGAAAGCGCGTCTGGAAAAGTCGGGTATGGTCGAGTTCAACCTCGACGAGCGCGACATGACCAAGGACCCCGATATCGAGTCCATTATCGGATCGCTTAACACCTTTCCGATGGGCAGCGAGTTTCGCCTGGTAATCCTTTACGGCTGCTCAAAGCTCGCCAAGGCGGTCTCGGAGCCGCTCGTTGAGTATCTGGCGAGTCCCAGCCCCACAACGGTCTGCCTCATCATCGCCGACTCGCTTGCCAAGAACACGCGCCTGTATAAGGCGATCGCCAAGATCGACAAGAAGGCCGTGATCGATTGCTCCGGCACCAAGCGCTGGGAACTACCGCGCCGCGTGCAACAGATGGCGACGCAGCACGGCAAGTCGATTTCGACGGCGGCCGCCGAGGAACTCGTCTCGCGTTCGGGTGAAAACACTCGCATGCTCGATAACGACTTGGCTAAGCTTGCCCAGATGGTCGAGGCGCCCCAGATTGAGCTTGCCGACGTTGAGCGCTGGATTGTACGTACGGCCGAGGTTCAACCCTGGGATTTTCTCAATGCGGTCTCGGCCCGTGACATGCGACGCTCGCTCGAGCTCTTCAATCTACTGCCCGCCAAGAGCTACGTGTGGACTTACACATTGCTGTGCGGCCGCATCCGCGAGCTAATCGTCGCCAAGGCGCTCGATGCGCGCGGACAGGGTCGTGAGCTGGCCGCAACGCTCAAGCTCCAGTCCTGGCAGGTCAAAAATCATCTGACCTGGGCACGCCGCTTTTCGATGGCGGAGCTCGTCGCTGCGCTCGAGGGCGCGGTCGATGTGGAGCTCGCGCTCAAGGGTTCGGCCGATTCTCAGACCGCGCTTTTGCTCTGGATTACGAACATCTTGAGAAAATCGTGATGATACCTGCCTATTTGACAAATTCGTTCTATCCCTTTGAGGGGGAGCGTGCTATAGTAGGCGCTTGCATGACCTCACCGTGTCTCAGAGGTGTCATACATTTTTTGCAAGGAACTCGAAAGGAACTCCAGAAGTGGCAAACATCAAGTCTCAGAAGAAGCGTATCCGCACCAATGAGGCAGCTCGCATGCGTAACAAGGCTGTC
Organism: Collinsella aerofaciens; assembly: GCF_040915425.1. Taxonomy (GTDB): domain Bacteria; phylum Actinomycetota; class Coriobacteriia; order Coriobacteriales; family Coriobacteriaceae; genus Collinsella; species Collinsella aerofaciens_BW. The sequence goes on along the minus strand of NZ_JBCPDN010000005.1, from coordinate 45,140 downwards.
AAGTCCGAGCTCAAGACGCTGACCAAGCACGTCCAGTCCGCCGTCGCCGAGGGCGACGCCGAGAAGGCCCAGGCTGCCCTCAAGACCGTCACCAAGCGTCTCGACATGGCTGCCGCCAAGCATGTTATCCACAAGAACCAGGCTTCCAACCGCAAGTCCGGTCTTGCCAAGCTCGTGAACAGCATCAACGCCTAAGTTGTAAATTTCACACCACACAGATTACGCGCATAAATGGAGCCTGTTTTATGGAACAGGCTCCATTTTTTGTACCGCTCGGGTAAGATAGTCCGCATGAATACTTCAATTGACATTTCCCACATCCGCAACTTCTCAATCGTTGCGCACATCGACCATGGCAAGTCCACGATCAGCGATCGCATCCTCGAGCTCACCCATACCGTCGACGAACGCGACATGGAGTCGCAGCTGCTCGACACCATGGATATCGAGCGCGAGCGCGGCATCACGATCAAGTCCAATGCTGTTCGCGTGTCCTATGACGCCGACGATGGCGAGACGTATCAGTTCAATCTGATCGATACGCCGGGCCACGTGGACTTTACCTATGAGGTCTCGCGCTCGCTGGCAGCCTGTGAGGGCGCGGTGCTCGTTGTCGACGCCACGCAGGGCGTCGAGGCGCAGACCGTCTCCAACGCGACGCTCGCCATGAACGCCAATCTGGACATTGTGCCGGCCATCAACAAGATCGACCTGCCCTCGGCCCATCCCGACGAGGTTAAGACCGAGATCGAGGATGACCTGGCGATCCCTGCCGATGATGCCGTGTGCGTCTCGGGCAAGACCGGCGAGGGTATCCACGATCTGTTGGAGTCCATTGTCTTTTTGATCTCTCCGCCCAAGGGCGATGCGAACGCGCCGCTCAAGGCACTCATTCTGGATTCGTACTTCGACGAGTATCGTGGCGTCGTCGCCACGGTGCGTGTCTTTGACGGCTCCATCAAAAAGGGCGATACCCTGCGCATGATGCAGGCAAAGGGCGACTTTTTGGTCGATGGCGTGGGCGTCAAGCGTCCCGCCGAGACGCCTGTCGACGCGCTGACGGTCGGCGAGGTGGGCTATGTGGTCACGGGCCTGAAGGACCCCGAGGCCGTTCGCGTGGGCGATACCCTCACGTGGGCGTCGAATCCCTGCCCCGAGCCGCTTCCCGGTTACCGCGAGGCCAAGCCCATGGTCTATACGGGCCTGTTCCCCATCGACAACAAGGACTACGAGAACCTGCGCGACGCGCTCGATAAGCTGCACGTCAACGACCCGTCGTTGGTGTGGGAGCCCGAGACCTCGGTGGCGCTCGGCTTTGGCTTCCGTGTGGGCTTCCTGGGCCTGCTGCACATGGAAGTCGTCAAGGAACGCCTGGAGCGCGAGTTCAATCTGGACCTCATTGCCACGAGCCCCTCGGTTGACTATCACGTCTACAAGACCGACGGCGAAATGATCGATGTCCGTAGCCCGCAGGATCTTCCCGAGGCCACGCGCATCGAGCGTATCGAGGAACCCTACCTCAAGGCTAAGATCATCTGCCCGCCCGAGTATACCGGTGCCGTCATGCAGCTCGCTATCGAGCACCGTGGCATTACAACCGACATGATCCATCTGACGAGCAAATCGGTCGAGATGCGCTTTGATATGCCGCTCGCCGAACTCATCTTGGACTTCTTTGACCAGCTCAAGAGCCGCACCAAGGGTTACGCCTCGCTGGACTACGAGTTCAACGAGTACCGTCCCTCCGAGCTCGTTAAGCTCGATATTTTGCTTTCGGGCGACGAGGTGGACGCGCTGTCGTTTATCGTGCACAAGGATAAGGCTTATGGCCTGGCCCGCGGCCTGTGCGACAAGCTCAAGGAGATTATCCCGCGACAGCTGTTCGAGGTGCCTATCCAGGGCGCCATCGGCAACAAGATTATCGCCCGCTCCACCGTTAAGGCGCGCCGCAAGGACGTGCTGGCCAAGTGCTACGGCGGCGATATCTCGCGAAAGCGCAAGCTGCTCGAGAAGCAGAAAGAGGGCAAGAAGCGCATGAAGGCCATCGGCTCGGTCGAGGTCCCGCAGGAGGCCTTTATGGCGATTCTCAAGGTGGACGAGTAGGTTCATGGCGCTTTCTGAATACAGCAAGCGGCTGCTGGGCGCCTATGCCGAGCAGCCGTTCCTCATGGCTCCCATGGCCGGCGTGACCGACCCCGCCTACCGCATCATGTGCCGCCGTCGCGGTGCCAACCTTGCCTACAGCGAGATGGTGAGCGTTGCAGGCCTTGCCTATGCCAGCAACAAGACGTGGCGCCTGGTGTTGCCGGCCGACGAGGAGCAGCAGATTTGCGTGCAGCTCTTTGGTTCCAAGCCCGATCAGTTTGCGAGTGCCGTCGCTGCCGTCGAGGAACGTGTGGGCGATCGCCTGTCATTGATTGATATCAACATGGCCTGTCCGGCTCGCAAGGTCGTTACCAAGGGCGAGGGCTCGGCGCTTATGCGCACGCCCGACCTGGCCGAGAAGATTGTCGAGGCAGCGGTGGGCGCGGCGCATGTTCCCGTGACCGTAAAGATCCGCAAGGGCTTTTATTCCGAGGACCGCAATGCCGCGACATTTGCCCAGATGCTTGAGGGCGCAGGGGCTGCCGCGGTGGCGGTGCATGGCCGCTGCGCCACGCAGCTCTATACGGGCCAGGCCGATTGGTCGGTCGTCGATGAGGTTGCCGACGCCGTTGAGATTCCCGTGATCGGTTCGGGCGACGTGTTTACCGCCGAGGATGCCGCGGAGCATCTGCGCAACTCGGGCGCCAGCGCGGTGTTTATCGCGCGCGGCATCTACGGCAATCCGTGGGTGTTCGGCGATGCCCGAGCCCTTGCACTCGATGGCACGCCGGTTCCTTCTCGCTCCTCGGTCGAGCGCCTGGAGGCTCTGCGTGAGCACCTGACGTTGACGCACGAGCTTCTGCCGCTTATGTCGCGCGCCCGTACGTATGCAAGCTGGTATTTAAAGGGCATGCCCCATGCCGCCGCCTGGCGCGCTCAGGTGGTGCGCTGCTCCACGTACGAGGAGTTTATGGCGCTGGTCGATGATATAGAGCGCGACGTGGTGGCCTGCGAGGCCGCGCTTGCCGCCGGTGAGTCGGTGCCCGCTCATCCGCTGGAGGCTTAAGGGTGGCCGTTACCGCGCTGTATGTGCACGTGCCGTTTTGCGCTCAAAAATGCCGCTATTGCGACTTTGACTCGCAAAGCGTGGCACCGTGCGACCTGGACGCTGCGCTCGATGCCTATTTTGAGCACCTGTATGCGCGGCTCGATGCCTTTGGCAACGCTGGGGCACTCGGGCAGATCCGCACGGTCTACGTAGGCGGCGGCACGCCGTCGCTGGCGGGGGAGCGCCTGGTGAAACTTGCCCGTCGTATCTCCATGTGGTGCAAGCCCGTTGAGTTTACCTGCGAGGCTAATCCTGAGTCGTTGACTTCGCAGCTCACCGCGGCGCTTGCCGGGGTGGGCGTCACGCGCATTTCTCTGGGAGTCCAAACCCTCGACAACGCCGAGCTTGCTGCGATTGGCCGTATTCACGATGCCGACCGGGCGCTCGCTGCCATTGCGACGGTCAAGAACGCTGGGCTTGACGTGTCGTGCGATCTTATGTGCGGGCTTCCCGGACAGACTGCAGCAAGTTGGAAGAGCACGCTCGATGGCGTGCTGACGGCGGCTCCGCATCATGTGTCGGTTTACCCGCTCACGCTCGAGGAGGGGACGCCCCTCTATCGCATGGCGTGCCGCGATGAGTCGCTCGAGCCCGATGAGGATTTCCAAGCCGCATGCATGGACGTTGCGCGCGAGCGGCTGAGTTCGGCGGGCTACCATCCGTATGAGGTGGCGAGCTACGCGCTCGATGGGCATGAATGCGCCCACAACATTGCCTATTGGACCGGACAGGGCTATCTGGGTTTGGGTCGTTCTGCCGCGGGTATGCTCGATACCGAGGATTTCGATCGCTTGGCCGGGCTGTTTCCTGACGTTCCCGCTCGTGGCGATGCGCACCGCGTGCGACTGGTGCAACGTGACGATGGCGCGACAGCGTTTGAGGCCGAGTACCTGTCGCATCGCGAGGCGGCGGCCGAGGATTTGATGCTCGCCTGCCGCATGACGCGCGGCATTGGGCCCGAACTGTTGGTTCACTCGGCAAGTGTGATTACTGCAGACGAGCTGGCAGCTGCCTGCGATCGCGCGCTCGAATTGGGTCTTGCCGCTTGGGTGCCCGATCATGCTGAAGGACATGTGGGGTGTGTCACCTCAAAAGACGTTATCGCAGGTCGCGCCCGCGCCCGTTTAGCGCCGACACACCTGGGCTGGCTCGATGGAAATATGCTGTTCGAGCTGTTTTGGGGTCTAGCCTAGGCCGCTCGGGTAGAATTACCGCAATATATACGCTGCTGTGAGCAGGAGGTTGCCGCGCATGGCGACGATGAACGAAAAAGATTACTACGAGATTTTGGGCGTCTCCAAGGACGCCACCTCGCGTGATATTCAAAAGGCTTTCCAACAAAAGGCCCGCAAGCTCCATCCGGACGTCAATAAAGAGCCGGATGCTGAGGAAAAGTTTAAAGAGGTTTCCGAGGCCTACGCCGTGCTCTCGGACGAGCAGAAGCGTGCGCGTTACGACGCCATGCGGTCGGGCAATCCCTTTGCCGGTGCACCGACGGCTTCGCCCTATGGCGGTGGCTATGCCGGCAGCGCCGGTTACGGCAATCCCTTTGACGGCGGTTTCCCCTTCGGGGGCGCCTGGGGCCAGCCCCGTCGCGGCCAGGCGGCCTACAATCCCGAGAGTGGCGCCAACGTGGTCGTCGATATCAAGCTCGACGCCAAGGAGGCCAAGAGCGGTGCCCACAAGACCGTTCGCTACACCCGCTTTGACACCTGCGGACATTGTGGCGGATCGGGCTCCGTTTCGTCAGAGCATGCCCACACCTGTCCGAGCTGCGGTGGACGCGGCCATATCGATGTGGACCTGTCCTTCCTGTTTGGCGCGGGCACGTTCCAGACGGTTTGTCCTGAGTGCGGCGGTTCCGGCAAAGTGGTTGCCGACCCGTGCCCCGATTGCGGTGGCAGCGGCCGTATCCGTGTGACCTCCGAGCAGACGATTGAGTTTCCCGCCGGCACGCATGATGGCGACGAGGTGCGCATCCCCAACATGGGTCACGCCGGTACGAACGGCGCTTCGGGCGGCGACCTGGTCGGTCGCGCGCATGTTGAGGCCGAGCGCCTAGAGGGTAAGGCTCGCACCGGCTTCTACCTCATGGGTATCATCGCGCCGTTTTTGGTACTGTCGGCCATCTCGGGCGTGTTCTCCGCCTTTGCCATGATGTGCTTCATCCCGTTTGCCATGGGCTTGTTCATGGTGCTGTCGGACGGCGTGCTTCATCGCAGTCTGCTGTGGTGGAAGCGCGGTGCGATGCAGTTTGCCAATGGATTTGCCAACGGTTTTATGTTCGCGCTCGTGTCGGTTTGGTTCGCGAGCTGCTCACAGCGGGCCGTGCTTTCGCCGTACGGAATGCAATAACATCAAACCCTCTGTTTGCGCCCGGCCCAGCTTGGGTATAGGACGCACTGTGACAATAATGAAAGTTGGAAGGATTCGGTCGTGTCGGAAAATAGGGATTACTACGAGGTACTTGGCGTTGACAAGGATGCCGACGCGCGGACGATTAAGCGCGCGTTTCTAAAGAAAGCCCGTACGGTACACCCGGATGTTTCGGACGACCCCGAGGCCGAGGCCAAGTTCAAAGAGCTCAACGAGGCCTATTCCGTTCTTTCCGACGAGCAGAAGCGTTCTAACTACGACCGTTACGGCACCGCGGACGGCCCCGGTGGCTCTGGCTATGTCGACATCAACGATATCTTTGGTGGCATGGGCATGGACGACCTGTTCTCGTCGTTCTTTGGCGGTGGCGCCGGTGGTGGCGCTCGCAGCCGTCGCGAGCGCCGTCGCGGTCGCGATATGGCCATCTCCCTTTCGGTGACGCTCGAGGAGGCGGCGCTCGGCTGCAAAAAGACGATCAGCTACGACCGTCTTGCTCCTTGCGAGGACTGCAATGGTACCGGTAAGTCCGAGGGCGCGACCGAAAAGCAGTGCAGCCGCTGTCACGGCACAGGCTATGTGACGACGGTCCAGCGTTCTTTCCTGGGCCAGGTTCAGTCCTCTTCGCCCTGTCCCGACTGCCACGGCGAAGGCACGGTTATCGATCATCCCTGCGAGACCTGTGATGGCCAGGGCCGCACGCCTTCTCACGAAAAGATTGACATCGATATTCCCGCCGGTGTTTCGACCGGTCGCCAGCTGCGCGTGAGCGGTTTTGGCGAGGCCGGCCTTCGTGGCGAGCCGTCGGGCGACCTGATCGTCAACGTGCGTGTCGCCGACCACGAGCGTTTTAAGCGTAATGGCGATGACCTGTATCTGGTGAGCGATATCTCGATTGCGCAGGCCGCGCTCGGTTGCGAGATCGAGGTTGATGGCATTATGCCTGACGAGGTCGTCAAGGTGGCGGTTCCCGCCGGCGCCCAGTACGGTGACACCGTGAGCGTCAACAATTACGGCATGCCGCGTATCGGCGGTGGCGGTTCGCGCGGTCGTCTGGTCGTGCAGCTGCGCGTGGTCGTCCCCACCAATCTCTCCAACAAGCAGCGCGAGCTGCTTCGCGCCTTTGCCGACGAGATGGGCGATGACGTCGCATCCGGTAAGAAGTCGGTGACCGACCGTATCAAGAGTGCCCTCGACGACATCCTCGATTAAGGAGCCCGTGTGCTCGCACCCCATATTTCCGTCGTCAACCTCGGTTGTCGTGTCAACCGGGTTGAGTCCGACCGTATCACTGCCGATCTTATGCGCTTGGGCTTTGCTATGGTTGAGCCCCAAGATGCTAATCTGATCGTCATTAACACCTGTGCCGTTACGGGCGAGGCCGAGGCCAAGACCCGTAAGGCCGTCCGTCATGCGCTGGCCCATCCAAACGAGCCCTATGTGCTCGTGACCGGTTGCGTGGTCAATTTGCATCCCGAGGAGCTGTTGGAGCTTTCGGATCGCGTGATCGCCGAACCGTCCAAGATTGACGTCGCCGAGCGCGTCTGCGAGGTGCTGGGTGTCGAATCTGATAGCGTGCCCGCCTGCAGCGATGGCGACGTGGTCGATGCGCTCGGTCGTTCGCGGCTGGGTGTGAAAATCCAGGATGGCTGCAACCACCGCTGCACCTATTGCATCGTATGGAAGGCCCGCGGCCCCGAGCGTTCCGTGCCTGTCGAGTCTGTGCTCGAACAGGTGCGTGAAGCCCAGGAGGCCGGCGTGCCCGAGGTCGTGCTGACCGGCGTGAATCTGGGTGCCTATGACGGCAAGAGCGCGACCGACGAACATGTCGAGATCGATGAGCTGCTCCAGGCCATCATGGAGCGCACCGAGATCGCCCACGTGCGCATCTCCTCGGTGGAGCCCATGGATATTTCCGAGCGCTTGCTCAAGGTGATGGCTCGCTATCCGAAGCGTATCGCGCCGTTTTTGCACCTGCCCGTGCAGTCTGGCTGCACGGCGACGCTGCATCGCATGGGCCGTCCCTATAGTGCCGAGGCCTTTGAGGATACGGTGCGCATGATTCGCTCTAACCTGCCACAGGCGTCTCTTTCGTGCGACGTTATCGTCGGTTTTCCTGGCGAGACGGACGAGGAGTTCGAGGAGTCGCTGGCGCTGTGCCGTCGCGTGGGCTTTTCGCGCATGCATGTGTTCCGCTATAGCAAACGCCCCGGCACCCTCGCCGCCGACATGCCCGACCAGGTACCGCCCGAGATTATGGCCGAGCGCAGCCGTCGCATGCGCGCGACGGATCAGGAGCTCGCGGTTGCCGATGCCCGCCGTCGCGTGGGCACCGTCGAGCGCGCCGTGCTTGAGTACGGTGACAATTTGACGCTCGGCTCGTTCCATCATGCCCGTCTTGATGATACCTGTGGACTCACAGCCCCGTGCCTGCTCGATGTTGCTATCATCGGAGTCGATGATTCCGGCTTGGTCCACGCACGCAGGGAGGTTCATGGAAGCCTCGAAGATTAGACTTACCGTTCCCGAGGGTATCGACCCCTCGTGCGTTTTGGGCGCCGGCGACGGCGTCCTTCGTGCACTCGAGAACTTGGTGCGCGCACACGTGGTTGCCCGCGGTGACAGCATCGCCGTGAGCGGCGATCCGGACGAGGTCGAGCTGGTCGCTCGTTTTTTCGAACACGCCTTTCGCGAGGCCGCTGTCGGGCGCACGCTTTCTGCCGATGATGTCTCGCGCTGTCTGGCCGTTCTGCGCGACGGCGAGCATGATGCCTCATCGCTGCGCGATGACGTGCTGCTATCGTATCGCGGTCGCGTCATCCGCCCCAAGACGCTCGGTCAAAAGCGCTATGTGGATGCCATCCGCTCTTCTACCATCACGTTTGGCCTCGGTCCCGCCGGTACCGGTAAAACCTATCTGGCTATGGCGCTCGCCGTCGCCGCGCTCAAGCGCCATGAGGTAGGCCGCCTGATCCTGACGCGCCCGGTTGTCGAGGCGGGGGAGAACCTGGGCTTTTTGCCCGGCACTCTTGAGGAAAAGATCGACCCGTATATGCGTCCGCTCTATGATGCCCTCTTTGACATGATGGATCGCGAACGCACCGATGAGCTTATGGAGCGTGGCGTGATCGAGATCGCCCCGCTTGCCTACATGCGCGGTCGAACGCTGAGTGATGCCTTTGTGGTGCTCGATGAGGCACAAAACACGACGCCCGAGCAGATGAAGATGTTCCTGACGCGCCTTGGTTTTAATTCCAAGTTCGTGATTACTGGCGACCTGAGCCAGCGTGACCTGGTGGGTCGTCGCGGCGGTCTTGCCGACGTTGAGAAGATTTTGGGCCGTGTCGACGATGTGGCGTTTTCTCACCTGGAGCGCGCCGACGTGGTGCGCCATGCCTTGGTGGGGCGCATCGTCGAGGCCTACGATGCTTATGATGACGTGCGTGAGCAGCGCTCGCGCGACCGAAAGGAGTCCCGTTGAGTGTATTGATCAGCAACGATGCCGAGCTCGATACGCTGCTTGATGCCCAGGAGGTGGAGCACATCAGCGGAGTTGTGCTTGCCGCCGAGGGTGTTGAGCGTGAGGTCGAGATTTCCCTTTCGTATGTCGATGAGGACGAGATGCACGAGCTCAACCTTGAGTGGCGTGGCATCGATCGCACGACCGACGTGCTCTCGTTTGAATGCGACTCGGCCTTTGACGAGGACATTCCCGCCGACGAGACGCTCGAGCTCGGCGATATTATCCTGGCCCCGCAGGTTATTGCCCGCCAGGCCCCCGGTTTTGGTAACAGTCCCGCCGACGAGTGCCGGCTGATGCTCGTGCACGGAATGCTGCACCTGCTGGGGTATGACCACATCGAGGACGATGAAGCTGAGGTCATGGAGGCACGCGAGGATGCCATCCTGCGCGACCTGGCGCTTGAGCGCGGCGAGGACCCCAAGCTGGTCCATGTCGGCCCCATAACCAATCATGCCCACGACTAGGAGCCGTCTATGATTCCCGGATCGAACAAGGAACATCCGTCCTTTTTAAAGTCGTTCTCATACGCTATGGAGGGCTTCGTCACCGCCGTCAAGACCGAGCGCAATATCAAGGTCATGCTCGTGGCGGGCGTGTGCACCGTTATTGCCGGCTGCATCGTGGGGCTCGATATTGCCGAGTGGGCTACGGTCATCATCTGCTGCGGCCTGGTGATTCACGGCGAGCTGTGCAATACCGCCATGGAGGCGATTGTCGACCTGGCGACCCAGGAGCTGCATCCGCTGGCCAAGCGCGCGAAGGATATTGCTGCTGCCTCTGTATACGTTCTTTCCATTACCGCCGCGATCGTGGGCCTGCTTGTCTTTGCCCACGCGCTCGACTTTATTTAGAAAGGGATTCCCATGTCCGACAATATGCAGCCTACCGATGAAGTTTTGCATGACGAGGTCCTGGACGAGGCTGAAGGTGCCGATTCGTTTGACGAGGTCGAGGAGTTCGACCCGTTTGAGGGTATGAGCGACGAGGAGCTCGATGCCCTGTGCGTCGAGGGCGAGAGCCTCGCGGGCTTTGGCGACGTAGAACCCGGTTTCCGCAGCGGCTTTGTGGCCCTGGTCGGTCGCCCCAACGCCGGCAAGTCCACGCTGCTCAACGCCTGCTACGGCAAGAAGGTCGCCATCACTTCTCCGGTGGCCCAGACGACCCGCCGCCGTATGCGTGCCGTGGTCAACCGCCCCGGTTACCAGCTGGTCTTCGTTGATACGCCGGGTATCCACAAGCCCAAGGACGGCCTGGGCTCTGAGCTTAATAAGAGCGCCCTGTTTGAGCTCAATGACGTAGACGTCGTCGCGTTTCTGATCGATGCTACCAAACCCATTGGCAGGGGAGACGCCTGGGTTGCCGAGCGCGTCAAGAACGCTCGTTCCAAGAAGGTCCTGGTGCTCACCAAGGCCGATGAGGCCGACCCCGCACAGGTCATGGAGCAGCTTAAGGCAGCTCACGAGCTCATGGAATATGATGACGAGATCGTGACGTCGTCGGTCAAGAACTTCAACGTCGATGCGTTTATCGAGACCGTCGCTCACTTCTTGCCCGAAGGCCCGCGCTGGTTCCCCGAGGACATGGGCACCGACGCGTCCGACGAGACCCTCGTGGCCGAGTTTGTGCGCGAGAAGGTCCTGCGTCGCACCCGCGACGAGATCCCTCACTCCGTGGGCGTTATCTGTGACGCGCTCGAGCAGACTAAGAAGGTCCTGCGCGTGCACGCCACGATTTACGTCGAGCGCGAGGGGCAGAAGGGCATCATCATCGGCAAGGGCGGCGAGATGATCAAGCATATCGGCATCGATGCCCGTCGTGACCTTGAGCGTATCTTTGGCACCCAGGTCTTTTTGGAGCTCGACGTGAAGGTCAAGGCCGGCTGGCGCGATGACGAGGCGCAGATCCGCCGCTTTGGCTATAACGCCGAAGATTAAGCCTCCGCGTTCATGGCAGGCTCTCGCACATATCGCACAAAGGTGCTCGTCCTCGACAAGACCAAGCTCAAGGAAACCGATTTGATCTTGACGATGCTCGACGAACGGGGGCGGCAGGTGCGTGCCGTGGCTAAGGGCGCACGTAAGCCTGGCGGTCGTCTTGCTGCCCGCTGCGAGCTCTTCTGTACCGTCGATATGCTGCTCGCGCATGGACGGTCGCTCGACGTGGTTTCTCAGGCCGAGCTTATGGAGGCGCCGCTCGGTGCCACTCCTGACTACGAGACGACCTGTGCCGCCAGCGCGATTGCCGAGGTTGCGCGTGTGTGCTCGTTCGAGGATGCCGAGGATCCATTTACCTTTGCTATCACGCAACGGGCGCTCACGCTTGTCGGCAGCGGGCTCGACTCGGCGCATATGGACCTGCTCGTGGCGGCCTTTGTCTTTAAATTGCTGTCGCACGTTGGTTATCGACCCGATTTCTCGGCATGCGTACTGTGCGGAGACCCCATGCTGTCGTATTTTTCGCCCCAGGCGGGTGGCCTCATGTGCGGCTCATGCGCGTCGAGCGTTCCGGGTGCCGAGTTGGTCTCAACCGGCGAGGTTGCATGGCTTCGCGCCCTCATGTCTATGACGTTCGATGAACTCATGGCCGAGCGAATCGATCCGCATACGGCTGCGTTTTTGCTGGGGCTTTCGCATGTTTGGGCCGCCACGCACACCGATCAGCGGCTCCGTGCGATGGAATTCATGTTGGGTCGGTGATGATGCGCAGGCTCGCGCCGCTTGTGGTAACATACCGACCTGTTGGTACCTCGACCTTGGATGTTCGCTCCACCGGCGGCTTCCCAGTCCGAGGCGAATAGAGTCGCCCGCGGGCGACGCGAATCGAAAGGTGAAACAATGACTGTTTCCAAAGAGCGCAAGGCGGAGCTGACCGCCCAGTTCGGTAACTCCCCGGTCGATACCGGTAACCCCAAGGTTCAGGTCGCCATCCTGTCCGAGCGCATCAAGGAGCTGACCGAGCACATGAAGTCCCACCAGAAGGACTTCCACACCCGTCGTGGCCTGCTCATGCTCGTCGGCCGTCGTCGTCGTCTTCTCTCCTACATCAAGAAGAACGACATCGTCGAGTACCGTGAGCTCATCAAGGCTCTGGGCATCCGCGACAACATCCAGTAAGGATTTGTACATGCTAAGAGCGTCCTGCGCAGCGGGGCGCTCTTTTTGTGTAAGGGCGTGAACAATCACGCTCTGAAGCGTGGCGGGGGCAGGGGGCCCGCGTCACATGAGAAGCCCGCAGGCAAGGGGCCTGTGGGGTAAAGGAGAACAATGACACTCGTATCCAAGACCTTTGAGCTGTACGGCAAGACCTACACCTTCGAGTCTGGCGAGCTTGCCAAGCAGGCCACCGGCGCTTGTCTGGTCAAGCAGGGCGACACCACGATGCTCGACACCGTGGTCGTCTCCAAGGAGCGCAAAAATTACGACTTCTTCCCGCTGACCGTCGACTTCAACGAGAAGATGTACGCTGCCGGCCGCATCCCGGGTGGCTACCTCAAGCGCGAGGGCCGTCCCAGCGAGAAGGCTACGCTCACGGCTCGTATGATCGACCGCCCGATCCGCCCGAGCTTCCCGGACGGCTTCCGCAACGAGGTGCACATCGTCGCCACCTCGCTCGTCGCCGACCAGGTTAACCCCTTCGACGTCATCAACGTCATGGGTGCCTCTTTGGCTATGACGCTCGGCGGCGTGCCCTTCGAGGGTCCGCTTGCCTGCGTGCGCATCGGCCGCAACGTTGAGACCGGCGAGTTTATCGTCAACCCCACCTATGAGGAGCGCGAGAACTCCGACCTGGACCTGGAGCTGGGCGGCTCTGCCGACTTCATCTCGATGGTCGAGGCCGGCGCCGAGGAGATCTCCGAGGACGACATGCTCGCCGCTATGAAGTTTGGTCAGGAGGCCCTCGCTGCCTTCTGCCAGGCCCAAGACGAGTTCGTCGCCGAGTGGGAGCAGGTCAACGGCGCTATCGTTAAGAAGGAGTACCCGCTCGACCAGCCCGTCGAGGAGGTCCAGGAGCGCATCTTCGCCCACTACGACGAGATGGCCGCTGCCCTGCGCGACGCCGATAAGCTTTCCCGCATCGGTAAGGTCGAGGCGCTGAAGGAGTCCATCCGCGCCGAGTTCACCGACGAGGAGCAGGCCGCCTGGGAGCGCGAGATCCCCGTGGCGCTCAAGAAGCTCGAGAAGAAGGCCATGCGCACCATGGTCGTCGAGACTGGCGAGCGCGTCGACGGCCGTGCTGCCGACGAGATCCGTCCCATCATGGTGAAGGACAACTATCTGCCGCTCGTTCATGGCTCCGGCCTGTTCCAGCGCGGCCAGACCCAGGTGCTTTCCGTCCTGTCGCTCGGCATGCTCAACGAGGGGCAGCGTCTGGATACCATCGAGCCCACCGAGGGCAAGCGCTACATGCACCACTACAACTTCCCGCCGTTCTGCACCGGCGAGACCGGCCGCATGGGCAGCCCCAAGCGCCGCGAGATTGGCCACGGCAACCTGGCCGAGCGCGCTCTGCTTCCGGTGCTCCCCGACGAGAACGAATTCCCCTACGCCATCCGCGTCGTCTCCGAGGTCATGGAGTCCAACGGCTCCTCTTCGATGGCTTCGACCTGCGGCTCCACGCTCGCCCTTATGGACGGCGGCGTGCCCATTAAGCGCCCGGTCTCCGGTATCGCCATGGGTCTGATCCAGGAGGAGGGCAAGACCGTGGTCCTGTCCGACATCCAGGGTCTCGAGGACTTCCTGGGCGACATGGACTTTAAGGTAACTGGCACCACCGAGGGCATCACTGCTCTGCAGATGGACAACAAGGCCACCGGCCTCACCTTCGACATCCTGGCCCGCGCCCTGCAGCAGGCCAAGGAGGGTCGCGCCTTCATCCTGCAGAAGATGCTCGATGTGATCCCCGAGCCGCGCCACACCACGCGCAGCACCGCTCCGCGCATCGTCTCCATCCAGGTTCCGACCGATAAGATCCGCGACGTCATCGGTTCCGGCGGTAAGGT